>DFDT01000223.1:14296-26285 GCA_002368865.1 Lachnospiraceae bacterium UBA3821 | reverse complement strand
ATGTGCAGCATTTTTTCGAGTCTGATACGGATTTTGTACAAGGAGGCAATTTATGGTTCAGTTATTACAGGGCGGAGCCTATCTGGTAAACGGTACCGAGATCATTCCGGAGGGACCGGAGGCGGCCGCAGCGATTCAAGCGAAGACAGGGAAAGAGATCACGAAAGAGGCGGCTGCACAGAGTACCATGGCATATGGTATCTTAAAGAGCCATAATACCTCCGGCAATATGGAAAAGCTGAAGATCCGTTTTGATAAGCTTACCAGCCATGATATCACCTTCGTGGGTATCATTCAGACCGCGAGGGCATCGGGACTGCAGAAGTTTCCTATGCCTTATGTGCTGACGAACTGTCACAACTCTCTCTGTGCGGTGGGTGGTACGATCAATGAGGATGACCACATGTTTGGTCTGACCTGCGCAAAGAAGTATGGCGGTGTGTATGTTCCCCCTCATCAGGCGGTTATTCACCAGTTTGCCAGAGAGATGTTAGCTGGCGGTGGTAAGATGATCCTGGGTTCCGACTCTCATACCCGTTACGGTGCATTGGGTACTATGGCGATGGGCGAGGGCGGACCGGAGCTGGTAAAGCAGTTGTTGAACCAGACTTATGATATCAATATGCCTGGTGTGGTGGCTGTGTATCTGAAGGGCTCACCTGTGAAGGGTGTGGGTCCGCAGGATGTGGCACTGGCGATTATCGGCGCCGTGTTCAAAAACGGATTTGTTAAAAATAAAGTGATGGAGTTTGTAGGTCCCGGTGTGGCTTCTCTGTCCGCTGATTTCCGAATCGGCGTGGATGTCATGACCACCGAGACGACCTGCCTGTCCTCCATCTGGAAGACGGACGAGCAGATTAAAGAGTTCTATGAGATCCACGGCCGCAGTGAGGATTATGCGGAGCTCGCTCCCGGTGAGGTGGCATATTATGACGGTGTGATCGAGGTGGATTTGGATAAGGTTCGTCCGATGATCGCAATGCCTTTCCATCCCAGCAATACCTATACCATTGAGGAGCTCAATGCGAATCTGATGGATATTCTGGATGAGACCGAAAAGCGCGCACTGGTAAGTCTGGACGGTGCCGTGGAATATCATCTGAAGGATAAGGTGAAGAACGGTAAGTTCATGGTGGATCAGGGAATCATCGCAGGTTGTGCCGGTGGTGGATTTGAAAATATCTGTGCGGCGGCTGATATCCTGAAGGGACAGTATATCGGTTCCGACGGATTTACGCTGAGCGTATATCCTGCATCCATGCCGGTTTATATGGAACTGGTGAAGAACGGCTGCTGTGCGACTTTGATGGAGACCGGCGCGGTGATGAAGACGGCGTTCTGCGGTCCCTGCTTCGGCGCCGGTGACACGCCCGCAAACAATGCTTTCAGTATCCGTCATTCCACCAGAAACTTCCCCAACCGTGAGGGAAGCAAGCTGCAGAACGGTCAGATTTCCTCCGTCGCGCTGATGGATGCCCGTTCCATTGCGGCTACCGCGGCAAATAAGGGTGTGTTGACTCCGGCTACAGATTTTGACGGCGAGATCGGCAAGTATAAATATCATTTTGATGCAAATATTTACAAGAATCGGGTATTTGATTCCAAGGGTGTGGCTGACCCCAGTGTGGAGATCCAGTTTGGTCCTAATATCAAGGACTGGCCGGCTATGGGCGAGTTGCCGGAGAATCTGGTATTGCGTGTAGTCAGCGAGATTCATGACCCGGTGACCACCACGGATGAGTTGATCCCTTCCGGTGAGACATCCTCCTATCGTTCCAATCCGTTGGGACTGGCCGAGTTTGCGCTTTCCAGAAAAGATCCTGAGTACGTGGGCAGAGCGAAGGATATTCAGAAGGCGGAGAAGGCGAGAATGGCGGGAGAACACCCCTGTGAGGCACATCCCGATGTGAAGCCTGTGATGCATACGGTGAAGCAGACTTTCACCGAGGCAAACCACACCAACACCGGATTCGGTTCCACCATCTTTGCGGTGAAGCCTGGCGACGGTTCCGCCAGAGAGCAGGCGGCTTCCTGCCAGAAGGTGCTGGGAGGCTGGGCAAACATTGCCAACGAGTATGCCACCAAACGTTACCGTTCCAATCTGATCAACTGGGGGATGCTGCCTTTCCTGATCGAGGAGGGTGAGCTTCCGTTTAAGAACCTGGACTACCTGTTCATTCCGGACATCAAAAAGGCTGTGGAGGACAAGACCGAGGTCATTAAAGCGTATGTTGTGGATACGGAAGGCGGGAAGCTGAAAGAGTTTGAGATGAAGCTGGGCGAGCTGACTGACGAGGAGCGCCAGATCATCTTGAAGGGCTGCCTGATCAATTACAACCGCGTGTAAAATTTCAGGTTGTTGCGTTGATTGGCTTTGTATCGCTTCCAAAATGGAACGAATCGTAAAAACAGATTGTGCGAAACCGGTGAAAGCAGGGTTAAGCAGATTTCAAATCGTGTCGATATACTAGGTACAGGATGGCGGAAAGGCCGACCGGCATCTAAGTGAACAGCGACACCACGGATGGTATTTTAACAGAGAAACGGATTCCTCTGTTTTCATACCATCCTTTTTTATGAAGGAACAGGAGGTTCAAAGCGTTGTGCTTACATAGAGGAGCAAGTGGTGCGCAAAAGGAGAGAAGGAATATTTGAAGATTGATTCCGGTACAATAGGAATGGAGTCCGCAAGAAGCTATCAGTCAGTAAAGACGAGTTACCGCCGTTTTTCGGTAACGGAGTACCAGGGCGGTATGTTGAATGCAAACAGTTTTAATACAAACGGTTTCAACAATGAAAACGGCAAGGCAGAGGAGCAATCCTCAGCGAATACAGGAGAGAGTAAGGGAAATTTGTACACGCTGCAGGACTGGCAGAATGATCTGTCGATCGGCTCCGCGGGGAGAGGGCGGTTATGGACCGGGCAGACAAACCGCGATGACAGTAATACATGGAATGAGTTCAGACAGCTGACGGTCCGCTATATTTTCGAGCTGCTGTTCGGAGACCGCAGCGAGCGGATCAATAAGCTCATGGAAAAATACGGGCTGACAGAGGATACCGATTCTTTGCAGAGCACCGGTCGAAATGCCGGAAACTCATTGGGAAATACGGTTTCCGGCAGCGACCAGCTGCAGAACTTTATGGCTTCCAAGGCTACAGTAAGACAGTTTCAGTTTACGGAGGAAACCTATGCTTACGAGCAGGAATCCACGGCATTCTCTACGGTGGGGACGGTGCGCACCGCGGATGGCAGGGAGATCAATTTCAATGTGAATGTAGGCATGAGCAGGGAGTTTACGCAGACCTTTTCACAGGATCTGAATCTGTCTTTCACCATGTGTGACCCGCTGGTGATCAACCTGGATACCGATGTGACGCAGTTGTCCGATCAGAAATTTTATTTTGATATTGACGCGGACGGCGAAGCGGATGAAATTTCTCAGCTTGGCAGCGGCAGCGGATATCTTGCGTTAGATGAAAATGAGGACGGCATCATCAACGACGGCAGTGAGCTGTTTGGGACAAAGAGCGGCAACGGATTTGCGGACCTCGCAAAGTATGATGAGGACGGCAACGGCTGGATCGATGAGAATGACGCAATCTGGTCGAAGCTCAAGATATGGACGAAAGATGCGCAGGGGAAAGATGTCCTGTATCGTCTGGCAGAAAAGGGTGTGGGTGCGATCTGCCTGCAAAATGCTGTCACCGATTTCACGATGCAGGGCACGAACGGACAGACTAACGGAGCAATCCGAAATACAGGCGTGTTCCTGTATGAGAACGGAAATGTGGGAACAGTCCAGCATGTGGATGTGGCAAAATACGACCGGGGTGCCTGAAAGCACAAATGGTACATAAAAAAAATATTGAAAAAGACTGTGGATGAAAAGGAACCTGAAAAAGTCCGCAGTCTTTTTTTGTATAAAACTTTCTCTTTCGGCAAGACTAGAAATGAAAAGTGCATTTATCCATAAAGAAAGAGAGAGGGAAAAATATATGAGAAGAGACAGACGCGATAATATGAGGCGTGAAAGGATCATAATGGTGGCATCTTCGGCTTTTGTGCTGACTGCGCTGACCATGACGGGCCTGTATATGAAGGGACAGGAAATGAAACAGTTGGATGACGGTTATACACTGGACTTTTCCGCATTGGAAAATCGCACGGACGCAAAGCTGAATGCGATCGGAGCGGAACAGGCCAAGGCACAGGCGGAAAACAGCCAGACGAACATGGAGAATGATCTGGATTATATGCCGGCGGAGGATGCGACAACGCAGGTGGGGTCCGGACTGGTACAGATTCCAGGGCTGACAGATAAGACGGCAAATGCGCCTACAGTGCAGACAGAAGCAGAGGCAGGAGAGGTGATCGCATCTCAGAATGAGCAGCAGCCGGAAGACCAGGGCGCGGAGGGGGCAGTTATAAAACCCGAGGAACAGACCGGAAAGCCGGTTGAGTCACAGGCTGCTATGGAACTGCATTACAGTGAGGATCAAGGGCTGACAAAGCCGGTGAACGGAGATGTGCTGATGTCTTATAAGATGGACGGCAGTGTTTATTTTGCCACGTTGGATCAATATAAGTATAATCCGGCCACGCTGTTCAGTGCGGAGGTCGGCAGTGAGGTCTATGCCTGTGCAGAGGGCAAGATCATAGAGGTATTTGAGACCGCGGAGCTGGGGAAGGGCATCACCATGGAACTGGGTGACGGCTATACGGTGACCTACGGCCAGTTGGATGAAATCGAGGTCGTGGAGGGCGAGTTTGTGCAGCCAGGTGAGAAACTCGGCACGGTAGCAGCGCCCAGCAGATATTATGTGCAGGAGGGAACCAATCTTTATTTCTGCATGGAGAAAGACAATAAGCCTATGAATGCGGAGCAGTTGTTTTAACAGGGCAGAATGAGCGGAGCATTTCAGAAGGAGCGGCGAATGCATGTATATTGTTGACGGAAAGATCATGACCATGGCGGGACCTGTCTACGAGGACGGCGTTCTTCATATTCGAAACGGGAAGATTGTGGAAGTGGGCGGGAAAGGCAGCGTGGAGCTGCATCCGGAAAACGGAGAGTGTGTCCTGCCCGTTGCCGGGGCGTGGGTCATGCCGGGAATCATTGAGGCGCATTGTCATATGGGGATTACGGAGGAGAAAAAAGGGATGGAAGGAGATGACTGTAATGAGACAGTCAATCCGGTCACCCCTTATCTGCGCGCCATTGACGCTATCAATACCATGGATGCGGCGTTTGATGACGCGGTGCGGGCCGGTATTACCGCAGCCATGATCGGCCCGGGGAGTTCCAATGTGGTGGGCGGTCAGTTTGCGTTGGTTAAGACTCATGGACGGCGCATTGACGATCTGATCATAAAGGCGCCGGCCGCTATGAAAGTGGCCTTCGGAGAGAATCCCAAGGTCAATTATTCGGAGCAGGGGAAAAGTCCGTCCACCCGCATGGCGATCGCAGCTCTGCTGCGGCAGGAATTGTCTGAAGCAAAACAATATTTCCGGCAAAAGGAACAGGCTGATCGAAGCGGGGAGTTTTTTACGGAAGATTTTGCGAAAGAGTGCTGGAAGCCGGTGTTGGACAACCGGATCCCTCTGAAGGCGCATGTGCACCGGGTAGACGATATTTTCACCGCGATCCGGATCGCAAAGGAATTCGGTCTTTCCATGACGTTGGATCATTGTTCGGAGGGACATCTGATCGCGGAGGAACTGGCTCAGGCGGGATTTCCCGCCATTGTGGGTCCGGATCTGACCAGCCGTAACAAGATCGAGGTGCAGAATATGTCTTTTAAGACGGCTGGGGTGCTGAACCGTGCTGGGATGTTGGTGGCGATCACCACGGATCATCCGGTGTCACTGATCCAGTATCTTCCCATCTGTGCGGGACTGGCTGTGAAAGCGGGGCTGCCCATGGAGGAGGGATTGAAGGCGATCACCGTCAATCCGGCAAAGATCTGCGGCGTGGCGGACCGGATGGGCAGCCTGGAGGTCGGCAAAGATGCAAATATTGCCATTTTTGACGGAAATCCCATGGAAGTGTTCACAAGGACGCTGTATACCATTATTGACGGGGTTGTGGTTTATGATCACAGGAGTCAGGCGGTTGATTGACATTTCCCGGATAAATTGGTACTATAAATATTGTGCTTTTTGGTTGAGCCACCCAAAACGGCACAGATACATAGGATAACTGTCGGGCTCGTATGCATAAGGATAAGTGATAATTTATGATGCAGGAAAGAAACGATTTGAAGACCGGGGGGGGCAATTATAAGGTCGGGATCGATGTGGGGTCTACGACCACAAAAATCGTGGTCAGTGAGAATGACAAATTCATTTACCACAAATACATCAGACATTTTGCCAAGCAGAAGGAAAGTATCCTGACCCTCTTGAAGGAGATCAGGACTGTGGTGGGTGAGCATGCAGTGAAACTCTGCATGACCGGTTCCGGCGCGAGGAATCTCGCAAAAAAAGTGGAGGTTCCGTTCACCCAGGAGGTCGTGGCGAACTCACTGGCATTAAAGAAAGAGTATCACAGGATCGGAACGGCCATCGAGCTGGGCGGTCAGGATGCCAAGATCATTTTCTTCCGGGATGACGACAAGGGAGAATCCCAGGTTTTTGACATGAGAATGAACGGCAGCTGCGCCGGCGGTACCGGTGCGTTCATCGACGAGGTGGCCACGGTTTTGGGCGTGGAGGCCGCGGATATGAATGCCCTGGCGGAGGACGGCGACAGTGTTTATGATATTTCGGGGCGCTGCGGTGTGTTCGCCAAGACGGACATTCAGGCGCTTCTGAATCAGGGCGTGAAGAAAGCGGATATTGCCCTTTCCAGTTATCATGCCATTGCGAAGCAGACCATCGGCGGACTTTCTCAGGGACTGGACATCAATACGCCGGTGGCGTTTGAGGGAGGACCGCTCACTTTCCATCCCAGATTAAAGGATGTGTTTGCCGAGAGATTGTCGCTGGCGCCGGAGGATATTATTGTTCCGGAGCATCCGGAGATCATGGTGGCTTACGGTGCGGCATTAAGCATTGATGAGATCCATCACGGCGCGGGCCTTTATACGATAGAAGAATTGATCCGTAAATTTGAAAGTGTGACCGCGGAGGACGAGGAGTCGGAAGGGGCAGGCATGCTCTATTTTGAGAATGCAGCGGAGTTGGAGGAGTTCAAGAAAAAGAATCCCAGACTGACACCTCCGGTCTATGCGCCCAAGGCGGGCGAGGTGGTAAACGCGTATCTGGGTATGGATGCAGGCAGTACCACAACCAAGCTGGTCTTGTTGAATGAAAAAGAGGAGATCATAGATTCCTACTACGCCTCTAATGAGGGTAGCCCCCTGATCGTGGCGAAGCGGGCGCTCCTGACCATGTATGAGAAATACCGCAAGGCGGGGGCCGAGCTGCACATTATCTCGGCTGCGTCCACGGGGTATGGAGAGTTTTTGTTTTCCAAGGCATTTCGCACGGAGGCCCATATCGTGGAGACGGTGGCGCACGCCATGGCTGCGGCGAAATATGTGGACGACCCCACCTTTATCCTGGATATCGGCGGGCAGGACATGAAGGCAATCTGGCTGGAGAAAGGGATTATCACCAACATTGTGGTGAATGAGGCCTGCTCGTCGGGATGCGGCTCTTTTTTGGAGAATTTCGCGCAGACCTTACATATCGAGACCAAGGATATTGCGGACAGGGCATTTGCATCGGAGAATCCGGCGAAGCTGGGCAGCAGATGTACGGTGTTCATGAACAGCAGTATCATCACCGAGCAGCGCAACGGCAAGCAGCCGGATGACATTATGGCGGGACTTTGCCGTTCCATTATCGAGAATGTGTTTACAAAAGTGATCCGTGTGCCCAATATCGATTCTCTGGGAGAGCGGATCGTGGTGCAGGGCGGTACGTTCCAGAACGATGCGGTGCTCAGGGCCATGCAGCAGTATGTGGGCAGAGAGGTGATCCGTGCGCCTTATGCGGGGATCATGGGTGCCATCGGTTCTGCATTGATCGCCAAGGAAGCGGCGGAGAAACCGGACTTCAAGCCAAGCTTTATCAGCTATGAAGAACTCAGTGCGTTCACCTTTACCCAGGAGGCCAATTCCCCCTGCCCGTATTGCAGCAATCACTGTAACCGTACGATTCTTTCTTTCTCCACAGGAGACAGCTGGGTGACCAACAATCGCTGTGAGAAGGGTGAGGTGCTGGGCGATCCGAAGGATGCGGCGGTAAGGGATAAAGTCAGGGAACTGGCAAACAAGGCGAATAAGCCGGCCAATCTCTACGAAGTCCGCAAGAAGCTGCAGAACAAGGAATATCCCTATGAGGTCGTGGGGAAAAAACAGGATATCACCATCGGCCTGCCCAGAGCATTGTTTTATTGGGAGGGCATGCCTTTCTGGACCACTTTCTGGAAATCCTTGGGATTTCAGTTAAAGGTGTCGCCCATCAGCACCAGAGCGATCTATGAAAACGGAATCCATGCGGTGCCGTCGGATACGGAATGCTTCCCGGCAAAGCTGGTACACGGGCATATCAGGGAGCTGGCGAAGATGGGAGTGGACAGAGTATTCATGCCCAGCATTGTGGTGACGCCTTCCGAGAATAAGGAGGAGACCAGTTTCTCCAGATGCGCGCTGGTGAAGGGATACCCCATCGTGATCCACAACTCGGATAATCCGGAGATCTATGAGGGCGTAAAGTTCGATTCCCCGTATTTTTACTGGTATTCCGATGAGGACCGAGAGAATCAGTTGAGTATTTACATAGAGGAAACCTACGGCATTGAAAAGGAGATCACGAAGAAAGCGATCGCTTATGCCGCTGCGGCCCAGAAGGAATTTGACAGGGAGCTGAAAGCGGAGGGTGCCAGGGTTTTGGAGGAAGTGACCAGGCAGAATAAGTTTGCCGTGGTGATGGCGGGTAGACCGTATCACAACGATCCGCTGATCAATCATGAACTGCCGGAGCTGTTTGTGAACATGGGCGTGCCGGTGCTGACGGCAGACAGCCTGCCCGAGCTTCCCAAGGTAGAGTTGAGAAAATCGAGGATCGATATCGTGAATAACTTCCATGCCAGAGTGTTGGGCGGAAGTATTCTGGCGGCGTCAAACCCGAATCTGGAGTTTGTCCAGATCGTAAGTTTCGGATGCGGACATGATGCGGTGCTGTCCGATGAAGTGGTACGTATGATGAAGGAGATCAGCGGCAAGGCGCCTCTGATCCTGAAGGTGGACGAGAGTGACGCCCAAGGACCGCTGCGGATCAGAGTCCGCTCCTTTGTGGAAACCATTGAGAGAAAGCGGGCGAAACAGATCAGTCATGAGGTGAAAGAGTTGTCGGATCCTTATCCGGTGAAGTATACAAAAAAAGACCGGAAAGAAAAGATCGTGCTGGTGCCGAACAGTTCCCATGCGTTCTGCCAGATCATGTCGGCAGCGTTTAAATCCCAGGGGATCAAGACGGTTCCACTGGAGATCGGACGCGAGGAGGCAATCCGGCTCGGAAAACGGTATACCCACAACGATATCTGTTTCCCGGCGCAGGTGGTGATCGGTGAGATTCTTGGCGCATTGAATAGCGGCAAGTATGATCTGGACAATGTGTCGGTAGCCATGGCGAAGTATCTGGGCTGCTGTAGACTGCCCCACTATGCCACCATACTGCGCAAAGCCCTGGATGATGCAGGGTACGAGAAGATTGCCATCATGACCAATGATGATGTGGATCTGCATGATATGCATCCCGGCTTTAAGATGAATGCGAGATCACTGTTGATCATTTCCATCGCGCTGCCTATGATCGATACGCTGGAGGAGATCCTGCGGAAGATCAGACCTTATGAGAAAGTGAAGGGAAGCGCGGACAAGGCTTTTGAGGCGGCCATGGACTGCCTCACGGAACATATTGAAAAACATGGGATTCCCGGCGCAATCAGCGGATTTAAGAAGGCTCTTAAGCTTGTCACCGATGTGGAATATGACGATAGCGTGAAGAAGCCTACGGTACTGATCGTGGGTGAGTATCTGCTGAATTTCCATCCAGGCGCAAACCATGATATCGAGCGGTATCTGGAGGAGAACAATTTCGAGATCATCGAGGCGAAGATGACCGATGTGATCCAGAAATCCTATTTCTGTCAAGGCAAGCAGATCGAGGATTTCAAGGTGACCAGAGACAAGGCTACGGTATTCTGGACGAAAGTGGCAAAGCCGTTCTTTACCTTTGCCCATAAGCTGACGGATTTCCTGGCCAGAAAGGAAAAGCTGCATGAGAAATCCGTGCTGTTGGAGGATCTGTCCGTGGTCAGCGATCCCATCATTCACCATACCTTTGACACGGGTGAGGGAATCCTGATCCCTGCGGAGATCATTTACAATGCGGAACATGGGTGCAGGAATTTTGTGATCCTGCAGCCCTTTGGCTGTCTGCCCAACCATGTGATCGGAAGGGGCATCTGCAAAAAACTGAAGGAGATGTATCCGGATATTGAGCTGTTGCCGTTAGATTATGATCCGGATGTGAGCTTTGCAAATCTGGAGAACAGACTGCAGATGTTGATCATGAACCAGAAAAACGGGCAGGATACACATGTGAAGGCAGCCGGATGATAAGATTTGGAAGCGTATGTCCTGCCGAAGACGGCAGGGAAAGGAGAACGGAATATGAAGCGTAAATTGGTGTCGGCCATAATAGGTGTGTTGTTTTCCGCTATGCTGTTTGGTGGCTGTGGGGAAGAGGACGAGTACAGTGTCTTCGGATCGACGGCAGGATACGGTGGAAATACTTCCGGTGCCACAGAAAGCCAGGCGAATGAAGCGGTAAACGAATTTGCCTATGAGGAAAAATCCTCCTACATGATCTATTACGGAGCGTTGGACGACCGGATCATTCAGGAGGCAAAGCAGTATGAGGTTGTCATTTTGCACCCGAAGATGGGGAATATTACGAGGGATCAGATTCAGGAGATCCGGGACAGTGGAACAATTGTGCTGGGATATATCGCGATTGGGGAAGACTTAAGGACCGCCGGGCTGACACCGGAGCAGATGCTGCAGGATGAACGGTTCACCGCAGACGGCACAGGCCCCCGGGTGGATCCGCGCCCGGCCGGAGCGGTGCTGTTGGACGATGTGGACCCCAAGGGTATCGCATCTCCCGGCGGAACAGGGTATGCTTCCTATTTTTTGGATGATAATGATCACAATGGAAAACCGGATATCAATCCGATCTTTAACTGTGCTTTTACCAACATCGGCGATCCGGCATGGTTTGATGCATTGGATCAGATGACCATAGACGGAAACGATAAGATTCCGGGGATCAGGGAGATCCTGACTGACGATTACGGGCGTGGCCTTGGCTGTGACGGACTGTTCTTAGATACGATTGATACCTGCGCGCCAAACAGTTATACGGACGACAGTAGCCCTAACAAGACAAAGTTTGAGTGGACGGCACCCGGTGTGGCGGATTTCATGGAACGGCTGAAGGAAAAATATCCCGATAAGCTGATCTTGCAGAACCGCGGCTTGTTCTTTTATAATCCGCTGCTGCCGCACTACAAATATAATCCGCGCCCTTATGTGGACTATGTGATGTATGAGAGCTATATGCTGGATTCCAACAGTACCTCCCTTTACAATGACGGTTTTTATGCGGATAATAAGTATAATTTTGCGCCGAAGCTGATCGCGGAGGCTTCCCGCCCGGATGGCTTTGAAGTGCTGTCTCTGGGATATGCGGAAGGTCCGGAGGAATATCATCTGAAAGAAACTTTGCTGGGAAATTCTACGGACGGATTGGATATTCTGTTGGAGGACCTGAATGCAGCGGAGTATGAGGCTGGGTTTAAGCACTATATTACGGACGGCGGCGTTACATTGGTGAATGATTTTGTCATTCATCATGAAAACAAGGACGATAACACGCCTCCGGTGTGGAGCAGTGTCTACAATGACTCTG
>DFDT01000223.1:0-14119 GCA_002368865.1 Lachnospiraceae bacterium UBA3821 | reverse complement strand
TGTATTATCAGCAGGAACCCTTTGATTTTGAAGGAGATCCGGAATTGAAAAACGCACAGACCTGTGTGTTGACGCCGGAGGTCGGTGACGGTTATGTCAATGGCGTGGGACCGGATATTTATCCGTACCAGGCAACGGTGGAAGGATTGGAAGCAGGGAAGCCTTATTATTTTGTGATCCGGGCGAGAGATGATTCCAAACAGCAGAATGAGGATAGCAATACAGTGGTGTTAAAGGCTGTTCCTTCAAAATAATGCAGATAAGTCATAGCCGTGAATCGTTTCAATAAAAGAAATGGATTCACGGCTTTTTACGTGTTGCCTCCACAGGAAACAAAAGATTGAAATTTACTGTGAAATAGGTTATCTTTAATTAAGATAGGGGTATTATGCGCACAACAGAGGATTTGCTATGGAAGAAAGAAAGTATACCCTGCGGTATGCGGCAGGTGCATATTGGCTGTTTCGCATTCCGCGGACAGGGGAGGTATACAGACCGCCGCTCCAGTTGAACCGCATGGGAGCTGATATTATAAAGATGGCTGGACAAGGATTACAGATGGAACAGATTGTACAGGAACTTTGCCGGGTGTATGACGCGCAGGATGAGGGGAGCTGCAGTCTGATTCGGAGAGATGTAGCGCAATTTCTGAAATTACTCGAAGATCATGACATGCGGATCGTTGGAGAGAAAGGTGTAAGCGTTTTATGAACATACTGTTGATCGGCGGCAGCGGCTGCTTTATCAATAATCTGATCGTGAAATTGAATAAAGAAGGACACCGGGTGTATCTCTTAACGGGTTCCAAATATGATGACCGTCCTTATCAAAGGGTGTTTGAGAAGTATCATTTTGGATATGACAGCAGCAGCCTGAATGAGATATTTGAGAGTATTCATCCGGATCTGACCATTTATATGGGAGCCTACGATACCAATTTCAATTGGAGAAAGGAAGAGGAGGAGGCTGTCAATTATTCTTCCCGGACGATGAATATCCTGATGTCCTACGTGATGGCGGGAAGCGGACGGTTTGTGTATCTCTCTTCCCAGGCGGTATTTGGAGGAAACTATGAAAATCCCATCACGGAAGACACAGAAGCGGGCCCCGTCGGCTATAAGAGTATGGTCCTGAGCCAGGCGGAAGAAATGTGTGAAAACTACCGGAGAACCTGCGGAAAAGATATTATGATCCTCAGATTGGATCATGTCTTCGGTATTCCGGAATCGGCGGAGGATGCAGGAGATCTGTGCAGCCGTATGATCGTGGAAGCGTTGTATCACTACACGATCACGGTGGATGCCGCTCATATTTTCTCACTTTTGTATGTGTCGGACGCCGTTGAACTGCTCTATCGGATCGCCACTGCCAAAGAACATGCCTATCATCTGTACCATATTTCCTCCGGCGAGGAGATGACGGAGCAGGAGCTGGCGAAAATGATCCAGATGGATCTCGGATACAATGTGGAGATCGTGCCGGAGCGCAGAACCGAACATCGGTGCATTTTGGCCGGGGAGCGGTATCGGGCGGAATTCGGCGGGAATTTCCTGTGTGAACCGGCTAAGGTCATCCGCAAGCAGGTGGAACACATGAAAAGGTACCGCCGGGTTTTCCTGTACGGAGAGGAGAAAAAGAAATCTCTCACGGAACGGATCTTGGATAAGGCCGGGGGAATCTGGAAGGTATTGATCCCTTTTTTTGAGAATCTGATCTGTTTTGTGATCTGCTGCGGCCTGAATCAATGGGCGGCGAACAGTCGATATTTTGCAAGGCTGGATCTGTATCTGATCTATGTGCTGATCTTTGCGGTGGTTTACGGACAGCAGCAGGCGACCTTTGCGGCGACGCTGTCTGTCGTGGGATACATTGCCCAGCAGATGACGGAGCGCTCCGGTTTTGAAGTGATGATCGACAGCACCACCTATGTGTGGATCGCCCAGTTATTCATCATCGGATTGGTGGTGGGATATATGCGGGATAATATCACCAAGCTGAAGCGGGAGCAGAAGACAGAGCGGGATTATCTGTCTATGCAGCTGCAGGATATCAAAGACATCAATGACAGTAATGTGCGGGTCAAGGATGCTTTGGAGACCCAGATCGTCAATCAGAGCGACAGCGTGGGGAAAATATACAGTATCACCGCAGGATTGGATCAGTACAGCCCGGAGGAGGTGCTCTTCTATGCAGCGGAAACCATCGCACAGCTGATGAAGAGCGAGGATGTGGCCATTTATACGGTATCGGGCGATTCCTATGCGAGATTGTTTTCCTCCACCTCCACAAAGGCAAGGGTATTGGGAAATTCCATCCGTTACAGGGAATTTGGCCCGCTGTATGAAGCTCTTGAAAATCACAAAGTATTTATCAACAGACAGTTGGATGAAAAATTGCCGTTGATGTCTAATGCGGTCTATGACGAGCTGGATCATATCCAGACCATTATCATGATCTGGTCACTTCCTTGGGAGAGTATGACCCTGGGAACGGCAAATCAGCTGGTCGTGATCAGCGCGCTGATCCGTTCCGCTGTGTCGAGAGCAAACAGATATCTGGTCGCATTGGAGGAGGAAAGATATGTGGACGGCAGCCGGATGTTGGACAAGGAGGCCTTTATGGGATTGGTCCAGGCCTATATGGGCGCGGAAAAGAAAGGCCTTACGGACTGTATGGTGCTTGAAATTCTGTATGATACACCGGCGGATGTAAAGGGGATCAGCGACCGGATCGCTTCAAAACTACGAATGCATGACTATGTGGGAATATTGGAGAGCGGAAAGCTGGGAGTGTTGCTGTCCAATACAAATCGCAAGGATGCGGAAGTTGTGATCAAGCGTATTGAGGAGATCGGGCTGGGCTGCAGGATTTTGGAGGACAGTGAAGAATGACGGACAGATTCATGCTCGTTTGCATCATACTGGCAGGCAATCTGATCATTTCCGTGCTATGCCTGCTGTTTCAAATTTTTTACCGCAAAAATAAAAATTACCTGACCCATTTTATCGTTATGGTGTTGTGCCCGGTGGTAGGTCCCCTGTTTTATCTGCTGGCATATCTGTTTTACAGGTTTTTCTTTTCCGAACCGGTGGATCTGGAGGATGTTATCTTCAGCAAGGATAAGATGAAGTCCAATGTCCGCGCGGAGGAAGAGAGGGAGAGCAATCTCGTCTCTCTGGAGGAAGCCATAGAGATTACAAATGATACGGAGCTGCGGACATTGATGATGAATGTGGTCCGGGGAGATATCCAGAGTTTTCTCTCGGCCATTTCGCTTGCCCTGAACAGTGAGGACAGCGAGACGGCGCATTATGCGGCCTCTGTGCTGCAGGATGCATTGAACGAGTTCCGGATCAAGGTGGAGCGTTTCCGCAGGCAGATCAACGAGGGCGGAGAAGACCTGGCCCAATTTTTGTCCCTGTACGCGGAACCAACCTTGGAATATATGGATCAGGTGCTGCGCCAGAAAGTTTTTACGGAGATGGAGCAGATAAACTATGTTCATGTAATGGATGAAATCGCGGAGAAATGTTATGGGAATATCAGGGAGCAGATGACCAGTGTCCAGTACGAGGCGGTCAGCATGCGGCTTCTTGAGATACAGGATTATGAGGCGTGCAGAAAATGGTGCGACAGGGCGGGGACACAGTTCCCGGAAAGTCTTGCCACTTACACCTGTCGTTTGAAGCTTTATTTTGCGACAGGCGAGAAAGAACATTTTTTTGGAACAGTGGAAGCATTGAAGAAATCTCCGGTAGTGGTGGATAAAGAGACGTTGGAGCTTCTGCGGGTATTCCGGTAGAGAGGAGAAACATGGTTTCCAAAAGAAAATTTTTTGTCATCTTTTTGATGATGGCAATTCTTTTGCTTTTGTTTCAGTCTGCCCAGATCATGCGGGAAAACTGGAATTATTACAGTGACAATGAATATGCTTCCGATCTGCGTATGTCTGCGGATAGCGCATGGACCGAGGCCAGGTTGGAAGGGTTGCGCAAAGGAGCTGTGCCGAACCTGCTCTTTGTGGGGGGAAAAGAAAGTGAGAGAGCGCAGGTGGTGACGCAGTGGTGCGCTTACAAGAAATATAAGGTATCCAGAGAGCAGGCTCTGGATCGTTATTCCAGCGTAAGCGATATCCCCACAATGGTGGTGATCGACGGTGCCACAGTGGATGTCTCGAATTATCTTCCACATGTGGATTCTTATCTGCGGGCAGGGGTGCCGATCCTGTTTGCCACATTGCCGGATGTGAAAGCCATAAAGGAAAATCAGAAACTTCAGGAAATCCTTGGAATTTCAGATATTCCCAAGGACAGTGTCAAGGTAGACGGTGTGCGACTTTTTGAGGGATATCTGTTGGGCGGAGAGGCAGTCTGCTGGAAGGCATCGGGGGACACATCGGAGGACACGTCGGAGGCTGCCATGTTCCGGATGCCCTGGTATGTGACAGGTGCGGGATCCAAAACATACATGATGGGATTGGTAAACGAAAGGATCTATCAGGGGGATGATTTCCCCCGGATCTTTTGGAGGAACAGCAGTCAGGGCGGCATGGTTTTTGCGGTGAATGGCAGTTATATGGATGATGAGACCGGTTATGGATTCCTGGATATCTGTCTGTATGAAATGTCGGATTATGTGCTCTATCCGGTGGTGAATGCACAGAATACGCTGTTGGTGGATTTTCCTGATTTTTCCGGTGCGGATGAGGAGGCGGTGACCAGACTGTACAGCAGGGATGCCCAGTCTATTCAGCAGGATATATTTTGGCCTTCCATTTATTCCATGATCACTAAATTTAATCTGAAGCCGACCTGTTTTTTTATGAGCCAGGATATGTCTGCAGGCGAACCGCTGATCAGGAGCGGACAGGTGGATTTTTATCTGCAGCAGCTCAACGAGGTGGGGGCGGAGGCTGGCAGATCCCTGCGGTATGGCGAAGATATGACATTGGCTGAAAAGCTTGCGGCAGACCTGGATTTTTATAAAGCGACAGGCTGCAAGTACGATTTCCGTGCAGCGTACCTGGATCAGGCGGAGGCACAGACGTTGCGGGAAGCGGGGGATGCTGTTTCCCAGGCGGGGGTGAATACCATGGCGGTTGAATCGGAGGCTGGCGGAGAGTTGTTGTCCTATCTGACAACAGATGTGTCCCTGCAGGGGATCACACACAAAGCGCAGGAGTATTCTTTCCCGGAGGCACTTCGGATCAGGGGAATCATGGATTCTGTGGGGTATTCCAATATGCTGGTGGATTTTCATCCCGTTCTCTGGCCCAAAAGCAGGGAGGATTCCTGGGAGAACTATTTTGACAAGGTGTACAGTAATCTTTATGGAGGCTGGTCCAAACTGGCGCTCTATGACCAGACGACATTGTCCCAAAGTGATGCAAGAGTGCGTACTTTTCTGGCATTGGATTATAGGAGCATGCGGAATGGTGATGTGATATCCCTGTATCTTAAGGATGGGGCAAGGGAAGGATATTTTTTGCTCCGGACGCACAATGAGCAGATTAAGAGCATTGAGAACGGCACCTATCAGAAGCTGGAGCAGGATGCCTGGCTGATCCATGCACAGGGCTCCAGTGCACAGATCGTTCTGGAGGATTCAGAGGAAATTCTGCATTATGAAGGTCCGTTTGGGCTGGAAAGGCATGGGAGATAAGCGATGAAAATATGCATTGTGGCAGAGGGGTGCTATCCCTATGTGGTGGGTGGTGTTTCAGGCTGGATCAACAGTATGATCAACGCCTTTCCCACGGTGGATTTCCAGATCCTTGCAATTATATCTGACAGATCACAGAGCGGCAGATTTCAATATCGATTGCCGGACAATGTGACTGCGGTTTACGAGGCCTATCTGGAGGATGTGGATTGGAGAGATCCCCGCAGGCAGGGGAAAAAAGGAAGGCGTCTGGATAAGCGGGAGTATGATGCCATGCGCAGTGTGGTCATGGGGGAGCACACAGAGTGGGAGGTTCTTTTTGCACTGTTCCAGGAGGATCTGTCCATTGATGATATTCTGATGGGAGAGGATTTTTTCCGGATCGTAGAGGAGTGCTATGATAAAAATTATTCCCAGGTGGTGTTTTCAGATTTCCTTTGGACGATGCGGTCCATATATCTGCCGTTGTTTCTGATCCTACATACGAAAATACCCAAAGCGGATCTTTACCATTGCGTGGCCACGGGATATGCGGGCGTGCTGGGAGGAATGGCAAAGTATCTTTATGGAGCAGGGCTTCTGATCTCAGAACACGGAATTTACACCAGAGAACGCGAGGAAGAGATCCTGAAGGCAACCTGGGTGAGCGGTATCTATAAAAATATCTGGATCGAACAGTTCAAGAAAATGTCCAGACTGGCGTATGACAAGGCCGATATCGTGACGGCGCTGTACGGACATGCGAGGAAACTGCAGATTGAGTTGGGATGTCCTGCCCGGAAGACCAGACTGACGCCCAACGGTATTGTGGTGAAAAATTTTGCGGGATTGGTCGGAAAGAGCGCGGAGGAACAGGCTTACATTCAGATCGGCGCAGTGCTTCGGGTGGCGCCGATCAAAGATGTGAAGACGATGATCCGTGCGTTTGCCTTTGCAAAGGAAAAGGTTCCCAATCTGCGGCTCTTTATCATGGGTCCTACGGATGAGGACGAGGAGTATGCCAGAGAGTGTTTTGAGGTAGTGGAGGCATTGGGGGTCTCGGATGTGATCTTTACCGGCAGGATACAGGTGAGGGAATATCTGGGGCGGATGGATTTCACCATATTGACCAGTATCAGTGAGGGACAACCGCTGACCATACTGGAGAGCTATGCGGCCGGGAAGCCGGTGATTTCGACGGATGTCGGCAACTGCAGGGAACTGATCTACGGCGAGGAAGGGGACGATCTGGGTACAGCGGGAATTCTGACCCATATCATGAATACCCAGGAGATCGCAGAGGCCATGATAACGCTGGCCGGTTCCGAGACGCTGCGGAAGCAGATGGGGCAAGTGGGATATACAAGAGTCTGCCGATATTATCAGGTGGAGCAGATGCGGCAGAAGTATCATGAAATCTATAAAGAGGTGTTGGGAAAGGACGGTGAGTGGAAGTGGCTGGTATAGGAGTGAAACTGAACAAAATATACAGTAAGAATACGCTTGCTTCCAGGCTCACGGGATTCGGATACAGCACTATCATTTCCGTTGCACCCATGTTTGTCGTGATCGGGGCGGTTCTGCTGATGCAGATCCTGCTGGGGTTTTCCAGAGTGGGATATGCGGTCAGAGAGCTCTATTCCTGTACGGTGCTTTATATTTTTATCTTCTCCCTGCTCACTGCATCACCCTTTAATGCGGTGCTTTCCAAATATCTATCGGACATAATTTACCTGGATCGGTATGATGACATTCTGCCCTGCTATTATGTAGGACTGGCGGCAAATATTATATTCAGTGCGGTTTTTGGGATCGTGTTCTGCGTGCGGGAATATGTGGTGGGACAGGTGGACCCGGTATTTGTGCTGTTGGGGTACTGCGGTTATGTTGCACTGACTTTGACCTTTTATTCCATGCTGTATCTGTCAATCTGTAAGGTATATCCTATCATTTCGGGATTTTTTACCATTGGGATGACGATCACGGTGCTGCTTTCGCTGGTATTGGTGCATCTGTTTCGCGTCAGCGTGATCTATGCCATGCTGGCGTCGCTGGATGTGGGCTTTTTAGTGATCGCCGGTCTGGAATATGCGTTGGTAAAGAGTTATTTCAGGGAAAACAGCGGGAAATACAGGGAGGTTTTTCGGTATTTTAAGAAATATTTTCCGCTGGTGCTGACCAATTTTCTTTATACATTGGGACTGTATATGCACAATTTTGTGTTCTGGACAACGGATATGCATATGGTGGTGGCCAAAAGCTTCGTGTGTATGACCAGCTATGATATGGCCACCTGTCTGGCCATGTTCACCAATCTGTCCGCCAGCGTGATCTTTATCTCCCGTGTTGAGATGCATTTTCATGAGCGGTACAAGGCGTATTCTGAGGCGGTGACAGGCGGACGCGGTATGGATATCAGGGAAACGAAATCCAGAATGTTCGAGCAGCTTTCGGATGAACTGGTGAACCTGGTACGTATTCAGTTTATTGTAACGGTGATGGTGTTCTTCCTGTGTATGATCTTCATGCCGCAATTCGGGTTTGGAGGGTTGGTGATGCAGATTTATCCCTGCCTTACCGTGGGTTATTTTATTTTGTTTGTCATGTATGCGGCGATCATTTTTCTGTATTATTTCAATGATTTGAAAGGAGCGGTGCTGACAGCACTGTCTTTTGTGCTGGCTACCTTGGTGGGGAGCTTTGTCTCAACACACCTGACGCCGATGTGGTATGGAATCGGATTGGTGTTTGGGGCATTTGTAGGATGGACTGTGTCCTATTTCAGACTCAGGTGGGTGGAGCGTATGCTGGATATCCATATTTTTTGTAAGGGCAATCTGATGAAACGGGGGGAAGGCGCCATGCCTTCCAATCTGGTGTATGAGAGAGGGAAAGAGAGGAAGAACGTATGAGGATGGAAATGCTGCTGCAGATCATCCTGATCCTGGCGGGAATTGTGCTGTTGGGGAAAACACTTGCTTCGCTGGCCCGCCGCAGATTGACGGAGTCTTTTTGTATCTTCTGGGGGCTGGTTTCCGTGATCCTGATCCTGGCGGGGAGCTTGTTTCGACCGCTGGGGCTTGCGGAGTGTTTTAGCCTGTCGGGATGGTGGTTTCTACTGCTCACAGGAGTCGGTACGATCCTGGGCGGCTTTTGGCTGAGCGAAGCGGTGGCCGGTCTGATGCGCAGAAATAATGAGCTGATCCTCAAGGTGGCTCTGCTGGATCATGAACTGGAGGAATGCAAACGTGAAAAAGATGCTCATTGTGATCAACACGCTGGGGAGAGCGGGAGCGGAGAGGGCTCTTATAGAGATGCTCAAAAGACTGGATCCGAAGCAGGTTGAGATCGATCTTTATGTTCTGACAGGGCAGGGAGAACTGGTAAAAGAGCTGCCACCTTATGTGAAACTGTTAAACAGAGAGTACTCCGAGCTTTCCGTATGGAAGGCGGAGGGACGACACAAGCTGAGGAAGACCGCAGTTCGGGCATTGCTTCGAAAAGGGGAGGTAATTCGGATATTTCCCTATCTTTGCTCCAATCTGATCCGGATGCTTGTAAGGGGAAAAATATACCCGGACAAGTTATTGTGGCGTGCACTTGCGGATAGCGGGCAGCAGACGGAGGAAGTGTATGATCTGGCAGTGGCGTATCTGGAGGGCGGCTCCGCATATTATGTGGCAGATCATGTGAAGGCTCACAAAAAGGCAGCTTTTATCCATGTGGATTATGTAAAGGCAGGATACACCAGGGAGTTGGATCTTGACTGCTATTTGAGGTTTGACCGGATCTTTGTCGTGTCCGGAGAAGTGAGAGACGGATTTGTGGCTGTCTACCCGGAATGCACCGAGCGGACAGAGGTTTTCCCTACGCTTTTGGACAGGGAGAGGATTCTCCGCCTGTCCCGGGCAGACGGAGGATTTTGGCAGAATCCGGTGGCGGATATCGCGGAGGAAGATGGGAGTATCCGCATCTTGTCGGTGGGGCGGCTCACAGCCCAGAAGGCATACGAGGTTTCCATTGAAGCAATGCGATTGCTGAGGGAGCAAGGGCAGAAGGTCCGGTGGTATGTGTTGGGCGAGGGCGAGGAACGGACAAAGTTGGAGCGACGGATCAGGGGATTGGGACTTGGGGAGAGTTTTTTTCTGTTGGGAGATGTGGAAAATCCCTACCCCTATATGCGGCAGGCAGATATCTATGTGCAAGCCAGCCGATTTGAAGGTCGGAGCATCGCGGTCAGAGAAGCCGGGGTGCTGGGGAAACCGATCCTTTTATCAGATTGCAGCGGCAACAGGGAGCAGGTGGAAGACGGAGTGGATGGACTGTTGTGCGCGTTTACACCGCAGGCGGTCTGTGCCGGAATTGTGCGGCTGATACAGGATGCAGACTTAAGGACCCGACTGGGACAGGCTGCAGCGGACAGGAGTAACCGGGAACAAGAGGAGCTTTCTAAAATCTATGAGCTTTTATGAAGGGAAAAAAGAATTATTGATCATCATACCTGCATATAACGAGGAAAAGAGTATCGGGGCGGTGCTGGATGAACTGTTGCAGCTTCCGCTCTTTGGAATTGCAGATGTGCTGGTGATCGACGATGCTTCCAGGGACGACACGGCAAAGCTGGCGCGGGCGAGAGGAGTGCAGGTGATCACACAGATGTATCATATGGGGTACGGAGCCGGGCTGCAGCTGGGTTATCGATATGCCGTGCTGCATGGTTTTTCCTATGTGATTCAGATGGATGCGGACGGGCAGCATGATGTCAGCAATGTGATGAAGTTGTTTGACCGGTTGCGGACACCGGACGAGGCCGGGAATTATTCGGACCTGATCCTGGGGTCCCGTTTCTTGGAAGGGGCACCGGACTATCCGGTTTCTTTTGCCAAAAAGGCAGCCTATGCAATGTTTCGCGGTATTATCAGGCTGTTTACCGGAAAGCGGATCACGGATCCCACCACCGGACTGCAGGGACTGGGACGCAGGACTTTTACCTACTATGCCGGTTTCGGTCATTTTGATGATAAATATCCGGATGCGAATGTCCTGTTGCAGATGCTTTTATTGGACTATCGGGTAGAGGAGATCCCCGCGCGGACGCACCCCCGCAGGGAGGGCGTAAGTATGCACTGGGGATTGGGACCGCTTGGCTATATGTTTCGAATGCTATTTTCCATTGCGGCGGTCTGGATGCGGAGCAGATGGTTTCATTTGGATATCGAGAATACGGTGGATGCGGAGGATTGGAATGATCACTTGGTTTCATAAGGCATCTTTTGAGGAGTGTACGGAGATGCTCATAAATCCGGACAGAGGGTGGTATCAGATCTTTCCGTTTGCGGCGGGGGGCGGTTACTCGGAGGAGGAAATCCGCAGCTGTCTGTTGGGAGAAGAACGACTGGTGTTGGTTCTTTTCGATATCGGCAGGGATGTGAGCGGAGAACTCCCGCAGGCAACTCTGGAGCAGATGCGAGAAGTCCTTGGCTTTTTTGTCAGAGAGGGAAAAGATATCATACTGCGGGTGACATATGACACGGAAGGCAAGGCGATGGAGAAAGAGCCGTCGCTCTTTCGGATCGTCAGCAGGCATATGGAGCAGATTGCCTCGCTGGCAAGGGAGTTCGGCGAGCGGATCTTTGTCTATCAAGGACTGCTGATCGGAAATTGGGGCGAGATGCATGGGTCCAGATATCAGGAGGAAAAGTATCTGGTTTCGTTGGCGGATACAGCCAGAGAGTGTATGCAGGGACAGGTGTTTGGGGCGGTGCGGACGCCGGCGCAGCGGCGGATGCTGATGCAAAATGCACAGAAAAAGGAAGAGCAGTTCCGAATGGTGGGGATATATGACGATGCCATTCTGGGGTCAATCAATGACAGAGGTACTTACAGTATGGAAAAGGCTGCCAGGGAGGCTGAGATCGACCAGATGAATCAGGCAGGGCTTGGAGTGCCGTGTGGAGGTGAAGCTGTCTGGGGTGAAGGCTATGCCGGAGAACTTACGGCAGAGAAAACATTGCAATACTTGTCCCGTATTCGGGTGACCTATCTGAACAGACAACATGACAGACAGCTTCTGGACTATTGGAAGAAGGTTTCCTGTGGGCAGAAAGGTGTTTTTGGAGGGGCAACGCTGTATGACTATATCGGAGCTCATCTGGGATATCGTTTTGTGGTGAGGGGAGTCCGAGTGAAATTAAAGAAAAATGCAAAGGACTACCGTCTGACAGTCGGCGTTCGGATAGAGAATCTCGGATTTGCGCCAATCTATCGGCACACGGAAAGCTTTCTTTTGTGGCAGGATGGGCAGGGCAAAAAAGAAACCGTACAGATTCCGATGGATTTGTGTGGGGTCGTAGGAATTTATGAAAAGACGTTTGAAATCGAAATAGATACAGATTGTCCGGCAAAGTTGTCGCTGCTGACAAGGCGGGCGTTTGACGGAACACCGATCCGGTTTGCAAACAGACAGACCGAAGATGGAAGCGTATGGTTGGGAGAATGGTAAGATGATCACTTTATATTGGCTTTTGGAATATGGAAAGGTTTTTATCGCATATATGGTTTTGGTATTTGTGTGGCCGTCCCTCATGTTCCGCAAATATCTGAAGGAAAAATCTTTGACCTTCCGATTCGGTTTCTGTGCAACGGTAAGTATGTTGTTAATAAATACCATCGTGTTGGTGTTGGGGCTGGTGGGGCTTCTGCATATGTGGCTGCTGTGGCTGTTGTTTTACGGAGGCATTGCAGTTGCCATATACCGGGCAATCCCGGACAAAAGGAACAAATTGAAGCAGGCCGGCAGAGTTGTGGTCGGAACTTATGGTATAAAACAACTGTTGTACCGGGGACAGACGGCGATCGGCAGCAGACTCAGGCGACAGATCCGCATGTTTTTGGCCAGAATGGAAGGTCGCGTGGGGGAATTCGTGCTGTTGGGAATCGTTATCTGCTACGGCATGGTCTATTTCAGCTACGGCGTGTTTCAGACCTATTCTTATGGATCCAGTGATATGTATCCCCACACGGCGTGGATCTATGGACTGACACAGGGAAATGTGTTTACAGCGGGTGTGTATCCGGAGGGAATGCATTGCTTTATCTACGCCTTGCATACCTTGTTTGGCATACGGATCTACAGCTGTATGCTCTTTACAGAAGGCGTACATATCCTGACTCTTTTGGTGAGTGTATATTGCTTTTTCAAAGAAATCTTTCGTTGGCGGTATACGCCGGCCCTGGCACTGACTCTTTTTCTCACGGTGGATGTGATCGGGATCACAGAGGTATACAGTATGGCTCGGCTGCAATGGACGATCCCGCAAGAATTCGGTTTTTATACCATGTTTTTGTGTGCTGCATTCCTGATCCGTTATCTGAAAGGGCATGGACGTGAGCATGCATTTGATCGGATCGCATGGCGGCCACTTCGGGCAGTAATGAAGAAGTGGGTCATTGACGAGAATCTGCTGATTTTTTTAATGGCATTAGCGGTGTCTTTGACGGTCCATTTTTATCCGACTATTATGGCATTTTTCCTGTGTCTGGCCTTTGTGCCGTTGAATCTCCACAAGATCCTGCGGCCCAAAAGGCTGCTGCCGCTTGTGGGGGCTGTAACAGCGGGCTTTATGATCGCCATCGCACCCATGGTGCTTGCCCTGGCGATGGGAATGCCGTTTCAGGGATCCATCGGCTGGGCAGTGAATGTCATTCAGGGAAATAATACGGAAGAGGAGAATATCACGGTCATCGACGAACGGACCGGGGAGAAAGTGACCGAAGATCTGCCCGGGGAAAAGGCGCAGGATAGGACAGCGCCACAGGATAGGACAGCGCCGCAGGATAGGACAGCGCCGCAGGGCAGCACAACGCCGCAGAATGTAACGCCGGCGCAGAGCCAGCCGGCTCCGCAAAACGTGGCTCCGGTGCAGCCGGTGAAAAAAAAGACTTCTGTACTGAAGCGGCTCCAACGGATCGGGAAAGCGGCAGGATTTGCACTCTATAAGATTGTACGGAATCTGTATTGGTTTGCTTATGTAGCGTTGTACAGGCAGAAGCGGGCAGATTTTCTGATCAGAATGTCCGTCTTGGCGGTGATCCTGTTTTTGGTGTGCAGGATCGTCTGCATGATCTATGCTCGCAGAAACCGAAGGTATGGGGAGGATATAGCTATACGCACAGATGCCTTTGACGGCTATCTGGGACTGGTGCTTGCCTCTGTGTTTTTTATGATGATGTTTGCGGCAGACAGTATCGGGCTGCCGACTCTGATTTCCGGTTCCAGACTTTGCTCGATTGCCCACCTGCTTCTTCTTGGGGTATGCGTGGTGCCGGTGGATGTGGTACTGTATCTGATGCAGCGCAGACGTGGGGACGAAAATATGACAAAGCTTGCGGCTGTGCTGGTGTTTGTAACTTATTTGGGAACAATTCTGTTTGGCTGTTTTCATGGGTATCTGTATTTTGAACTCTCCAGATACAACGG
>DFDT01000178.1 GCA_002368865.1 Lachnospiraceae bacterium UBA3821 | reverse complement strand
GGTCCCGTCAGCGCACGGCATGCCACTGCCAGTACCACCGGAAGTCTGGAAGATCCGGCCACATACAACACCTCGTTCATATAGGACAAACCTGCGGAAGAAGTCGCTGTCACCGCACGACACCCGGCAGCCTCCGCTCCCAGACAGGCCGAAAGTGAAGAATGCTCGCTCTCGACGCAGATAAACTCTGTATCCACTCTGCCATCTGCCACATACTGCGCATAATACTGCGGGATCTCTGTGGACGGTGTGATGGGAAACATGGCAAACACATCCGGATTGATCTGCCGCATCGCTGTAGCGATCGCCTCATTTCCCGAAAGTCTCTCTCTGATACTCATACCTCTTCCTCCTTCCACTCGATCGCATGGAAGGGACAAGCCTTGATACAGATTCCGCATCCTTTGCAATGATCATAGTCAAACTCTCCGCGTTTCCCGTCGGCAACCGGAATACATGCATCCGGGCAAAACGGCGCGCACAGAACACACTGCTTGCACTTCTCCTCGATCCACACAGGCGTCTTTGAACGCCACTCACCGGTCTTCGTCAACCTGCTGGTACCCGGCTCATAAATTTCACATCCCACCGTCAATTCCTGCCAGGGGATCTGTTCATTAATCTCCGCTGCTTTTCTGCTCATCTCTTCACCCCTTCACTTCCTGCATCGCCTGCCGCAGACACTTTAAGTTACCCTCGATTACCTGCGGCTTCTTTGCAAATTTATGACGATAAGAACCTTCCATATCCTGTAAAAACTGCTCCTTCTCCACACAGCCGCTGACTGCCACAACCGCAGCCAACATTGGCGTGTTCGGGAAATACGCACCAAGATTGCTGATGGAAATATGTCTGGCATCAATTGTGCAAACCCTTCCTTCATACCCTTTTAAAAGCGGTTTGATCTCCTCCGGTGACTTCGCCGTATTTACAATGATCGCGCCCTCTTTTTTCAGACCGGCCGTCACATCCACACTCTCCAAAAGTGTCTCGTCCACGACTGCCACATAATCCGGCTCATAAATATTCGAATGAATGGAGCAACGCTCCGCGGAAATCCTGTTATATGCTGTGATCGGCGCACCCGACCGCTCCGGACCATACTCCGGAAAGGACTGCACATACCGTCCCGCCATAAACGCTGCATCCGCCAAAAGCTGACTCGCTGTCTTGGCACCCTGTCCGCCCCGGCCGTGCCAGCGGATCTCTATCATCTCGTTTGCCATTGGTTTTCCTCCAAACTTTTTTTGTGTGATCATTTTGATATTTTTTCTCATGAATTTGATTATAGCAGATAATACGGCAGGATTCTACATAAAATTCATTACGGATCAAATTCATCCTTTTTCAGCAACAGCTCCTGTAACAGATCACTGTTTACGCCTTTTCCCGAAACACCGACTCAAATCCTAACGCATCGGGAGTGCAAAGAAAGACCCGCATCGGCTTTTGAATACGATCCACCGCATCTATGGCCCCCTGGATCATTGCCTGATTTGCGGTTACTCCTCCTGTTCCTTTTCTATATCACTTATGTGCCCCGAACCCTGCCCGCTCAGCTTTCAGTGCCTCGATCAGCTCAAACACAGTCCAATTGCTGTTATGTAGTGTAGCTACCGCTTTTAGTGCTACCGGTTCTATCCCTGCTGCCTTATATGCATCCAGAAACTGATCCAGCCGCGCCTCCGACATTCCGACGAACACCAAAAGCTCTGGCATTTGATACAATGGCGCTAGCTTGACCTCTTTGGTGACCGGCTTTCCTGTATGCAGACTAAACAGTGTACAGTTTAGTTCATTATAGCTAATGGGGGTGACCGTCTCCCCGATCTGCTCCGCCACCCTGCGGATTGCCGCTTTTTTTCCCCCCGAATCAATATGCATCAAAATCATTTTTTTGCTCCTCACATACTAAATGTTTCCTCATTCTAGATTTTTCTCATGCCATATCATTTCTCACGATAAACCTTTTCGCATGCAATTCTTTCCTCATTCCAATCCATCCCTCAGCAACTCGTTATATTTGCTGTTATAATACTCCGCCTGTTTCTTCTGCACCCATCTGTCCCGGTCGCTCACGATCGCCAGCATCTCATCCGCGATCTCCTCCGCCGTCTTGGGGCGCACGCTGTAAAGATACCCGATCATCCGCATCAGCGCTTTCTCCGAGCCCAACGCCTTCCCGATCTGCTCACCGAAACTCTTCGGGTATCCCATCTCCACAATCTTCTCCACCAACTCCAAGTACAATCTGTCCCTGTAATCTCTATCCATGTCAATCTGCCACCTTGTCACGAACTTCTAATGTTCACCGCCCCGGATCATGAATACACCAATTCTATGATATAACGAATTATCACTTCGCGCAAGATTTTGCCCCATGGAAAATCGGCAGGCTCCCTTTGTGGCAATTTTTTCAGATCACTTCCTTCACTAACCGGTACACCTCTCTCCCCCGCTCCCTGCCAAAACAATGCAGAGCCCCGGTATAAACCTCCTTCTTGGGCATTCTCTCCTGTTCTCCGATCAGGGCGATAACCGACTCTGTCACCCCCTCATACTCCGTTCCGCTCAATGCCTGTTCGACTTTTCGCCGGAATTCCATACATGCCTTGTATTTTTCATACTCAGCACCCAGATCCAGCATATTGGTATTCTTCTGAAGTGTTGTTCTTCTCTTTTTATCATTTTCGCCGTGCAACGCCAGTATTCCGTTTTCAATGTTGGAGGCTGTGACAATCTCCGGCAGGATCGTCGTTTCTGCC
>DFDT01000051.1 GCA_002368865.1 Lachnospiraceae bacterium UBA3821 | reverse complement strand
GTGGACCAGTGGGACTGGGAGAAGATCATCTCCAAGGAGGACCGCACCTTAGCCACTCTGAAGGATACGGTCAAGACGGTGTACAAGGTGCTGCGCAAGACTGAGAAATACATGTCCATTCAGTATGACTACATAACTGAGATCCTTCCGCATGACATTTTCTTCATCACCACCAAAGAATTGGAAGAAATGTTCCCGGACTATACACCCAAGGAAAGAGAATATTATATTGCAAAAGCAAAAGGCGCCGTCTGCATCATGCAGATCGGCGACAAGCTGGAGAACGGCAAGCCCCATGACGGACGTGCGCCGGACTACGACGACTGGGCACTGAACGCCGACATCGTGGTCTACTATCCGGTTTTGGACATTGCTTTGGAACTCTCCAGCATGGGAATCCGCGTGGACGAAACCTCCTTGAAGGAACAGTTGGAAAAAGCAGGCTGCCCGGAGCGCGCTGAACTGCCTTTCCACAAAGCAATCCTCAATAAGGAACTGCCCTACACCATCGGCGGCGGTATCGGTCAGTCCCGAATCTGTATGTTCTTCCTGCGGAAAGCACATATCGGTGAAGTACAATGTTCCCTCTGGCCCGATCAGGTCATGAAGGATGCACAGGCAAAAGGTCTGCAGCTGTTATAAGCTGCAGACCTTTTGCCTATCCTAAATTTCTATATCTACCTTCTTACTCCATCATTACAAACTTTTCATTTGCAAAGGTAACTCCATACTGCAATTTCTCCACATAAGCCCTCAAAAGCTCTATCTTCCCATCATTCTGCTGTATTTTCCCGATCACCGACTCATGCACCCCTGCTGCCTCTAACGCTTCCGCGCCACCAAACAGATACCTCGCATAATCCGCCTCCAGCAATACTACCGGTCGCCCTTTTCCCGCTCTGACCTCCTCTGCCGTCTTCTCAAGTGCCTCTGCCAGGACCGCTTCGTTATAGGAGTCCAGATCACTCCAGGGATTAAACGCCGACGGCATCTGTAAATAATAGGACATGGACGGAATATTGCCAAACAGGATCACTTCCCGCCCTTTCATACCTTTACTCTCCGTATAGCCACTGATCTCCGATATCCATCTTGCCCGCTCCGGACTCATTCGCACCCCTTGAAGGATCTCATTATTTCCGACTACAGCGGTCATCTCTTTGGCTCCGGTAGCTTCTGCAAACACAAACGTTAGTCCGAATCCTGCACTCTGTACAAAGAACAGCAAAAGCAAAGCGATCACCGCAGGCTTCACCGCCCACAAAGCCCGCCGTTTCGTATCCCGCACAAACCGCATACACTGCCAGATCGTATAAGGTGCAGGAAGAAAGAGATGATTCAGGCTGGGATACACACCGTTGTTGCTGCCGATTGAAGTCAACAACACCATCAGGAATACCAACCCACTGATCAGCTTCTCCTCTTTCGGCACGCCCCTCCACAAGATCCGGATCACGCAGATTCCCAGCGTCAACGTCAAAAAAGAAATTCCCGGTCTCAAAATCGCGCCGTAATTATCATAGGTCACCGCACAAAATCCACGGTGGTACAGCCAGCATACCATGCCCACGCAGGCGCCACACCAGACCAGCCGGACTTCCCCCTGCACACGCTCCCAGAGTCCCGGCTCCAGATCATCCAAAAAGCCTGCAAAGGCAAACCCGATCACCCCCACAAACACGATTGCCCCGATCCGCAGCACCCAGTACAGATTGTCCACATAGGTGAAAACCAACTGTCCTATCATGGAACCGGCCTTGTAATCCGTGGCCTTGTCCGTCATGGCAAACAGTCTCCCGATGCCCGCTACATAGGCATCCATTCCGTACCGAAGCTGAATCCAGCCAAACAGGACAAGCAGCGCCGCCGCATAACCCGCCAGGCACCAGAGGGTATACCGTACTGCCCTGCCGAAACTCTTTCCGTCCCTTTTCTCTCTGCCCTCTAGGAAAGCATACACCCAGACTGCCACGATCAACGCCGCCTCCGGCAGATTAGAAAATCGCACCAGTACATTGGTTCCCAGGCAGACTCCCGCGGCAAACAGGCATGATTTTTTCTCCTGCGTCAGTCCCAGATACAATAGGATCACGCAACCGGTGAACAGCAAATACGTCAGATAATTATATAAAAGCGCCGTAGGACACCAACACAAGCTGAGCGCAGCATACTCTCCCAGATAAGCGATCCACCAGGAGATTCCCAGTTTTCTGGTACAAAACCAATATCCCAGAAGCCCCAATGCACTGGCAAACAGCCCCGTGTACAGATTCATCCCCACCAATGTCCCCGCGCCGGGCAGCTTCGTCAATCCGTGCCCCACCAGGTTTGCCAGATAAGTGGAGAACAGCCACATAGAGTCCATATGCTCCGTTCCCATGTAGAGGAAATTGGCATAATTATAGCCTGTATCCCAAAAATCGATTCCCCCATGGATGAACCGCAGCGGATACCAGAATAAAATGACCAGCAGCACCGGCTCCCACCCTATTCGCTTTCCCTTTTTCTGTCCTATCGTTTCCATGCCACCTCCGCATTCGCACCGCTCAAAGCCTTCACCAAAAAACTCCTCAGCCACTCAATCGCCACACCTGCCGCAAACATGCACACTGCCGCCAACACAGTCCAGAGCAGGAGCTCTGGCACCGTCCGGATCTCCTCCGCATGAAAAATCTTCTGCCAGCCGTACCGCACTCCGCTATTTTCGTGCAGCAGATACACGCCCAACACATAGGGCGACAGCTTTTGCGACGCCGTGCCGATCAGCCCCGCACCCTTACCATGCAGGAAAAACCCGAACAGCCCCACTGCCGCCGCCAGCGCAAACACATGATTGTACTCAAAACTCACCTTCAGGATCAATCCAAAGCTTCCGCTGCGCAGATAAAACGCCCGCAGCACAAACAGTTCCATCAAGATCAGGATACACCCGCCCAGATACAGACACCCACACTTCCATCGCTTGTTCAGAAGCGGCAGACCATATTTCCGGATATAAGCCGCCAGCAAAAATACACACAGATACCAGACCACATCATATCCCACACTGTCCTCCTCCAGCCGGAACGGCAGCACGGATTTCAGGACGCAAAATACCGCAAGCAACAGCAACACACTTCTTCGCAGCTGTGCCCGATCCATATGTTTCACCGCAGCCCCCGCCACCGGGAGCAGCACATACAAAAACAAATATGCGGTCATAAACCAATAATGCCCCATGGATACCGGGAAAAGCAGTGTCAGATAATAATGGGTATCCACCTCTGCCGCAGGCACAAACCCCGTCGCAGCGGCCAAAAACCCTATCCCCGCGGAGTACATCCACACCTGGAGATACAGCTTGAACAACCTGCTGAACTGAAACTCCGTCTCGCACAGGAAATAACCGGAGAGCAGCATATAACAGTTCACCGCCACAATACAAAATGCCTCCAGCACCCAGGCGGCGATCCCCACACTGTCCATGGAAGCTGATGTCACATCTCCCAACAGATTCCCCTTGCCGAGGAAATGCAGCACCACCACCATCATCATCGCCAATGCGCGGAGTTCGTCCAGATTCTTTTGTCTTTCCTTTGTTTTCTGTGTCATATCCTACCTCCGCACCAGCTCTTTCCATCGGTGATACAGCCCGGAAGTCAATCGATTTTCCGCCAGCATACTGCGAAGCGGCGCAAACGACAGCAACATCAACAGCCTGTATTTTATCAGCTCTCCACGCGCCATATAACACTCTGTGATCATCTTATGTTCCGCTTTATCCCGCTTCCGGTTTGCCTGATTCTCCGAATAACCGCCGCCTTCATAAGACGCCACCACGCCGCCCATATAGATCATGTTCGCTTTCGCCCGATAATAGCACCACAAAAAGTGGTCATAATCCGCCCGGATACGGAATTGCAGATCATACGGCTTCTTTTTGCAGAGTTCCACCGCATAAAAACAGGATTGATGACAGGGAATATTGCGGTAACAGATCCCGCCGGTGATTGTTCTGGGCGCCGCGATCAGCACCTGATTCTTGGCACCGTAAGTGTCTCCGTAAAGCACCAGCGGACGCCCTGACCCGGCTGTACCCGCTGAAGCCATAGCAGCCTCCGCCGCTGCAAGCGCCGCATCTGCCCGTGTCAACACTGTCTGATCATAGAAAAAGTCTCCACAATTCAAAAACAGCACATACTGCCCCTTGGCAAACTCCACTGCCTGATTCATGGCATCATAAATGCCCTTGTCCTTCCTGACATACACCATTAGCCGCGCATCCTGCGGCAGCTTCTCCACGGAACCGTCCGTACTCCCGCCATCTTTCACTACGATCTCATAATCCGTGAATTGCTGTGCCAGCACACTCTGCACCGTTTCCTTCAGTTTTTCCCCTGCATTCAGGGTCACTACAATGATTGAAAAACGCATAAATTATAACACATCTTTCTTCTTACTCAGAATCCGCAGGCAGACCACCGCCAACGCCCCAAAGAGCAGACACACCGGCCAGCTCACAAACGCCGTACCCGCTAAAGCCGTATAGGACAAACAATACACCAGAATATTCGCCCCTGCATGCGCCGCCAATGCCACTCTAAAATCTCCGAAAAATTCATACCCGTACGCGATCAGGCAGCCCATCAGAAAGCCATACATTCCCTGCACAAAATTCATATGATACAGTCCAAACAACGCCGACGATACCAACAACGTCAGCCGCACCGGATAAAATTTCCGCAGATAATTGTGAAGAATCCCACGGAATAATAATTCCTCCGCCGTAGGGGATAGTATCCCGAAGGCAAGTAAACCCAGAAAGAAATTCGCAGAATACTGATCCGCTCTCACCGCCTGATAGGCCTCAGACTTATCCACCAATCCCATCAGGTCTAACAACAGATTCAACCCCACAGCCGCGCCGACCACGGCGCCTGCAAAAAGCAGATAATTCACCCTCTCTTCTTTCCGCAGATGCGCAAGCTTCGTATCCTCCGCAGTCTCCCGGATCAGCCTCACCGCATCCTTTCTGACGGCTAACGCTCCGCCCAGAAATCCCAGCGCCGACCGCAGCACACTCTGGTTTCCGGTAAATGCGAACTGCGCGCCGTCCGCCAGCGCTGCATCTCGCGCAAACAAAAAGCGATCCAGCCATTCCGGCAGATTCCAATTCCACATCTGTACACAGAGCAGTTCCACCGCATACATGACTACGCTGCGCACGCCCATAAAGATCAGGAAAGAAAAAAGCATTACCCACATATTGCCCAAGGTCAAACCCTTTTTCTTCGCCTCTGCCTGCCTTTCCTCCTCCACACCGCGCAGCAGAAACTTCTCCAGTTCCGCCACACTGCGCACAATATAATCCGCCTTGGCAGCCTTCAACTCTTCCATGTCTCCGAAACCGTAGGTGACCCCTACACTTTCCACCATCTGCGCCTTCGCGCCTTCAATGTCAAAGCATCTGTCACCGATCATATACACCTGATCCCGTTGGATCGGTTTATACGCAAAAAGGCGGTTCAGCGCTTCCTGCACCACCTCATCCTTACTCTCTCTGGTCCCATCCAACTCACTGCCCACGATCACCTTGAAGTATTTTTTCAGGTCAAAATGCTCCAAAATTCGTTCCACATATACCTGCGGCTTGGAAGACGCCACCGCCAGATAAAGCCCTTTGGACTGCAGTATCCGCAGCATATGCGGGATTCCCTCATACACCTCATTTTCAAAAATGCCCACATCCTGAAAGCGTTCCCTGTACTTCGCAACCGCTTGCTCCGCCTGCTCCTCATCAAAGTCATAAAACCGCATAAAACTGTCCCGAAGGGGCGGTCCGATAAACGGAGTCAGCTTGTCCAGGTCAGGCTCCTCGATGCCAAAAGACGCCAGTGCATACTGCACACAAGTTGTAATGCCGACCTTCGGATCCGTCAGCGTACCATCCAGGTCAAACAAAAGATATTTCTTCATAAAAGCTCCTCTGATCCCTAAAAACTCCTGATCTTATCTCCGTCATCTTCCGTATTCTCAAAACTCACGATACGCACGTCATACCCCACCGTATCGTTCACCTGCACATGCGCCACGTCTCCAACCTTTTTGCCCAGAAGCGCCTTGCCCAACGGGGACTCATTGCTGATCAGCCCGGCCAGGGAATTCCCCCGCACAGTCGTCACGATCTTGTATGTCTCCTCACTGCCATCATCCAGAAAAACCACTTTTACCGTATTGTTGATGCCGACCTCATCCTCAGCGGAATCCTCCGAGATCACCTTCGCCGTCTTGATCATCCGCTCCAGATACCGGATCCGGCTTTCATTCTGGTTCTTATACTTCTTTGCCGCATGGTACTCAAAATTCTCGCTCAGATCCCCATGCGCCCTGGTCTCTTTCACATCCTCCAACGCTTTCGGACGCACCACCAGTTTCCGGTACTCTATCTCTTCCTCCATCTTCTTGATATCACTGGGAGTCAACTCATCATACATAACCTTTCACCTCTCTATATCTGCATCCCATAGATCACCGCTGCGGACAGCACAATCTGAATAATCGCAAAACGGTAAACCGTCTGCGTATTGGACCATCCCAACACCTTCCGCACATGATCGTGCAGCGGCATCCTGGTATTTTTAAAAATATGGATCTTCAAAAACCGCAGCAAAAACACCTTTAACAAACCCAAACCACCATCCAGGATCAGCACCAATGCCACCGGAATATAGAGGAACGGGCACCCTGTCTTCAGAATGGCGATCGCAATCATCAAGCCCATAGCACGGCTGCCTGCATCTCCCATCATCAGCTTGCTGGGCGTAGCGTTATACCACAGATAGCCCAAAAGACACGCTGCAAACAACAAGATCGGAAATGAGAAGTTGTCCGGCCGTTCCTTCATCCGGTCTATATAGTAGATCGTAACCAGCGTGATGATCGCTAACGTCCCCGACAGCCCGTCCACACCATCCGCGCAATTTGTCACATTCACAGATGTCCAGACCAATATTACCGCAAGGATTGCAAATACTACCGGATTCAATTCAAATTTTACATGAAAAAAAGCCAGTTCCACCTCGCTGGGATTATGCTGAAGGAAATTTACCGCCGTCATCACTGCAATACACAGATCCAATAATCCCTTTCTGTATTCTCCCCAAGGCTTCTCAGCTGCATCATCAAAAAAACCCGTCAACATACACAGCACGATCAGCACCAGATAAACGACCAGCTCCACCTGTAACGGCACAAACAAAAGCACCGACGCTACAAATACCAGTACAAAGATGATCCCGGCACCCCTGGGCTTCCCGGCGGACAGTTTACCATCATGGGCAAACTCCCTGCCGCCATCCTTTGGCAGATAAGGACTTAATTTTCCTGTCATGATCACCGTAAGTGCAAATGCAGCTAAAATACCTGCAAATGCCAAAATACTGCGTTCCGGATCAAAAAAATAATCAATCATACTCTACTCCTTCTAATATGCCCATTGATAGCCCTTCTCACCCTGCATATGATCATATTCCAAAATACGATATTCTTCAAAGGCAGCATCATCACTGTACAAATAATCCCCCCTGTCATCCACACATCCAATTGCAGTGACAATGGGATAACTTCTTCGCAGCTCCCTCAGAAATGCAAACCAGGGAGAAAGAGGAATCCCTGCCTGTTCCAACAACATTCCTCCCAGATAATTGGCGCTAATGTCCAATCCCTCTGCTTCCTCTATATCATAATTTGCCCATATGACAAACGGAGTCTTATACATATTCATCATGTTCTCGCTTTCCGTATTGGATGCATATGGTGTCAAAATACTTGTCACAAAAGGATGATGATCTCCAAACATGCAGATAATAACTTTTTCGTCCTGATCTGCAAAGTAGGTCACAAGATTTTCAAAAGCCTCATCCGATATCTTCGCCAGAGAAAGATATTCATCCATCTGTCCGTTTTTCAGGTTCAATTCATTGACCTCATATGGCTCGTTATGACCGCTATATCCCCCATGGTTCTGCAGTGTAATATCAAAAACAAACAGTTTCTCTTTCTCTTGTCTGTTCTCGTACAACGAAATGATCTTATCATAAGTGGCCTGATCGGATATCTTATCATAATATTCCTCTGCATCGGGGAAATCCGTATCCCACAGGAAATCGTCAAACCCCAAATAGCCGTATACCACAGCCCTGTTCCAATTGGTCCTTGGCGCGGGATGCATGGAATACGTTGTATACCCGGATTTCTTTGCACAGGTCACCACAGAATCGAGCGGACCATTTATCATCTGTTGATAGGGATACATACTGCTATCAAAGAACGCCATCGTACATCCTGTCAATGCCTCAAATTCTGAATTCGCCGTACCGCCCCCGAATACCGATACATTCGTATAACCCCGTATTGTATTTTCGCGCATAGAACTCAGAAAGGGCAGATACTCCTGATTCAGATTTAATTCGCCATATACCCTCAGATCCGCCAGACTTTCATTCATGATAAAGAAAATATGCGGCAACGCTTCCTGCTCCTCTTGTGTCAGCGCCTGTCCGGCAGAATAGTTTGAAAAAATATGCGCTACAGCCTCTTGGGAATACTCATCCGGCCTGGGAAACCCGGAACTCTGATAATCCGTGATCAGCCCCACAAGATAACCATTGATCTCATAAATTGCCTGTCTGTTCACGGCAGACATCTCATCCCGTCCTATCAGACCGGTTTTGCTCAGTATAGGCGTTTCTCCTACCATCCACAGGCATCCCCAGCCAAGCACAGCTGCCAGAAGCACGCTTCCCAGGCGCACCAATACACGGAAACTCATTTTATGCATACGCGTTTTTCGGCCAACTCCCGTCTGGACCGCCATAATAAGAAACAAAAGCGACATCCCCCAGGCGAATGCCAAACGATCATTGGGCACAAACTGAAATCCGCCTATCACATTTTGGGCAGTCTTAACAGCGGTGAATTCTGCAATTCGCAGCGGGGTACCCCGATAATAATACACAAAATAGTTGGCAGAATATAATCCTGTCAACAGCAGTCCGGACAATATGACCGTAATACCCGGTGAATATGTTACAAGCAGGAACAACAACTCTATCAAATACATAAGAAAAATGTTCCACGCCATCGCCATAGGCCGGTAAAAAACTTCCTTGTAATTCAATAATTCCAGCCATCTGCCCAGAAGCAGGGGCATCAATATCAACAGCAGGCAACCTGCAATCTGTCGTATCTTCCGATCGTGCGGTATTCCAACTCCAACAGCCAATGCAGTAAACAGACAAAGTATCACTATCTTTACCGCTTTTTTTGCAGGCATCACATCCGTATACTGATAGCGCATGATCAGTTGATCGCTTCCGATCTCGTTATCAGCTGCATCCTTCTGCACGTTTTCTGTCAAAGAAACAGATTGCAGTTTCCGGTTTTCAGGCAGAATCTGTTTTGTATCTCCCACCATAATCTCCGGGTACTCTCCAAGGGAAGACGGCTCGCACCAGATATCCAGATAATACGTTTTTCCGCCTGATAGTGCGGATGGAATCTCCAGATCGGTAAACGCCATGTCCTCCATGTCCGAAAATGGCAGACTGGCCTGATATACTTTCTCCTCCCCATTAGCCAGAATCTCCACATGAACTATCCCATCATCACGTTCTGTTCCCATATCCAATAAAATACTGATTTCATGCATATGGTCATATCCCGGTACAAACTCCTGACGTATGAGAACCGTGTCCGAAAAAGCAACTCCCCTTGCGCCTTCTCCCGAATGGAAATGCGTCTGATCCTCCAGCATCACGCCACTTCCAAAAAACAAGCCAAGCTCCACCAACAGCAGAAGACATCCTGCAGCCAGCCTGATCTTATGCTTCTTCATATACCCGATAATTTGATCTCTCATGAAAAATTTCTCCCAGTGGGTATCTTATCACAAAAAAGGTCTGAACGCAATCCTGCTGTCCTGCTCCGTATAGTTTTCCCGCAGCTCTTTTGCTGCATTCTCAACCGCCTCATACAGGCCCCTTGCCGACATCCGCATCGCTCCGTCGCCCCATATGATCATCTGCTCCAGGCGGTCGGACGTTGCCACCGTGATCTGATATTGATCCGCCATCTCATGCACTGTCTTCTCGATATACTGATCCGCGGTCTCTGCTTCTCTGGTATAAATCACATAAATATTGTGATACTTCAGGGTACTGCCCGGATTGCCTTTTACCTTGTAGGCGTCAAACACCAAAATCAGTTCTCCTCCCAGTGTTCCCTGATAATTACTCAGAATATCCATCAGCCTGTCTCTGGCACTATCAATATTAACTTCCGAGAGAGCGCGCAGCTCGTCCCACGCAAAAATAATATTATAGCCGTCTACCAACAGACAGGACTTCTTCGCCGCTCCTGATTTTGCACTACTGCTCAATCTGCTTGTGTTGCCCGAACCATCGCCATATCCGCCAGCCTGACCACCCGCAGCCCCCATTCCGCTGTCTCGCCTGGTCACATGATACCGCCTGCGGTGTCTTGCATCCTTTTCCTTTTTTCCATAGGTCTGCGCGAAAATCTGCTCGATCTCCTCCTGGGTGATATAGCGCTCCGTGCTACCCTGTGCACGTCCTCCGCTTCGCCCTGCAGATTCCCTCTGCTCTCCTGATCCGTCCACCGCTCCCGGCTTCCCCTGTTCCTCACGCCCTGCCTGTTCCACAAGCGCCTTAATATCTGCCGGGATCTCCACATGGGCGTACACCGGCACCTGATCCCAGTCCACCAGGAAGCCTGCCCCATGAGCGCAAAACACCGATCCCGTCGGGTTTGCCACATCCGCCTCGGGATCGTACCCCTGATGAGCGATCACTTCCTCCACGTTGTGACAGGGTGCATATCCGTCCGGCGTGCAGGCAAAGTGGCCTGTTCCATGGGTATACGCAGCCACCTCCCGCTGATAGTCCCGCATGGTCGCCACCGGTGCCCGACCCTTGAGCATACTCCGGTCCCCCTCTGTCACCGGCGTCTCAAAACTGCCGTACATCCGCTGCACATCCGACATGGCCCGTCCCAGATACTCTGTGGGAAGTTCCAGAACAAAAGAAAACATGGGTTCCAGCAAAACACACTCCCCGCTGCGCAAGCCCTGTCTGACTGCCCGGTAGGTCGCCTGCCTGAAATCACCGCCCTCGGTATGTTTGGCGTGGGCTCTTCCCGCCACCAACAGAATCCGCAGATCCGTCACCGGTGCGCCTATAAGCACCCCGACATGCGACCGCTCCTCCAGATGGGTCAGGATCAACCGCTGCCAGTTCCGATCCAACCCATCCTCACTGCAAACACTGGCAAACTGCATGCCGCTTCCGGGTTCCCCGGGCTCCAACAGGAGTTCCACCTCCGCATAATGCCGGAGCGGTTCAAAATGGCCGACCCCGACCACCGGTTTCGCCAGTGTCTCCTTATAAACGATACTTCCCTCGCCAAATGTAACCTCCAGCCCAAACCGTTCCGCGATCAACTCCTGCAAAATCTCTATCTGCACTTCACCCATGACCTGCGCATGGATTTCCTTCGTCGCCTCCTGCCACAGAATATGCAGGAGCGGTTCTTCTTCCTCCAGCTGCCGAAGCAGTCCCAGCACCCGCACTGCGTCCTCGCCCTCCGGCAGTTCGATCCGGTATGTCAGCACCGGCTCTAACACTGGCTTCTCATTTTCCGTCTCAAATCCCAGTCCCTGTCCTACAAAGGTCTTCGTCAGTCCGGTCACCGCACAGATTTCGCCTGCCTTCACTTCCTCCGCCAGCGCATACTCTGTCCCGTTATACAACCGCAGCTGATCCGCTTTCTCCGAAAACACCTCATCCTCACTCTGGGCACTGGATTTGTTATCCAAAAACTGCTTTACCCGCAGCCTGCCGCCCGTAACCTTAATGTGCGTGAGCCGCATTCCCGCACTGTCTCTGGTGATCTGATAAACCCTGGCGCCAAACGTCTCCGGATACTCCTCCTCCGCCGGACAGACCGCCCGATACGCCTTCCGATACAACGCTATTCCGTCAAGAAGTGCCTCCACCCCCTCTTCCTTCAGCGCCGCACCGAAATAGCACGGAAAAACCTGCCTGTCCCAGATTGCCTGCGCGATCTGCTCCTTCCTCAGTTCTCCGGTTTCCAAATACCGGTTCATCAGCGTCTCCTCACAGGTTGCAACCTCCTCCAGCCACGCGGCACCTTCCGCATAGACACCCTTCCCAGGATCCTCTGCAGAAAAGCACACGCAATTTCCGCTCAATTGGCGCTTCAGCTGCTCCATTAGCACCGCCCGGTCATTTCCCGGCTGATCCATTTTATTTACAAATACAAAAACCGGAACGTCATAATAGTCCAGGAGTTTCCACAATGTTCTTGTGTGTCCCTGGACTCCGTCCGTTCCGTTTATCACCAATATAGCGCAGTCAAGCACTGCCAGCGTCCGCTCCATCTCTGCCGCAAAATCCACATGTCCCGGCGTATCCAGCAGAGTTACCTCCATATCTTTCCATGTAAACCGTGCCTGCTTGGAAAAGATCGTAATCCCACGCTTCCGCTCCAACTCATAATGATCCAGAAACGCATCCCCGTGATCCACCCTGCCGGTCTGACGCAGTTTCCCACTCAAATGCAATATGCATTCCGCCAACGTTGTCTTGCCCGCATCCACATGCGCCAAAATACCAACTACCATACTCACCTGTCCGCTCCTTTCAGAAGCATTCTGCCCAGTATAATTAAGCGTAAATGATGGACCGGCAAAAGTCAAGGCGGTTCCGGCATAAAAAGGCGCCGGAAATTACTTTCCGACGCCAATCTTCTCACAGATTATTATTCGATTCGCGGGAACTGTCCATGCCGCCTCTGCCGCCTTTTTGCCTGCCAAAGCCGTTCTGGCCGCCGGGGTCTCCAAAGCCATTCTGGCCGCCGGGCACCTCAAAGCCATTCTGACCGTCGGGCACCTCAAAACCATTCTGGCCGTCCATCCCCGGGCGTCCGCCTCCAAAACCGCCCATGCCGCCTCTGCCGCCGCCAAAGCCGCTTCCGCTTCCATAGATTGTTTCCGTCATGGTAACCTCGGTGGTTTCACTGCCGATCTCCACAGTATAAGTTTCACCAACCTGAATCTCCCCACAGCTGAATACCACATTGTTAAATGTCTTCTCCGAAACAGCACTCAACAACACCTGACCGGACGCGTCCTTCAAGGTCACTGTTGTCCCGGCCTTCTGCGTGCTCTGGGCTGTCACCATGATAGAACACTGTGTGGAATCAGAGGCAAAATTCTCTGCCATTCCGCTGGAGCCAATGGCGATCACACTGCCGCCGTAAATGTATCCGCTGCCGCCGAAGTCCAGTGCACCGTTTCCGTCATTGACAGGACCGTTGACAGTGATCTCGCCGCCATATACATACAGATTTCCATTGGAATCAATTCCGTCTCCCTGTGCATTTACATGCAGCACACCGCCGGAAATGATGATCTGCGCATCCTCGTCCACATCAAACGCTCCGCCGCCTCCAAAGTTGTCTCTTCCGCCAGGGAAGCCTTCCTGTCCATCCATATTCTGACGTCCACCGCCGAAGTTGCCGTCCCTCATCGGCATCTGGAAGTCATTGGAACCACTGCTACTGTTACCGCTGGCCGCGTTCAGGCCGTCATCGCCGGACACCACATTGATCTCGCCGTCCAGGATCTCAATCTCCTGCCCTTCCAAGCCTTCGCAGCTCCTGGTTATATTGATCGAGCCGCCTGCGATCACAAGCTGCGTATCGGAATGGATGCCGTCATCCTCTGCCACGATCGTGATCGTACCACCCTCAACGTAGGTATAGCCTACCGTATCGTCCTCATCATTGCCGGAATGAATCCCATCCTGCGCCGCTGTGACCGTAATGGTACCATTTGCGATCCGGATGCTGTCCTTGCCCTGCAGCCCATGATTGCCGGCTGTGATCTCATAGGTACCGCTGGTGATCTTCAGATCATCCTTACAGACAATACCATTTCCCTCAGTGGATTTCACTATCAATGTTCCCTCGCCGTTAAACGTGATGTCATCTCTTGCAAAAACCGCACCGTCAATGTTATGATCATCAATTGCCGCATACGCACCGGTGGTTTCCAACAGATTCTCACTTCCTGCAACAGTTGTGACAAACACTTTATCCGCTTGGCTCACATACAGAGCCGCACTGCTTGCGCAGGAAATATTCGCATTGTCCAAAACCAACTGCACCTTGTCGCTCTTTTCCGCTTCCACGATGATCTGACCGTTCAGCGTTCCCGAGATCAGGTACGTCCCCTCATCGGTGATCGTCACCACATTGCCGTCCACTTTCACCGCTTGGGAATCACTCTGCGCCGTATTTCCGTTCAGGCTGATCTTCACACACTCCGATTCATCATATCCCACCTCTACATCCCTGTTGCTGAACAGATCCGATGTATCCAAAATAGTGGAACTGCCGGCTGCCTGCGCATTGCTACTGCTCTTTGCAGTATTGCTCACAGACACCGTACTGCTGACCGCAGCGCCGCTCGCCGCTCCCGCAGAACCGGTATTTGCTGCATTTCCGCAGCCGGCCATCAGCATTCCCGCCGCCAGTATGGCAGCCAGCGCGCCGCAATAAAATCTTCTGTTTTTACGCTTCATCTGCATCTTTTTCATAACATCCTCACTCCTTTACAGATCTCCGACCACCGTTTCTCTCCGCGCCATCACGATCTCCAGATTCCCGTTCCTGCAGCGCAGCTTGTCGATAAAATCCTTCTCCGAAACGTCCTCCTTCAACTCCACCTGATAGGTCAATTTGAACAAGCTTCCCATATTGGTCGTCTTCACATTTACCATCTCACAGCTCTTTGTGAACTCTTTGAAGATCTCGTCAAAAATATTTGTATAATCCAGATTTTCCGGAATGGTGATGTGCAATGTCTTCCCTGTCTGCATTTCCGCTTTCTTCCAGCCGATGCTCTCATACAGGAAATTCACCAGCCCGATGATCACCGCAAACAGCACCGCGTATCCCAGATAACCCATTCCTGTCAACAGCCCCGATGCCATCGCCAAGAAGATTGCCCCGATCTCTCTGGCCGTGCCGGGAGCCGAACGGAAACGCACCAGACTGAAAGCACCTGCTACAGCCACGCCCGCGCCCACATTGCCGTTAACCATCATGATCACCACACACACCACTGCCGGCAGGAGCGCCAACGTCACCAGAAAACTCTGGCTGGACTTACTCTTATAGCCGAAAGCCGCCGATATAAACAACCCGATCACCAGCGAAACCGCCACACACAGCAAGAAACTGCTCACCGAGATCACACTCGTTGTACTTGTATCAAAAATTCCTCCAAACAATGTATTCATCATAACTCATCCCTCCTTTATGCGATTCTGGTACGGCGTCCGCCCAGTCTTCTGTTTCCATTCTGCACTGCTGCCTGACCGGCCACGGTCTGTCCTGTTGTCCCGCCGATCCGCTGTGCTGCCGATGCTGCTTCCGCCGCTGCCTCATTCACGTTCTGCTCCGCTGCCGCCATCTGCTCCGCCACCATCGTCTCATAGGCTCTGCCGTATTTGGAAAAGCTGGTCTGGAAAATTCCATTTTCCGAAAGCACTCTGCACAACCACATCGGCATTGCGGAAGCGATCTTGATCTCCATCAGTGCACATCCCGGTTCCAGGATCGGCGTTCCGTACACCTCCGCGCAAAGACTGATATCTTCTTTTCTCCAAAGAATGTTCTCATCGAACGTGATCCGCAGGTCTCTGTCCTCCACGCCGTAGAACGCTTCTCTGTCATAGGAGAGATACACCGCCGGCTGCAACCCCTGATACATCTGCTTGAAGTAGCTGATCTCATCTGTGATCTGGCTCTGCTTGGAGAGTTCTTCGCCCTGCATCAGATAAGCCATTGCCTCTTTTTCACTGGTGCTGATGCGGCGCTTGTAAACCACACCCTTGTATTTCTTTTTCAGTTCTACAAATACGGTGCCGTCCTCTTTGGCTTTGCCGTAGCTTCTCACCCGAAGCTTCTCTTTGTAGACCGGCTTCTCCAACGACCGTTTGATTAACTGATAGTCCGGCGTATCAAAATAAATGTTACAGATCGTGCTTCTGCCGAATTCGTCAGGTTTCATATATTCTGCCATTGCCTGAAGGACCAGTTCCTTTTGCTCCTTCGTCAACATATATTTCATTTCGTAACGTTTGAAAATATCCTGATAACTCATACTCGTCACCCCTTTTTGTTTGTTCTGAGGTCATTGTAAAGGATGAACTTAAAACGAACTTTAAATTTTTTTAAATTACAAAAAATTTTTTTCATGGGTTCATTTAGAACCAAAAACATATTGACACTGCAAATTAATTGTATTACAATACGACATATCATTCCAGTAAACATCTGGCTGTTTCAGCCAAGATTTCCAAGAAAAACATTGATCATCACATTTTATAGATCATACCCTGATCTGTATGCATCGTATACCACTCCCCAACGCACCCCACAAAGCAAACAAGTCAAAGGAGGATTTTAAATTCATGAAACACCAAAAGAACTTAGACCATATTTTTCCTAACTACGGATCCCGCTCTGAGGTGCTCCGCTACCTGCAAAGCTATGATCCGCTCTGGGAATGCTTTAACCGCATGCCCAAGGCCTCCCGGGAACTGCTCATCGGCTTCTTCCTCGGGCAGAACGGCCTGCCCGTCACCTACGACTCGGTATTTCAACGAGTCTTCGATCCCGAGAAACACCCGGAACGCCTCGAGGCGCTGCTCTCCGCCCTCTTCGGCCGCAAGGTGAAGATCATCGAGATCCTGCCCCGCGAAGGCACCCAGCTCACCGAGCAGGTCAGCTTTGTCATCATGGATGTGCTGGTCACTTTGGACGATGACACCCGGGCAAACCTGGAAATGCAAAAGATCGGCTACGAATTTCCGGTGGAACGCAACGACTGCTACGGTGCAGACATCATCCTGCGCCAGTATACATGGTTAAAAGACAAACTCGGGGACCGCTTTCACTTCAAAGATCTGAAAAAAGTCTTCTGCATTGTCATCATGGAGCAGAGTCCTGCCGCCTTCAAAGAGCATCCCGGAGAATACAGACATCACCGCTCCATGCGGTTCGACACAGGCATTATGGAAGGTCACACCGGACTCCACGAAGACATCTTCCTGTGCCTTGACATCTTCCAGCAAAACGTACATAATGTAGATAAGTCCAGCAGCCCGCTGGATGTATGGCTCACGTTCCTGTCCGCGACAGACACGAGGACCATTATGAACCTGATCACAGAATTTCCGGAGTTCCTGCCAATCTA
>DFDT01000190.1 GCA_002368865.1 Lachnospiraceae bacterium UBA3821 | reverse complement strand
GGGACATTATTCAACCCCTTGGAGGTTGAAAATGATGAGTTCACGGAAATCTTACTAAAGAACCTGGGAATTCCTTGCGAGTGGAGTTTTCGGAACAATGTAAATTATCTCACGATCCATGTTCAAAGGAAAAGAAGCAGCAACACACTCCCCCTGCTCGTGGCGATTGCGGCGGCCGTAGTCCTCGGTGCGGCCAGCAGCTACTGTCCAGAAGGCATTAAAACAACTGTGTCTGCATGGATCCTCATTCCCTTTCGGCACGCTTTCCTTGGCCTGTTAAAATCCCTTGCAGGGATACTCCTGTTTTTTAATGTCGTTTCCGGAGTATGCGGAGACACGGATACCCAGCCGCTGGATAAACAGAGCAGGCTGCAAATGATTGTAAGATTTCCCTTGGTATTGACCATTTTAACAGTTTTCAGCTATTTGATTATGCTGTTGTTTTCCAATATCAATTTCAGTGTAAGCAGTATCGGCGGGCAAGCCCAAACAGATCAGATCATCACACTTCTCTGGGGAATGATTCCCGATAACGTCCTCTCACCGTTTATCGACGGCAATTTCATTCATATTCTGATTTTTGCCCTCCTTTTTGGGATCACGCTTTCCGAATTTCGGGAGAAGTATCCTGCGCTGATCTCATCCGTGAACGGTATTAACAGTATCATCATGACTGTTACCACGAGCATCTGCAGGCTGATCCCCTTGTTCGTGTTTTGCTCTCTTCTGAATCAAATTATGACGCCGGATGCCTTCAAGACACTGCGGGACGTATGGAAGCCGGTTGTTATGTATCCGGCCGTCAGCGTCATTTTAATATTACTCGTATTTACGGCCATGGGACTGAAATTTCGCTGTAAAAGCTGGAGAGCACTCAGAGTCATGTTTCCCGCCTGGCTGATCAGCGTCACGACGGGCTCCCGAATGGCATCCTACAGTACGAATCTCGAAATTCTTGAAAAACACCTTGGTGTCTCCAAAAGGTTCTCAAGAATCGGCCTGTCGGTCAGTGGGAAGCTGTATCCTATGGGCGTGTCGCTCTATTTGGCGGTAATGGTCGTCTTTTTCGCGGAAAAGTATCAGCTCGCCGTAAGCTTTGGCTGGCTCGCTGTGGCACTGCTCCTGACGGTTCTTCTGACCTTCGCGGGACCGCCCATTCCCGGAGAGTTGCTTGTCATCTTTGGCATGATAGCTGGTCAGCTCGGATTACCGGATGAGTGTCTGACTATTTTGGCCGCTGTAGACGTCATACTGGACGGGATCGCTACGGGAACCTCCTGCATTCTCCGCAATGCGGAATTGGTGTTTGCAGCCGCAAGTTGTAACGAACTGGACATGGAAATGCTCAGAAGACTGTAAGATCAAAGCCGGCTGTTTGGAAAGGGGCATATATGGACAAGAGTATGCGTATTGCCGTCGTATATGGAGGAGTCTCCTCAGAAAGGGAGCCGTCGCTCAAAAGCGGACAGGCCACCTATGAGGCGCTTCAAAGATGCGGCTTTACAAATGCTGTGCTTTTTGATTTTCAGAATAAAAACATAGACCAGTTGCTGAAGCTCCATCCGGATATTGCCATGTTAGCCCTTCATGGAAAGGGCGGAGAAGACGGAAGCATTCAGGGAGCGTTGGATTTGGCGGGGATTCCCTATACAGGTTCCGGTATAGAGACCAGTGCTGTATGTATGAATAAAATCCTTACAAAAAGGCTGCTTGAAGCCCTGCAAATCCCGACGGCAGATTATATGGTTCTTCACCGGCGGGAATATGACGCAGAGCCATTGCTTGCTTCAAGGCGCTTGATCGAGAGGTTAGGACTGCCGCTTATCTTAAAGCCTCCGCAGCAGGGTTCCAGCATTGGCATTGTGTTGGTTGAGAAAGAAGAGGAGCTGACGGAAGCGATTGAAGAAGTGTTCCAATACGGAAATCAGATTCTGGCGGAAGAGTATTTGCACGGGATGGAGCTTACGCTTCCCATTCTTGGGAATGATGAGGCCACCATTCTTCCGGAAATCGAGTTGGTTTCAGATGCGAAGTATCGCAGCTATGAAGTCAAATACACTTCTGGACCTGGCAGACATATTATTCCTGCCAGAATAACTGAAGCGACACGAGCTCAGATACAAGGAATCGGAAGGAGACTCTACAGGGAGTTGAACTGCCGCGGGTGTGCCCGAATCGATTTCATCGTAGACAGAAGGAAAGGACCAGCCGTACTTGAAGTCAATACATTGCCCGCACTGACTGCGACCAGCGCATTGCCGGCGTCTGCAAAAGCGGCTGGAATATCATTTGAAGAACTGGTGATACGAATCATATCGCACGGTCTGCATACGGAACGCTGAGGAGGTACATCTTTGAAACGAAAACGAGTCGCGCTGATCCTCTGTGTCATCCTTCTGCTGCCGTTAACGGCCTGCGGTGGGAAAGGATCGAAAGCCATAGCATATTGGAAAGCGGATTCTCCGGGCATGGCCTCTCTTGTCTCCTTTGTCCATGCGGTCAGCGATGAAAGGAGCGAGAGCTTCGTGCCGGAGGAAGAACGAATCGCGGTGTTTGATATGGACGGCACGCTGTACGGTGAG
>DFDT01000029.1:341-3248 GCA_002368865.1 Lachnospiraceae bacterium UBA3821 | reverse complement strand
TTCTATTTGATTTTCTATTTGATTTCCTGTTTGATTTCGTCTTTGATTGACTGTTGATCGTCATCAATTGGCTGTGTACTGCCTGAGAACCCTTTGACATGGGAAGTGTCCCCAAAGGGAAATATCAGTCTAAATAGTGGACTAAATAGCAGATTTCATAGATTCGTTTAGTCTCCTCGTCAAACCATATTCTCACGATACCTTTATTCTTATACATCAGGCTTCTGGTGTTTGTGGATGAATATAACACTTCATCCGGCTTATCGCTTATTTTTTTCCATTTGTTTTTTGTGAGGAGATCATGTGCCTGTTTCTTTGTCATACCGACTTTTACACCATATAAAGCAAGTGTTCTGTCTGAGATTGTAAGATCCCAGAAGCCTCTTTTCTGTTCGTCCTTGCGGAAGCACGACACATGATTTGTATTCGTTCTGCTGGGTTTGACATTTGCTTTAAAATATCCCGCCGTGTTGTCCCGCTGCCCATAGATTCTGTAATAACTGAACCGCAGGAGTTTGGCTGCGTCTGCCATCTTCATGACCAGTACATTTCCGGTGATATTAAAAACGGTTGAGGCTGATGAGGCATTCTTTACCGTGACCCTGCAGGAAGCCTTTTTGCCGCTCCCGTCCCTCGCAGTCGCATAGATTGTCGCGGTACCGGCTTTGATGCCTTTGACCACGCCTTTGCTTGTCACTGTCGCAATCTGTGTGTTGCTGCTTTTCCACGACACAGCTTTGTTCGTGGCTGTAGAAGGACTTGCCGTTGCTTTGAGAGTTACTGTTTTTCCTTTTATCACAGTTGCGGCCGTCCTGTTCATGGTCAGCCTGGACACCTTGACGATTTTACTGCATTTCCACACATAAAAAGTCCGCGGGACTGCCGGGAAGAAGGTGTCCCAGTCAGGATCGCAGGTAGCCTTTCCGGTAGTGATGTTGACACTGATGTCCATGCCGGGTGCACCGTCGCCCTGGGGTTTTGCGATCACCACTGTTGTCGTATTTCCGGTTCTCTCGGATTCAAGAAGAAATGCACTTTTATAGTACCTTCTGACTATTGTTAACACAGCATTGCCGACATGTCTGACATTATACCTGTTGATGACTAACACTTTACATTTCAGGGACTGCCCGGATACCTTTGCCGTGATTATGGCAGAGCCGGTTTTTTTCCCTGTCACTGTACCGGATGATGTCACTGCGGCGATGCTTGTGTCCGATGAACTCCACGTTACGGACTTCGAAGTGCCGCTCACAGAGAGCTGCCCCCTCATTCCGACAGGAACAACAATGCTTGAGCCACTCAGTCTGATACTCGCCGCCTCAGCCTGCATGCTGAAAAAGGGAACAGCCCGGCAGACTCCGGACGATTCAGATGGTTCAATGGGGATGAAGAGTGCCGTCAGCATAGCCAGAATCAATAAGAGTGAAAGTTTCCTTTTCATGAGGGTTCCTCCTTGTGCAGTTGAATAAGGCAGAGTGTGGAGAAGAGGCTGATTTTTGGGATATTAATTATCAGAATTACATGCATCCCGTCTCTCTGTGATCCTTTCTTTTTCATTATAAATTCGCGAAAGACCTGAGTCAACGGCGCCTCTTTTGTTACTCCTGTACACTCCTGTACACGCCTTTCGAGGGGGCGTGTGCAGTACCCTTCTTTAATGCCCGGCACGTTTGTTTTTTTGCCGTGAGATTGACGGTATATCAGAGGAAAAGGTATAATTGTATTGACAAAAAAGTCAGTAATAAAGCCGCGGCAGACAGCTGCCGGCGACGGAGCGGCTGTCTTCGCACAGAGAGCTTTAAAAGGGAGGAAATATGATGGGAACCAATACTGAAGACATGAGAATGAGCAGGGGAAGGACTGCCAAAGCAGTTATTTCTGTTCTGTTTCTGGCAGCGATCCTGATCCTTGCAGTGCCGCAGAAAATAAACGCCGCGAACTATCGCCTCAATACTTATACAGTGAAGGTGGAGACCGGCTATCTGGCATTGCGCACCAAAAAAGAGTTCAACTCCAAAAACGAGATCGGCAAGCTGTACACAGGAGACACTGTGATCGAGTGCCCCACCAGCGGAGATGAGAGCGTATACCGCTATGTCTATGCACCCTCTCTGCGCAAGCACGGCTATGTGAACGGCAGTTATCTTCGCTATAAAGGGGAATATGACGGCGATGTAATGTATGCCAAAGTCAAGACCGGTTACCTGGCGGTCCGCAAGGCTAAGGCCTTTGAGTCAAAGAATGAGATCGGGAAATTGTATACCGGAGACCCGGTGGTCGTCCTGGACAAGTCGGATTCCGAATACTGGACCGTCTACGCGCCCACCATATCCAAAACCGGATACGTGAACTGCAGCTATCTCTATGAAGAGCCCACCAAGAAGAAAGTCAACACGACGGAAGTTCCGATGGACTTCCCGGCCAACAGCTATGCCGACTGGAACTGGACCAGTGACAGCTCGGACTTTTTGAACGTGCGCATGCAGTTCCTCAATACATCTTCCGACCAGACCATCGAGAGCTTTGAAGTGTATGTCTATGCCAAAGACAGCAGCAAAAACAGAATCTACGGGGATACCGTGTATACCTGGGTCACCAACAAAATCGTCGAGCCGGGACAGGTTGTGTATTGCGATTACATGACGATTCCCAAGAGAAAACAGATCCGCTATATATATGCCGGAGTCAAGAGCGTGACACTCACGGACGGCACAGTCTGCGAGAGACCTTATCTTGACTGGGACGATGATTTTGGGGAATGGGTCGTGAGATAAGTTCCCGTAACCTGCCGGAGACGCCAGCGTCAATACCAGCTTTAATCTCCTGGCAAAAAAATATTTAATTGAAAAAAATATTCCTGAAAAAAATATTTCCGCAGAGACCGCTGCATCGGACGAAAAGTGC
>DFDT01000029.1:0-290 GCA_002368865.1 Lachnospiraceae bacterium UBA3821 | reverse complement strand
GCATCGGACGAAAAGTGCCGCTGCAGCGGTTTTTTCATGACACGGCCCGTGTAATGTGTTTTCCCCCTTACGGCGAACACGGGCAGGCCGGGGGTTGGAGGACGGCTTGGCTGCCTATACCCTGTTGACACAGCCCATGTAGTTTTTTTGCCGGGGTTATCGTGACAATGATCGCCGGGAAACGACCTGGAAAAAAGATATGGAAAGCACGAAAAGGATTAGAATTTGTTTATGCCATGAGCCATAAAATCTGATATAGTTTATTTGTAATTTTTGTCCATAAGACAGCA
>DFDT01000044.1 GCA_002368865.1 Lachnospiraceae bacterium UBA3821 | reverse complement strand
TCATCATGGAGCAGAGTCCTGCCGCTTTCAAAGAGCATCCCGGAAAATACAGACATCACCGCTCCATGCGGTTCGACACCGGCATTATGGAAGGCCACACCGGACTCCACGAAGACATCTTTCTGTGCCTTGACATCTTCCAGCAAAACGTACATAATGTAGATAAGTCCAGCAGCCCGCTGGATGTATGGCTCACGTTCCTGTCCGCGACAGACACGGGGACCATTATGAACCTGATCACAGAATTTCCGGAGTTCCTGCCAATCTACCAGGAAATTGCCGAATTTGCCATGGATCCGGAGGTGTTAATGACGATGTTTTCACAGGAACTTTATATCATGGACCGCAATACCGAGCGTATGATGGTGACGGAGTTGCAGGAAAAGGTTGCAGAGATGGGTAATGCCCTCGCTGAGAAAGACAACGCTCTCGCTGAGAAAGACAATGCACTCGCCGAGAAAGACAATGCACTCGCTGAGAAAGACAAACTCATCGCCGAGCTTCAGGCGCAACTCGCGCAAAAGTAATAACAAACAAAGAGCCGGGAGTAATGATCGAACATGATCAAAACTCCCGGCTCTTATAATTTAATGGCTCTACTAAAAATAGGGGTCTCCGCGAAATATCGGTAAACCTGCTCGTTTCTTCGGTGTTCCACCTATATTTCCTGATGTTCTCCGCTCTTTCCCGGGGTTCCCTTTTTCTTCTCTCTTTTGCGGTGCTATTTCTGCCTCACCGCTGTTTCTTCAAGTTCTTCTCTTTCTGCCGGTGTTCCGGCATTCTGCACAAGCTCATTCCGGTTCTTTCTTGTCCCCGCTGTTCCGTCCAAATCCACGTGAAAATTTTTCATTGCATTCTCAACATTATTGACTAACATCTGTCGTTGTTTATATAAACCTTGCTCCAGACCTTGCTGTACTCCATCCGCAATCATATCCTTAATCGCCTGACACATATTGTATTTCCTCCCATCCGCTTTTTGATAATTTTCCCTTGCTCCCTGCAATTCCCTCGAATATCCGTTCGAAGCTCTTCGTATTCTTCATACTTTCTCACCTCAATCAAGTGCAGTGGATAATCTGTGATCAGTTCTTCATACACCCTCCTCTTTCAAATGTCACTTTTGAATGTATGACGTCAATCCGGGACACTTCCGCCAAACATTCATCCTTCCAGAATCTTTCTAAATAAAAATATTCACTTTGCTTTCCGCAGGAAAAATTGGCCGAACCGCCGATAGAATGTGAAATACCACTTACCGTGAATTTCTCCTTTGATAAGTGGTATTTTAATACAATATTTTGGGATTGTCAATATTCTTACACCTTATTTTTCGCTTTAGTTATTTTTTCGCTTTCTATGAAAGTCAGATCACAACCTGAAACGCGATGGACTTCCCGTCCTCACTCTTCGCAGTGATCTTTCCGCCATAACGCTCCACAATTGCCTTCACCACCGACAGGCCGATTCCGCTGCCGCCGGTGCCTGAATTTCTGGAGCTGTCCGTCCGATAGAAGCGCTCAAACAAAACATCCTGACTTCCTGCCTGAATGCCGCTCTCCTCACCGACTGTATTCCAGACGGTCAGACAGGATCTGCCGCCCTTTTTCGCAGGCGTAAGGGTCACCCTGATCTCTCCTTTTTCGGATGCGTACTTTAACGCATTGTCCAAAAGCAGCGACACCAGCTGTCCCAGCTTCTCTTTCTCAGCCATGCAGGTAAGACCTTCTGTAATCTCTTTCGTCAGTTGCTTCCCCTTGGACATAGCTAACGGCTCGAAATTCTCTGTGATCTCCGCCACGATATCGGACAGATCGCACTTCTCCAGCACCGGCTTCTCCTCTTCCTCCAGTCGGGAGAGCGTCACCATCTGCTCCGTCAGATGCCGCAAACGACTCACCTGATTGCGGATACTCTGTGTCCACTGACTCTCCTCGCCTTCCATCTCCAGCAGATCCACATTGGCAGAAATGATTGTGAGCGGCGTCTTCAGTTCATGACTTGCATCCGTAATAAAGCGCTTTTGCTTCACATAACTCTCTTCCACCGGCTTGAACACCCGCTTGGAGAAAATCAGCACCAGCACAAATACCGCAAAGGTTCCCAACAGGGACGCTCCTGCGCTGTTGCGCAAAAGCCTATGAAAGGAATCCAGCTCCTTTCCGCAGTCCACGAAAATGATCCGATTACAATCTCCCTCCTCTGTAACCTGGTTGATAAAACGATAATCATCCAAAAAGCCTCTCGTCTTTCCTTTGGCATAAATCTCCTGGGCATAGGCGATTGCATCCTCCGTTTTCACCGCAGTGATCCGACCGGTATCCACCGATACCACGCTTCCGTCCTGATCCAGCTTTACCGAAAAAAAACGGGTATCATAGGGTGTCTCCTCCGAGATAAAGGCCCTGTCCTCCGCAAGAATGTCCCTGGGAAAAAATTGTCCGTTGGGATATTTCTCCGGTCTCATGTTTTTGTCATTTTTATCACGCATATTATCATGCAGATCTGTGGGGAAATGTCCACCGTTGTCAGCGAGCATCTGCAGGATCCTGTCCGCTCTGGCAACCATGCTTCTGTAACTTGACACGTTCATAATGCACACCATCACCGCCAACACTGCCAGCATGGAACACATCGCCACAATAATAAATTTTCTGCGCAGTCGTCTGATCATATTTTACTCTCCACTTCCAGCGAATATCCCTGGTTCCTCACCGCCTTGATCTGCACGTTGGCGTCAAGCGTTGCCAGTTTTTTGCGCAGATAAGAAATATTCACCCACACCACGCTGGACTCTGTGTCGCTGTCGTAGCCCCACACGCGCTCCATAAAGCGATCCACCGAAAGGACCTGTCCGGGATTCGCCATGAGCATCTCCAGCATCTGAAATTCCTTGTTGCCCAGGCGCACCTTACCGCCGGGTCCCTCCACCTCGAAGGAACTGCGGTCCAGCGTCAGGTTGCCGCACTTCAACAGATTATCCGTGCCCGTTGTCTGCTGCCTGGTCATCACGCGGATACGCGCCAACAGCTCTCTGGTATCAAAGGGTTTCGGCAGATAATCGTTGGCGCCGCTGTCCAGCCCTTCCACCTTATCATCAATCCCGGACTTCGCTGTAAGCAATAATACCGGCACGGTATTTCCCGCAGCACGCAGCTTCTTCAATACCGTCAGCCCATCCATCTTGGGCATCATGATATCCATGACCGCCCCGTCATACTCCTGTCCCGTCAGATAGTCCAGCGCATCCTGCCCGTTATATACCACATCCACAGAATAGTGGCTGTGTTTTAAGATCATGGAAACCGCATCCGCCAGTTCCCGCTCGTCCTCCGCCAACAATAATCTCATGCTCCTATTCTCCCATCTGTCAAAATTCCTCTAAATCTTTCTCCTCTGCCGGTTCCAGCACTCCCTGTTCTTCCAAAAATTTTGTGCCTTTCTCCGACATCACATAGTCTATAAATTCCTGCGATAGCTGCAACCCATATTTTAACACATATTTCCATGTATTGCTGTCCCAGCAATGATCATCATCCGTGTATAAATAAGGTCCCGGCAACCTGATATCCCGCACTCACATGATCATAAATACTTTCTTCTCCGCCACAAATTTCCTTATACGGTGTAATAAAGATCATTTTTGTCATCAAATCCCCTCTCTTCTTCCCAATGCACCGCAAAACGCTTCGATCTGCCCGTCCTTGCTCTTGTCCTGTTTTTCCTTGGGATCAATGAAAACCGCCGTCAGTTCAAAATCCACAATACCGATGCACTTTGCAAGTTTTGCCAAAGCCTTCTCCGCCCCTGCGCCGCTCTGACACGCAAATGCGGCAAAGCGCTTTCCCTTTAATTCCTCCGCATGGTCTTCAATAAAGGTGCGCAGCGGCGGCGTAAAATTGGACGCCCACACGGGAAAGCCGAATATGATGCGGTCATACGCCGCAAGATCAACCTTGCACTCCTCCAATTTGGGCTTCTCGGCCATCACCGCACTCTTCCCGCCCCAGAAGAACTTGGCAAATCCCTTGTCGTGATATGCCTTCTTCGGGATCAGGCGAAGAGTATCCGCTCCAATCCCGTCCTTGATCCTGTTCGCCACATACTCCGTGTTGCCCTCCAAAGAATAATAAACCACCAAATCTTTCATGGACAAATAACCTCCTATATCCTCTATTTTCCATACTGAATAATTGCAACATCTATCCATATCTTCGCCCTCTTGACAACTCTCCCCATATCCGCTATAGTATATCCGAAAATAAACATCGCCAGGGGAGCACATCGCTGAGACTGAAGAATCCACCGGAATCCATTCCGTAATTTTCTTCTGACCCTCATACCTGAACCGGATAATACCGGCGTAGGAAGGCATATATCCGGAGACCTCTCCGGAAACCCGATGCTGTCCCTCCTCGCGTAGACGAAGGAGGATTTTTTATGCTTTACAATGTTGTTGTCAACGATTGGGGCGAAACCACTTATGTCCCCACCACCCTCGGCAGCGTGCTGCTTGCCGTAGTCATTCTTGCCCTGCTTGGCATCTCGCTCTTCTTTGCAAAAAAGCATAGCAAAAAACTCAGTGTAAAACAACTGGTTTTTTGTGCAATGTCCATTGCATTGGGCACCGTATTATCCAATATCAAGCTGTTTCATTTCCCCACCGGCGGCTCCATCACACTGCTGTCCATGCTGGTGATCTGCCTGCCCGGTTATTGGTTCGGTCTGGGTGTTGGCATCCTAACCGGCGTTGCCTACGGCGTGCTGCAGATGCTGATCGATCCGTATATCCTCTACCCCGCACAGCTTGTTGTTGACTACCTGCTGGCCTTCGGTGCACTGGGTCTCTCCGGTGTATTCAGCAACGCCAAGCACGGTCTGTTAAAAGGATACATCCTGGGCGTGCTGGGACGTTTTGTCTTCGCCGTGCTGTCCGGCTGGATCTTCTTCGGGTCCTATGCATGGGACGGCTGGGGCGCACTGCCTTACTCCCTTGCATACAATGCCATTTACATCTTTGCAGAAGCCGCTGTCACCATCGTGATCCTGCTGCTCCCTCCGGTGAAAAAAGTTATGGGCCAGATCAAAACACTGGCACTGTCAGAATAACCCTCTGACGCTTGATCACAGGCGTCCCGCCTCCTGTTCCAGATAGGAGGAATAGAGTATCCGCTCTTTCACGGGACGCTTTGTGATCTGTGTGAGCGCACGACTATAATAATCCATCTGTGCCTCATACCTGTCCCAAAGCGCGTCCGTACTGTCTATCTTATCCGTCTTGTAATCCAGCAGCACGATCCCGTCACGTTCTATCCAGAACACATCAATGATCCCCTGGATCAGCAGGATCTCACCTTCAGGCGCATCCCCTTCAAACCGATTTGACAACTCCTTTGCATCGATTCCCAACACAAACGGCTGCTCCCGATACAGATCATTTTCCCGTTCTGCGCGCCACATGCGATAAGCGGACTCCGACTCCAGAAAAACAGCAACTTTCCGGGGATTGACCGCTTCATAATACTCCGTCGAAAGCTTTAACGTCTCCGTCTGATCCTGCAGATACACCGCGATCCGCTTCACCAGTTCTTCCCGATTCTGCTGCATTTTGTCCCGATACTGACCATAATCCTCCGGGAACTCTGCAAACCACTCTCCTAGCAAATTTTCCAGATTCAGAATCTCCATAGCTCTGTGGAAAGCGCTTCCCCGCAGGGTTCCGCTGATCTTCTTTTCCTGCGCCACAAATCCCGGCACATAAGGCTCTCTCTCCCGCCCCTCGAACAGGTCATGAGCCGCCTCATCCCGCTCTGCCATAGCCTCCGCTTTCAGTTCGGAAACCGTCGTTTTGGTGTACAGCTTCTCCAGATTTTTGTGCGGATAGGAATAGGCCAAACGCTCCTGCAATGCATCACTGCCGACACGCAGCTGCTCCAGCACAGCCCGGCGCACTTCCAGATCTACCTGCTCTCTGACCGCTGCCTCTCCCAATTCTTCTTTGCCCAGCACCTTCACCCGGAAATCGGTATACGGCAGAACCGGCAGCAAAAAATCCAGATATCCCTTGGCGGTGATAAACTCCGAATACTCCAAATTTTGCGCAGAATAGATACCGGCCCCGTCTGCGGCGTCCGCGCAGATCCGCTCCCACAGCGATGCGGCCTCCTTTGTCACTCCCGTCAGGATCAGTTTCTCTCTGGCTCTGGTCAGCGCCACATACAACACTCTGAGTTCCTCCGCCAGCATATCCTCCACCATCTTTTTGGCCATCACCCGCTGGCGCAGCGTCTTGCACCGGATTCTGCTCTTCGGGTCCATAAACGTGACGCCCAGCCCCAGGTCAGCATCCATGATCAACGCGCCATATGCATCCTGCTCGTTAAACTGCTTGCCCAGCCCGCACACAAACGTCACAGGAAATTCCAATCCCTTGGACTTGTGGATGCTCATGATGCGTACCACATCCGCATTCTCATCCAACGTGTCAGCCTCACCATAATCCACTTCATATTTTTCCAGCTGCTCCATGTACCTGACAAAATGAAACAGACCGAAATAACTGGTCTTTTCAAAATCCGATGCCTTGGTAAACAGCATCTCCACATTCGCCCGACGCCTGCTGCCCGCCGGCAGCGCCGTCACATAATTCAGATAATCATGCTCCTCCACCAGCTTTTGCAGCAAGTCACGAATGGGCAGATAAACCGTATAGGAACGGTACCGGTTGATCTTCTCCAGAAAGGCGACCGCCTTTGTTTCCGTGGCGCTGCACAATGCTTCATACAGAGAGGCCTTTTTCTTCCCGTCGTTCCCCGCCTGCATCCGCAGCCGCACGATCTCCTCCTCAGTAAATCCGCCAAACACAGACTTCATCATCCCATACAGCGGGATATCCTGTCTGGGGTTATCCAGCACCCGCAGCACCTGCAGCAGTTCCTGCACCTCTCTGGCCGCAAAATACCCCGTCTTGGACGTCACATACACCGGAATTCCTTCCGCCTCCATGACCTTCTTAAATTCCTCATCCCAGCCCGCATTGGTACGCAGCAGGATCACCATGTCTCCATAGCGCACCGGCCGCATTTTCTTTTGTTCCTTATCAAACACCTGAAATTCCCGCAGAAGCTCCTTGATCCGCATCGCCACAGCCTTGGCTTCCGTCTGCTTCTCATTCAGTTCTCCGCCCTTCTCAGGTTTCTCGACCAGCAGAAATTCGCTTTCGTTTCCGCTGCTCTCCGGATACGCTGCCTGGGCATACAGTCTGGCATCCTGATCATACACGATGCCTCCCGTTTCACTGCTCATGATCCGGGAAAACACACTGTTCACGGTATCCACCACTTGCGTCCGGCTGCGAAAATTCTTGCTCAGGTCGATCCGGCAGAGCGGTTCTCCGTCCGGCACATAGGTCTGATATTTTTCCAGAAAAAGCTCCGGTCTCGCCTGCCGGAATCCGTAAATACTCTGCTTCACATCCCCCACCATAAACCGGTTGTAGCGTCCCGTTTTTTCGCCGGAAATAGCGCCAAGGAGCGCTTCCTGGGCCAAATTACTGTCCTGATATTCATCGATCAGGATCTCATAAAAAAACTGTCTGTATTCCTCCGCCACCTTGCTGGGACGGATTTCCTCCTCCGTCTTCTCCAACAAAATGTTCAGCGCCAGATGTTCCATATCGGAAAAGTCAATGATCTTTCTCTCCGCCTTCTTCGCCTGGAGCCTATGATAAAAAGCAACCGTCAGATCGATCAATACCCGAACTGCCCTGTCGCAGGCTGCGGCCCGGGTTTTGGCGGTAGCCATAGAGGTCTGGAAAAATTCCTCCGCAAGCTTCTTCATGCGATCTTTCACTTCATTGCGCAGCGCCTGCGCCAGCTCTCTTTTGACCGGATCCACACTGGGGTCCTTTTTACCGGGAAGCCTGCCGAAAGTAACTGTCGGAATCTTTGCCCCATACTCCTCCACGTGTTCACACACAAGCAGTTTTTCCAGCATCTCTCTTTCGGCATCCGCCGTTTCCCCGTACATATGCGGACCATCCGGCTGCTCACAAAGCGCTTTCACCGCTTCCATCCTTTTCACACAGCCTGCAATGGACGCCCGCACAAAATGCAGCAGATACGACTCCACCGGACCATGCAGGATATTGCCCCGAGCGTCCGGCGTATAATCCTGCCTGCGCGCCTCCAGCCATTCCATGGGGAAAGGATTGGACAGCGCCTTTTCCAGCAGTTCCATGATGTCCTTCTCCAGCACGTTCTCCCGCCCGCCGGGACAGAAGAACTCCACACAGTCTGTAAACGTCTCATCCTCCGCAGCAAACCGCTCCTCCAGCAGCTCCGACAACACATCCTGCTTCAAGAGCTTCACCTCATTTTCATCCGCCACCCGGAATGCAGGGTCCAGCCCCTGCTCCAGCTCCGGATCCAGACTGGTCTCATGAAAATGATTCCGGATCAAAAACAGGCAGAAACTGTGTATCGTTGTAATCTGCGCATTGTGCAAAAGCGTCGTCTGCCTCTGGATATGCTCGGACTCCGGATGCTGCTTCAGCTGCTCCGCGATCCCCATATCAATACGCTCCCGCATCTCAGCCGCCGCGGCATTGGTAAATGTCACGATCAGCAGCCTGTCAATATCCACCGGATGCGCCTCGTCACAGACCATGCGTACAATACGTTCCACTAACACCGCTGTCTTTCCGCTGCCGGCTGCCGCAGACACCAGAATATTCCGATCCCGCAGTTGGATCACTTTTTCCTGTTCCGGAGTAAAATTTATCGCCATACTTTATTCTCCCGCCATTTTGCGGAGCAGCTCTTCCTGCTCCTCCTCTTCCAGCTTCCGTTTCCGATACCCCGGGATCGCAGGGTCAAATCCGCATACATTTTTGTAACTGCAGTACTGGCACGCATCCTCATCCCCCCGTTCATAGGGGTTCACGCTCACGCACCCGTCCATCATCTGCCTGCCGATCTCCACGATCTTCTTCCCCGCATAATCCGAGATGATCCCGAGCTGCTCTCTGGTCATCACGCCGGAAGTCTTCGTAAATCCGCCGTCCTTGTTTTTCGTGACGGGGATCACATCCGACGCCTTCTCCATCTCCGCGTCCAGCTGGCTCACCACATAGGGATCCGCATTGACCACGCCCTTTGTCTTTAATGCAGCGAGGATCTTCTCCTCCAGCTCCTCCGGCGTCAACTCCTCCGCAGCCTCCACCGCAGGGTCCTCAATGTGATAATACAACATCGCCGCCGGCACAATGTCCTTGTCCGGATGCTCTTTTGCCTCCTTCTCCAGCGCCGCATTCATATAGACCACCAGCTGCAGCTGCAGTCCGTAATACAATGCCACCAGATCAAAATCCTTCTTGCCGGATTTATAATCTACGACCTTCACATAAACATGTTCTTCATCCTCCGCCACATCCAGTCGGTCGATCTTCCCCACCAGATGCATCCGCTCCTCCTCGGAGAGCGCGATCCGCACACTTGCCAGATCATCCGCAAAACCGAATGTAAGCTCATAACTGTCCGGCACAAATTTTCCCTTCTTCAGCTGCTTCTGCAGCGTCAGCACCGTCCGGGTCAGCACCCGTCCCATGCGTGTGATGGCATATGCATTCCGGGCACTGCTGTACAGCACGGTATCCCCATACTGCGCTGCAAACGCCTCCAATGCTTCCTGCACCGCTTCCCCTGCAAATTCCTTCGGGAAGTCAAACCAGGTATATCCCTTCTCCTTCAAACTGCTGCCAAAACTCCGCAGCACCGCATGATAGACATTTCCCATATCCACGGCCTCAAAACCGAACTCCTCCCGCTCCTGCAGGGAAAGTCCGTACTGCAGGAAATGCCTGTATGCACAGGCCGCAAATGTCTCCAGTCTGCTCACACTGTTCTGCAGCGTCTTTCCGTACAAAAGCTGCGCCACCAGCCGTGACAGACCGCTGTCCTGATATCTGGCAAACGCCGCCCGGGTCAGCTGCTCCCTGTCCCTGCCGCCTTCTATTTTCCCGTATGCCTGATACAGAGTGAAAAAATCCCGCTCCGCATCGGAACCCGCATGCAGATTGCCCTCCGCATACTCCCGCAGTTCCTTCGCCAAAAAAGACCTGCCCTGAGCCGGCGTGCAGATCTGCTCCAACACCGGCGCATTCTGCGGACACTCTACCTTGATGTCCGGAAAAAGATTCTGCACCACCTCCACCAGATAGGCAGGCCGCAGACTCTTCCCGGCGCTGTTCACCTTCGCGTAAGACAGATACAGTCGTTCGGAAGGCTTGGTCATATTCAGATACAGATACAACCGCTGTATGTACATCTGCTGCCTGGGGGACGGCGCCAGCTCCAGCCCCGACTCCCGCAGAAATTCCCTGTCCATATCGGAGATGATGCCGCCCTTGGATGCATTCCGGGGAATGTTGCCGTCATTCACACCCAGGAAAAACAGCACCTTCACCTGCTTCAGCCTCGTGCGCTCCATATCGCCCACGATGACACGATCCACATTCTGCGGGATCATACCCACCTCAATCTCGCCGAAGCCGGCCTCCAGAATCTCCTGAAACTCCGCCAGTGTGATCTGCTCTTCGCCCAGCAGTTCATACACCTGCTCCAAAAGTTCCATCACAAGACGATAAATCTGCTCATATTCCTTTGCACGGGAAAGTTCATTCGCCGCCTCAAACTGTGCGGCAAACGCCTCCAGCTTCCGTTGTACCTGTGCGTTTTCCAGAAACGCATACAGATTCTCCACATACGTCTTCGCCGCAGCCTTTCCCTTTGCCGCGGTTTTTCCATTCGTCGCCGGATCCCCCTGGATCTGCAGCATTTCCACCTGCTCGTAAAACGCCTGTCGGACCTCGTTCAGATGGGCAAGCTGCGCCTCGTCCTCCTGCATCTGTTTTGTCTTGCGGGTAAATAACTTGCTCCACTTCTTCCTGCCCCGCACTCCGGTCTGGATGCAATAGTTTTCCAACAGATCAATATCATCCATGTCCAGATCACACAGTCCGCTCCGCAGAAAATGGAACACCGACTCATAGGAGAAATCCTGCACGAACAACTCCAGCGCGCTCTTGATAGATTCGATCATGGGATTCAGCACGATTCCTCTTGTTCTGTCCAAAAAGCAGGGAATCCCCAGTCCGGCAAACTCGGTTTCCACATACGGCGCATAGCTTTCCAGATCCCCGATCACCAGCGCGATATCCCGATAGTACAGTCCTTTCTCCCGGATCAGCCTGCAGATTTCCAGCCCGGTCTGCTGCACTTCCTCCCTGGGTGACAGCGCCTCAAACATGTGGATCTGTCCCGCCGCAGATGTCCCCGCAAACGGTTTTGCAGGATAACGGAACAGATACTTCTCCAAATGCGCCAATGCATCCGCTTTTGCAAATCGGCCGGGCGTCTTGCCCATATACATATCCTGCCCCATGGGCACATGAATCCCCTCCGCCAGACGCTGCAGATCCGCCACCGTCTTCTTGCTCAGATGGAACAGCTTCTGTTCCCCGTCCATCTGATAGGGGTTCTCCCCTTCTCCCAGAGTGATGGTCACAATGACTTCCTCACAGATGCCCATCAATCCCTGGATCAGTCTGTTCTGGATCGGCGTAAATCCGGTGAACCCGTCGAACACCACCACGCTCCCCGGCAGCAGCTTGGACCGTTCCAGCGACCGCACCAGCACATCCAGCTTCTCCTCGGTGGTGATAAAATTCCCCCGAATATAATCCTGAAATCCCCGATAGAGTACCTGCAGATCCTGCAGCTTCTTCGCTAACGCTCCTCTGCTTTCCGCAAAAGTGATCAGCCCGCTCACATCCTCCACACTGATGCCGTACTGCATAAACTCCGAAATGGCACTCTTCGCCTCATGGATATATCCCTGCCGTTTCAGCAGGCTCCCCAGCACCGGGAGCTGCTCTTCCAGTCCCCCGGCCACCCGCTGCAGTACCAGACTTTTCCCCGTGTCATCCAACACCGGCACATTGCTCCAGCCTACCTCCTCCAGTATCCGGTGGCTTAGGCGTCCGAAGCTTAAGACATCAATGTTCATGATGCCTCCCTGCTCAGACAGAGTCACCAGTTCCTTCTGGGTCTGCATGGTAAACTGATCCGGCACAATGACGAGAAAGTTCTTCTTCAGATCTACTTTGGCCCGCTCCAGGATCTCTTTATAAACTTGTGTACTTTTTCCCGAACCGGACGGTCCGAAATAAAAACGCAGACTCATTCTATTCTCCCTTAGCGAATATCCAACTCCACCGGGCAGTGATCCGACCCCATCACCTGGGTGTGGATCCTGGCATCCTCCAGCCTGTCCTTCAGATTCTCACTCACCACAAAATAGTCGATACGCCATCCAACGTTCTTCGCTCTGGCATTCCCCATATAGGACCACCAGGAATACGCATCGGTCTGATCCGGATAAAAATACCGGAAACTATCGATGAACCCATTCTCCACCACCCTGGTAAAACAGGCTCTCTCCTCATCCGTGAAGCCTGCATTCTTGTGGTTCGTCTTCGGATTTTTCAGATCGATCTCCTCATGTGCCACATTCAGGTCGCCGCAGAAGATCACGCCCTTTTTCTTCGCCAGTCCCTTCACGTAATCCAGGAAAGCCGCCTCCCATTCCATGCGGTACTCCAGCCTGGTCAGCTCCCTTTGGGAATTGGGCGTGTATACCGTCACCACATAAAAATCCGCAAACTCCGCCGTGATCACACGTCCCTCATGATCATGCTCCTCCACGCCGATTCCGTAAGTCACACGGATCGGCTCCTGCTTCGTGTAGAGCGCGGTTCCGGAATACCCCTTTTTCTCCGCATAATTCCAGTACTGATAGTACCCCGGCAGATCCATCTCAATCTGTCCCTCCTGCAGTTTTGTCTCCTGCAGACAGAACACATCCGCATCCGCCTCCCGGAAAAAATCCATAAACCCTTTCTGCATACAGGCTCTCAGTCCGTTCACATTCCATGAGATCAGTTTCATTTTCCTTATCCTCCTGCTGTTTATCGTTGTGTCCAGGTTACCTCATCGTAGTTCTGATAAACAGACTCCGCATCCAAAAGCTTCGCCCTGTCCGCTCTTGCCGCATCTACATCCGCCTCCGGATCAAACCGGAAATTATGCTTCTTCGCCAGATCCTCTACCTGCTGCTTCAGCGTTTCATCTTCGACATAATAAGTATAATAGACCCGGTCACCGATCTTATTCTGGGTGAACATCACCTCATATAATTTCTCGTTTTCCGCGGCCATCTCAAAACACTCCGTTATGATAGCATTCACCTTGTCCAATTCTTCTCCCTCATAAAGGTAAAAGGTAAAACCGGGGTACACCTCCGCCCACTGCTCCAGCTCCCGATATTCAAATTCATCCGGAACATAAGTCATACCGCCATGATAACCCGCTCCGCCGGAGCCGCTCTCATAGACCACACCATAGGGATTTAAGGTCGCCCACCTACGGGTCCACCCATCTATTGCAAGAGTGATCTCCAGCTCGCCTTCGTCTTCCTTTAAAACATAAATAAAGCGATTTGTCTCATATTCCCTTTCAAAGTCCACTGCAACCGCCATACCGCGCTCATCATCGTCCTCCCCGGGTCGATTCTGAAACATCGCATACGTGACCACCGGTTCCTTGTCCCCCAGCATCCCAAATTCATCCAACTTGCGCAGCTGCTCGATCAACTGGTTTAGGGTGTAGGAACTACCTGCGCTGTAATCCAACTCAAAGGTTTGCGTCAGATCCACAAAATCACCGTCAATCTCAGCTGCCATATCGCCGCTCAGGAACTGGTCAAGCAGGTCCTTCTGCTGTGCCGCATTTGTCTGTCCCGCGCCGGACTGTGCCGTATTTTCCTGTGCTGTCCCGGATTGCACTGCTTCCGTCTGCGCTGTATTTTCCTGCGCTGCGCCGGACTGCACTGCTTCCGTCTGTGCCGTATCGCTGCCTCCCTCCGCGCGACTTTCCTGCTGTGAAGAGGAAACTTCCGCAATTTCAGCTTTTCCGCCGCAGGCCGCCAGGCCCATGGATACACCCAAACATAAGATCAATAATTGCTTTTTCATTTTTTTAATCTCCTTAGTTACAATTAATTTCTGTTAAAATAATGCTTCGCTTTTTCCATGAAAAGCTCCGCTTTTCTGTTAAAATAATGCTTCGCTTTTAGACTCGAAAAATGCTCCGCATTTTCCTCGTTAAAATGGTACTCCGTACCATTTTACATTATACTCTATATTTTTGTATTTTGAAATAAGATACAGGCTGAAATTCCCCCTGCAAAAAAAATTTTAAAAAAGTGATTGACATACTACGACAGACGTGGTATTTTATTTCCAGATTTACTACGACAGACGTAGCAACGTCTGACATAGCATCGACAGACGAAGTATTTTCAGAAAGGAGACCGGTCATGACAAATATCTCAAGCGACGTCATCCGCGGCTACAACGACACCATGATCCTGTATCTTCTGCGGCAGGGACCTTCTTACGGATATGAAATTTCCAAAAAGATCAAGGAGCTGTCCGGCGAGAAATACATCATCAAAGAAACCACTCTCTACTCCGCTTTCACACGTATGGAGTCCAAGGAACTCATCACCTCCTACAGCGGCGAGAGCGAATCCGGCAAAAAGCGGACTTACTACCGCATCACCGACCAGGGAGAAACTTACTATCGCGAGCGCGTCGACGAATGGAACCTTACCAAAGATGTGATTGAAAAATTCATCGCTGTATAAAAGAAAGGATCATACGATATGGAAACCATTAAAAACTATCTTGAAACCATGTTCCAGAACCTGCCTGACACACCGGAAGTGCAGAAGGCAAAAGCGGAACTGCTCTCCATGATGGAAGACAAATACACCGAGCTTCTGAATGAAGGTCACACCGAAAATGAAGCGATTGGAACAGTGATCTCTGAGTTCGGCAACCTGGACGAATTAGCAGAGGATCTGGGCATTGTAAGCCTCGTGAGACCGGCTGCCGCAGGAAACCCCCTCTATTCCGAAGAGGCAGATTCCTTTCCCCAAAAGTTTCTTCCCGCCGAGGATGCCCACAATTATCTGAAGATGCAGCGCAGCCACGCCATCCTCACCGCATTGGGTGTTTTTCTCTGCATTATCTGTCCCATACCGGTGATCTTTACGGAACTTACCGCATCCGATATGGCGGAAAACATCGGCGCCGCCTGCATACTTTTTCTGGTAGCAATAGCCGTGGCGCTTTTCATTTATTCCTCCGTCCTGGCATCCAAATACAGCTATATCAGAAAAGAAGGCTATGTATTGGATGAGGCCACAACCGCAGCCATCAAGGCAGAACAAGAAAAATACAACACCCGCTATGCACTTCTTCTAAGCGCGGGCGTGATTCTCTGTATCCTGGCCTCCGTTCCTGCCATTCTGCTCGAAAGCGCCAATCTGCCAAACGAAGCTCTGAATGATGCGCTCTCCGGAGCAGGCGTGCTTTGCTTTGTTGCCGTCGGCGTTTTCCTTATCGTATTCTCCGGGATGCAAAAAGACGGTTACAGAAATCTTTTAACCTTAAACGGTCAGGATAACGACTACCATTCCCGTCATAATACCCGGGATCCCCACGTCAGCAATCCCACCGTTGCTGCCATCCTGTCCGTATACTGGCCCACGATCACCTGCATCTACCTGATCTGGAGCTTTTTGACCTTCCAATGGCATTTTACCTGGATCATCTGGCCCATTGCAGGTATTTTCCGCAAAATAATGGTCAATATCTGGGCTGACAAAGAAAACTAAGAATCTCAATAAGAATCTCAAAAAGGAGAAAAATATTATGAAAAAGCAAATTTACCTCACCGTAATTTCCGCAATCACAGTCCTCGTTATCCTGTTCAGCATATTAGGCAGAAACGGCGTCCTTCCCTTTCGTTCTTTCTTCACTGACGAGGGAAAGACCTCAGATACATTATCTCTTGATGCCTTTTCAAACATTGAGATGAATATGTCCGTAACAGACTTGAAACTCGAATACAACGATGAAGGGATCTGGCAGGCCAGATATGAAGTTTCCTCGGAAAAGTTGGTGCCTGCAATCCGTGTACAGGACAATACCCTTCATGTGGACCAGGAAAAGGTCAATGCCTCCAATACCGCCAACTATAAGTGTGAGCTGACGATCTCCGTTCCCAAAGACACCGCACTCCAAAAGATCACAATGGAACTCGGCGTCGGAGATATTACCGTGAAAGATATCAAAGCCGACGAACTGAACCTGAACGCAGGCGTAGGGGATGTAAAGTTCAAAGATACCTCCCTTGCAAATGCAGATCTGAAAGCAGGCGTCGGAGACATCAAAATCTCCGGCAGTTCTGTCACTGTCCTGGATCTGGAGGAAGGCGTCGGAGACGTGGAAATCTCCGACATTGCAGACTTAAATGAATACACACTGGACATCACCGTCGGCATTGGAGACCTCTCCATTAACGGTGACAAAAAATCCGGCTTTGGCAAGGAGTACAAACAACAGTCCGGCGACGGCAGCCACAAATATAAGATCACATCCGGTACCGGAAATATAAAGCTGACAAATTGACCCTTGTGCTGCCATGTGACACATGATATACTTTCCAGTGATATCCCTTGGGAAAAGAACGGAGCATACAACGAATCATGGCACAGAACACGGAAAGTCTGCGGGCGCTTGCCTGCAAGAAACTGTTTTTATTTGACATCGACGGCACCATTGCCGTGGGCGACACCCTCTATGACGGCAGTGCCGAACTTCTGGAATACATTGACAGCATCGGCGGTAAGGCCTACTATATCACCAATAATTCCACGATGAGCGGCGCGGATTATGTGGCAAAGTTCAGGCGCGCTTTCGGCCTGGAGACAACCGAGGATCAGTTTATCACCTCCGGCTACATGACCATCAGATTTTTGCTCGAAAATTATGGCGAACTCTGCTCCGCTGAAAATGGCAGCCGCAAAATCTTCGTGGTGGGCACACGCTCTTTTCTTAAAGAGCTGCGCAACAACGGTCTGAACATCACAGAACAATGTGAGGATGCCATTGCCTGCGCAGTCGTCGCATACGACAGCGAACTCACCTATCAGAAACTTACGGAGGCCAGCAAGGTTCTCCTTACCATGGATGTCCCATTTTACGGCACCAATCCCGACCTGCGCTGCCCCATTGACTTTGGGTTCATCCCTGACTGCGGTGCCATCTGCGACATGCTCACCGCCACCACGGATCGGAAACCGATCTACCTCGGCAAGCCAAACCGCAGTGTTGTGGACCTGTGCCGCGAACTCTCCGGCTTCTCCAAGGAGGAAACCCTTGTGGTGGGCGACAGACTTTACACCGATATCGCCTGCGGCATCAACGGAGAGGTGGACACTTGCGTGCTCTTCACCGGCGAGGCCAGACCGGAGGATATGAAAGACACTGAATTTCCCGCCACCTACGAATTTGAAAATGTGCGTAAATTATATGAGGCATGCCGATCCTGAATCCCTTTCTCTACTATTCCAAATCCCAACGGATACGGACCTGTGTGCACACTGATCGTCGCGCCAATCTGAAAAAGCGGAATATCCTCGATCTCATACCCTCGCGCATGCAGAACCTCCAATGTCCTATCCCGGAATTCCTCCGCCTCCCGACGGTCATACCCGAATCCGATATTGATGCTGAAATGCTCGAACCCCGCATTTGTTTCTTTCAGATAATTCAACAAGAGATCAATACACTTCGCAGTCGTGCTCTTTCTGCTCCTGCCGATACCCGAGGGAAAAATCTCTCCCTGCCTCAGCGTGATGACAGGCCGGATACCCAATACACTGCCGGCCACGCCGGCCACCTTGCCGATCCGTCCGCCATGCTTCAGATACTCCATATCCCCTACCGTGAAAAAGATCCTGCCGGTGCCTTTGATCTCCTCCAGGCGCTTCACCGCATCTTCATATGGCATCCCGCTGTCACGCAGCTTCACTGCCTCCAGCACATACAGCCCCTGGAGCACCGTGTTGATCGTGGAATCAATGACTGTGATCTGCGCCTCCGGCCGCTCCTCCAGGATCATCTCCTTCGCGTTGACAGCAGACTGATAGGAACCGGAGAACTTCGTCGTGATACAGATACACACCACCGGCTTCCCCTGCTCCACAAAAGGCAGGAATGCATCCATAAAGTCCTGCGATGAGGGCATGGAAGACTTCGGATAAACCTTAGGCTGATCCACCATCTGCTGATAAAACTCCCGGATCCCGATATCCACGTTTTCCCTCTCAAAATGCTCGTCGTCGAAGGTCACATAAAACGGGACCACCGTCACACCCTTTTCCTCCGCCAGCTTCGGATCCAGATCACAGGAACCGTCCGAGACAATATGAAACTTTTCCGTCATCATCTCATTCATAGCAGTGTACCCTTCTTCATCCGACTATGTCCAAATTAATGATTATGATACACTATACCACTTTTCGCTCCAAAGCGCAATCAGATATAGAAAAAATATTTCAATAAATAGTATTGAAAACTACATATCATTTCATCTTCATCAATTTTATTTGTGATTCTTCTTAATTCCCACTTGCAAAATTCCGCCAACGTGCTATACTATTTAAAGGTACAAAGCACCATACACTCATGGAAGCATAGCTCAGCCGGGATGAGCGTTCGCCTCACACGCGAAAGGTCAGGAGTTCGAGCCTCCTTGCTTCCATTTTTATTGGAATTTCGTAAAGCCTTGTAATTACTGCACATCCAGCAAATACAAGGCTTTTCTCTTCCCTTAAATATGGTTCACATTTTAAGTAGCAACCGGTCTCTTTCCGTCATACAGGTTGAAAGGTCCCGCTGGGAATCCCTCTGTGCGCATTTCTCCATAATAGTCCGTGTCAAAAGTAATGGGGGTTCCGTCCGGATTTTCAAAACATTCCTCCGGTTCAAACGCTCTGCCTAAAGTGTGGGTGCTTACCATCCGGGGCTTTTGCTTCGGCAGGGCAGCATAGATATCCGTATCCAAAATCCAGCCCTCCTCCCGCTTCTCCAGCGTCAGCCTGACCTGTCTTTCTTCCACAATCGCATCCTGCTCCAATTCGCAGGGTTTTGCGCCGTTATAATATACATTTCCGGCACACCAGACAGGCAGCGGCGCGTAATAACATTCCTTTACACCTGACCCGTGACCACAATATCCCTCAAACTGTTCCAGCCAAGTCTTTTCGTCCATATAGCCGTTGTAAGGATGTGTCCCGACAATGATATTATTGTCATCCCAGAGCCTGTCTCCCTTCGCCGACTGCTCCATCAGCTCCTGCAGAAACGGACGGATCGGCTTTTGGACAAATATATTATTATAAAAGCGCATATCACCGTGCAGGATTGTCATAAAACCATCTATCTCCGTTCTGTGCGGAACATGGTATGGCGTATAGCGCGCGCTGTTCCTCATTTTGGTGCCGTTGTCTGTGCCGGTTCCCACTGCCGTGAACGCCCCGGCAATCAGATTGTGTACCACCGCTACTCCCTGGGTACAAAGTTTCATCGCTCTGTCTGACAGCAGGATATTGTTGTCCACCAGAGTCGGCCCATGGCTTACCTCGATAAAGAGATCCTCCCCCAATGTCCTCTTCCCCTCACGACACATCAGATGGTCATAGGGAAGAGAGTTGTCATGCATGAGGTTACCCGTGACCCTCGTGCCCTGTGCCTGCCAGTCCAACCAAATGCCCCGGGAACAGTGGTGGATATGATTATTTCTGTAAATGACATCAATGGCCGCATGCATCTTGATACCGCCGATCTCCGCCCCTGCCAGATTCTGCCGTACATTAATGTGATGAATGTGATTGTCCTCAATAACGGAAAAGACACCGCCCAAATGCCCCACAATTCCCGTTTGTCCGCAGTCATGTATGTGGCAGCGGCGGATGATATGGGAGCCGATCCTCTCCTTTGTCCAACCCTCGCGCTGGGCACGACAGATACAGTCGCGCTCCGTCTGCGTTCCGTCCTTGACCTTCTCCTTAAGCCACTTGTTGTCATTTTCCGGCTGTAAATATTTGCCAAGGGAAATGCCGGAGCACTTGGCATGGGACACCTCACAATCCTCAATGATCCATCCCTTTGACCAGTGCGGGCCGATCATTCCCTCCTGGTACGCTGTTGGAGGCGCCCATTGTGTTGCTGCTTTTGTCACCTTGAAACCGGACAATGTGATATATCCCCTGCCTTCCTCCCGGGGATAAAAACAGAATGGGCGCACATTGATCTCCACACATTCCTTATTAGGATCAAAATCATGAAAGTTGGCATAAATCACCGTACTGTCCTCCGCCTCGTCCTGCTCCGTATACCAGGTATAGACAGAAAAATCAATATCCCAGGCAGGCCGGTACGGCTTGGGATCAAAAACGCCCTCCAGCGCAGCTGTCTCAAACAATGCCTTGTCCTGTAGATAAACCTCACCGGTGTGGCAGACATTTGGCGTCCTCGTCCCGTCAGGTGCCGTATTGCAGGCAGCAAACCAATCACCCGACACCATCGTTGTGTATGGATTATAGTCCGCAAACCATTCTCTGTTTGACAACCTTACGCGCCAGACCGTTCCACTGCCCTTCTTCATGCCTTCCGGCGCATGATCTATCCGTTCCCAGCCCTTTACCGCCTCGGCACCGGTTATCACAGCCCCCAGCTTCTCCACCGAACAATACACAATACGGTCCGTCTCTGTTCCTCCGTTCTTCGGATCCACCGCCTCTCTGTAGATCCCCGGTGCCACCAGTACCTCGTCCCCCGGCAAAGCTATATCCGCTGCCTGCTGCAGCCTTACAAACGGTCTCGCTTCAGAACCGTCACCTCCGGCCTCTGCCGCAATATTGACATAATACTTCATGGATGCTGCCTCCTTTATAAAATCTCCCAAAATGCAACCGCACTTGCCGCCGCTACATTCAAAGAATCCACGCCGTTCTGCATCGGGATCATCACGCAATGATCACAGTCCGCTAAGATCCGTTCGGAAATACCATGATCCTCATTTCCCAAAATGACCGCCTTCCTGGAAGCACACGAAGAAATCTTGTCCAGTTTCTCTGCGTTTTCCGCGAGCGCCAACGCAAAGGTTTCAAACCCTCTCGCCTTCATCTTTTCTACCACTGTCCCATCCACAAAGGTCCAGGCAATCTGAAAGACGCTCCCCATGCTCACCCTGGCCGCACGACGATACAGAGGATCGGCACACCCCGCTGTCAACAGCACGGCATCCGCCCCCAGCGCAGCCGCCGAACGGAAGATTGCCCCCACATTCGTCGGATTCTCCACATCGTCCAACACCACGATACGCTCACTGTCGCGAAGGATATCTTCCACATCCCGCAGCGGCTTCCGCCTCATCGCCATAAGGATACCGCCGGTCAGGGAATAACCCGTCACGGACCTCATCCTGTCATATGCCGCCGCGTATACCGGAATATCGTACTGCCCTGCCTATGACCTTCTCACTCTCACAGATAAAAACGCCCTCGTCCGGTTCAAATAGGGTTTTCACCTGCCGCTCATTTAAGCGGGTATAGATTTCCAATTCAGGGATTTCAAGATCTGCTGTCTCAATCATTTTCATTTGCTACCTCTGCCATATGGCATGCTCCATCACAAAGTCTCTGCTCCTTAGACAAAGGATATCACGAAATCTCTTTATAATAAAGCAGGAAAATGCACTTGATACTTTTTATTTTGTATTTTAACGTGAGCGTTTTTATTATTTTTTCAAAATCGCTCACGTTAAACTTGATTTCCCGGTCTAATTTTGATACTATATGATAGAAAATATTCACCCCTGAAAGGAATGATTATATGGATTGGTATCCTCGTGAGAATTATCTGAAAAAGATCCGCGACTTTTATCACGCAACCGACATTATAAAAGTGATCACCGGAGTCAGAAGATGCGGGAAATCCTGTCTCATGGAGACCATTGCCCACGAACTAAAGAAGTCCGGAATCCCAGCTGATAATATCAATTTCTTTGACCTTGACAGCAAAGACTACAACAAGATCCTGAAGCCGGAACAACTAGAACAGCTGATTCAATCGGTTTCGGATGTACCTGGCACAAAATATCTTTTTATTGATGAAATACAGAATGTAACAGGATTTGAGACGGTCCTGAATGCTTTTCGCGGGACAAATGAATGGTCAATCTTCATCACCGGTTCAAATTCGTATCTTTTAAGCGGTGAGTTGATAACAAAACTTACCGGAAGATACATCGAATTTGAGATGTTTCCACTTTCTTTTGAGGAATATGAAAACATTAAAAATTTCTATGGCAAAGAGATTGCATCCGACCGTCAGGAAGAACTACAGAACTATATACTTGAAGGTGGTTTCCCCAGAACCATACGGCTGGAAAACATGGCTGCAAAACGCAGATATGTACAAAGCGTTATTAATGAGATCTTTGAGAAAGACATCAGAAGAAGGCTGAAAATTCGCAATAAGAATACCTTTGAAACGGTTCAAAAATATATTATCAACAATTTCGGTGCGACAACAAGCCTAAAGAGCCTCAAGAAAGCCATTGAACAAACCGGGACACCCATCAGTGAAGCAACAATAGCGAGATACATCAAAGCATTGCTGGATGCGAAAATTCTCTATGAATGTCCCAGATTTGATATGAAATCAAAAAAATCCTTAAGCGGAGAGAAAAAATACTATCTGGCAGACACCGGCTTTTATTTCGTTCAGAACACCGACAACAGAATAAACTTTGGTCCCGTTCTTGAGAACATCACATATATATACGCAAAATCCCACGACTACTCTGTAAGTGTTGGACGGATTGGGAAGTTGGAATGTGATTTCATCTTAAGGAATAACGAAATGCGTTATTCTTACGTACAGGTTGCCTATACCATTGCGTTATCGAAGGAAACAGAGGATCGTGAATACAGGCCCCTTGAATCGATAAAAGATAATTATCCTAAATATGTCGTCACTGCCGATTCTCTTCTTCAGCAGCGCAACGGCATTGAACACATTAACCTTGTGGACTTCATGAAAAACGGAAAAGAATTTTAACTGTTTAACGTGTGCGTTTTTGACTATTTGTCATTTTTGCACACATTAAAACTTTCCCCATTTCCTCATATCATACTATAAATATTGAGCAGATTTTGTATATTTTATTTCTGCTCTGCACACCCTATTCTCAAATGGAAAGGAAGGTCATATGAAAATGAAAAAAGAAAAAGAAGATATCCTGACAACACCCAACGGACTTCCGCCCGCGAATTCCTACGATGACGGAAATATTCCCAGGGAAGATTTGCCGCAGGATGAGATTTATGAATCAAAAAAGCGCCCGGATCAGGACGAATAGTATTGGCAGGAAGCCCTTGCCGGTCCGTCATTTCCGGACTCATACTGTGCGCGGAAATCCATGTTGATATCCCGGATTTCCCGCTTTCCGTCAATGTAATCCTGATACATCTCTGCAAGGCCGGCCATGCAGCCATCACAGGAACCGTTTATATTTCCGATGGATTCCGCAACAATCCGTTCCCGCTCTTCTCTTGAAGTGTCTTTGATCAATATACTCATTTGCTATTTTCTCCCAGGTCTTTCGTGTATTTTAAACAAATCTGCTTCACCGCATCAATGGTTTCCTCGCTGAAACCGTCCAGTTCATCCATCGTAATGACTTCAAGTCCGACATATCTCGCAATATCCCAAAGTGCCTCAGACTTCCGCAGCTGAATAATGACACCCGGATGCTTCTTATCCTTGCGGATTCTCCCTTCCAACTCCCAGAAATGATCTGAGGCATTTCCAGGAGAGCTCAGCAATTCTATGTACTCTTTTGCCAATTTCTCCATATAATGTTCCTGCCATTCGGGAACTCTCTCTTGAAACAATTTCCAGTCTTTTTTCGAAATATCTGTCATGTGAAACTCCTTTTACTAACTATTTCTAAATATATCTATTATCTGCCCTTGGTCGGTTCTCCATGTACTCCAACCATTTGCCGCCCCTCCCGTCACAAAACTTGCGGCTCCTGAAGGTGAATTCATAACAATGTCCTCTTGCAGTTTATTATCTATTATATTGGCGCTTTCTCTTTTCAAGCGCACTGCATCCATCAAACCATGTCCCTCGTTAGGACATACATCGCTACCAGAGAGAACAATGTATTTTCCCCCCACAACTTGCATCTTGCCCTTTGCTGTCTTATTTCCCCATCTCCGTAGTTTCCAAGACATATTATATATGCCATCTGGAACTAATACTGACAGAGCATCATCAACAATATTCTCTTCTGATATATCATCTCTATCCATATACGTAATCAGATCTAGTCCAAGAACATCAAGCATTTCATATGCCTTTGAAAGGTATTCATCACAATCTTCCATATCAAAACTGTTTGCCGTTCCTGCATTTGTTACCTTGGTAGTATTCTTATAGTGTTTAAGATCATTAACCCGCTTGTTTACCTTATCCTCAATATATTGAATTGTTCCATCGTTAAAAAAGGTACGTTCCTCAAACTGTGTTAGGACATAGCAATATGTCCAATTATCATATTTATCGTCGTGTGAGGTAGGACGATTCTTCAATCCATTCGTAGACTTTCCAACATAGATTACATCGGTGCCACTCTTATTTTCGCCAAATAAAATATAAACAATAAATTTGTTCTTTATCTTTATAGGCTCTTCTGCTCCGGCGGCCAGATTTTGATATGGAATACGATATATCAACAATGATGATGTAGCCTCTGAAATCTCGACGCTTCGTCCTATTCGTTTAATAATATATTTCATATTTGCTCCTATCCTTTCTTGTAATTTTCATCCTATTTTGTGCTTTATGGTAGATACAATTAATAGATTTTAGAATTATAAATCCCTTTTCAAAAAATCTGCGACATCTATTTGTATATATCCCACAATCCGTAGTCCTAAATTTATTTGGTTTGTCATTGGCAATACCTAGTCCGTAAGAAACCAACATTAATCCACACTATATTTGGCTCACAATAATACTATAATTTATTATACTCTTATGCTCATTCCTGCGTCAACGAAAACCATGCCTTTATATTCCTCCTTACACCCCACTCACCACTTCCACCATACTCCCACTCTTCCCTTTCGTCACGCGGATCTGCTGCGGGATATTTTCCAGCAGTTCCTCCCTGTGGCTGATCACGCCCACAAGCTTATTGCTCATCGACAGGTTGATCAGGATATCCAGTGCGTTTTCGATGGACTTTCGATCCAGTGTGCCGAAGCCTTCGTCGATAAAGAGGGCATCCATCTGCACGCCGCCGTGGCTGGAGGACACGGTGTCGGACAGACCCAGTGCCAGGCTCAAGGAAGCCTTGAAGCTCTCGCCGCCGGAGAGATTGCCCACGGGTCTGCGGTGTCCGGTGTAGTTGTCCTGCACCTCCAGATCCAGGAAGGTGTTGGTCTGTTTTCCCAGGGAACCTCCTTGGGAACCATCTTTGCGGTACAGTTCATATTGGCCGTCACTCATAGGGTACAGTCTGCGGTTGGCGGCATGTATGATGCCGTCAAAGCCCGCTGCCTGGATATACTGCTCCAATGTGATCTTGCCGCTTCCGGTCTGTCCGGTGACCAGTCTGTACAGTCTGGTGCTGACATCCGCCTCTTTGCGGGCAGCCTCCAGGTTGCTCTGTCTTCCTTTGATGGCTTCGTATTTCTTGCGGTTCTCCTCCATGCGGTAAGCGATCCTGTTCTCCGCAGCGCGCAGCGTATTTACCACGACTGTCTGCCCATCTGTCTGCTCCTGCAATGCTGCGATATCGATCTCCGTCTTGCCCTCCGCATCCTTTTCGGCCTGTTCCAGATGAGATGCATTCAGTTTGACATGCTCCTCATATGCGCGGATTTCTTCCTCCCGGGCATGGATCTCCTCCTCCGAGAGGACGAACTGCCGCATCTCCTCTCCGGAAGCAAATCCGTGTTGTTTCAATGCTTCCACTAATGCGGTCTCCAGATTCCGTTCCTCCTGCTTCACCTGCTCCTGCTGTTCTTTCTGGGTGGCGATTGCCGATGTCAGTCCTGCCACCTTTTGGTCGGCGGAAATCTTCTCCTGTCCGGCGCGCTCGATGGAATCCAGGATCTTCTTAGCCTCCTGCTTCGCCTGCTCCTGCGCCTGCTCAGCTGCCTGCCAATCCGCATAACTCAGGCTCTCATAGGTGTCCAGTGCTGCCTTTTTGCCGGAGAGCTCTGTGGCATTGTTCTGTACCGCGTTGGAAACTGCCGCCTTCTCCGTTGCCAACGCATCGCTGTCCTGTCCCAATGTCTGATCCAGTTCTTTCTGTGCTTTCTTTAAAGCCTCGCAGTCCCGCGAGATCCCCAGTTCCCGCTTCACACATGCGCTCTTTGCGTCGTGGACACTTCCCGCTGCCCGCTCCAGTGCAAGCGCCAGATCCTCCACCACAACTGCAGAAGCTTCCTCTTTTGCCACCCCTGCTTTCTGTGCTGTGTCGCTCTCCAGACAATCCGCTATATCCGCGCGAAGCCCGGACTCCACTTCCGCCAATGCGGCTTTCTCAGCCTCCACAGTCATCAGCACTGCATTTTTAGCAGAATCACTCTGTGCCGCCTCCTCCGCGATCGCCTGATACTCCTCCTCGGTGACTGCGTGCTCCGGCAAGACCGCCAGCTTCGGATGCCGCTCGGAACCGCACACCGGACATGGCTCCCCTTCTTTCAGATGCAGTGCCAGAAGCCCTGCGCGGCTGCATTCCAGGATTCGCTCCGCTTTGGCTCTACGGGCAGAAGCCCGATCAAACGCCTCCATGGCCTTGACCAGTTCCTGCTGCTTGCTTTGCAGAGCCTCTTTCCTCTTACGCCAATCCGGGATCTTTCTGCCTGACAGCTCTGCAATCTTCCCTTCCAGCTCCAGGAGTTGCTTTAATTCCGTCTGTACCGTGATCAGTTCTTCCGGTCTGGTCTGTAATTCCCCGATGGTCTTCTTCAGGCTTTCCGTCCTTTCCTTTAACGCCTGCTCTTTGTCCGCGATCCTCTGCTCCTGCTGCGCCAGCGAATGCTGTTGTTCGGTCAGGGTCTGAACCTCAAGCCGGAGCGCATCCCGCCTGGTGTATTTTTCTCTCTCCCCCCCGATCTTCTCAACCTGCCGCCTGTACGCTTCCGCGGTTTCCCGCTCGGCCTCCGCCGCGGTACATCTGTCCTGCGCCTCTTTGGCGAAAGCCTTCGCCGCAGTCAGCTGCGCTTCCTTCTCCGCGATCTGTGCCGCTACATCCGCGCATTCTTTCCGCTTCCCGGCATGGGCTTCATAGGCCGGATTCACCTGTCTGGTTGCGATCCGCTGTCTGGCCAGTTCGTCTCTTTTGCGCTGCATGGCTTCCCGCTGTCCGGCAAGCGCCTGCTCCTCCGCCCTAAGTTTCGCCAGACGCGCCAACGCCGCATTCTGGCTCTCCGCCTTGACCTGCTTTGCCTTGTATTGGTTCAGCAGCTCGTCTGCTTTTTCCCGCTCCGCCTGTGCCTCCCCATGGCGCACTTTGTCTGTGGCTTCAATCCGGTCAATGCACTCCAGGAACGCCTCCACATTCCATGCGCTCTTGCTCTGCACAGCCTTCTCCTGCAGCTCCTGAAGTGCCTGCGCCTCCTCGCTGTTTTCCTCCGCAGTCACTTCGTTAAAATACTGCACAATGCTCTGCTCCGCCGCTGTCCGCCTGGCGATAGCGTCATTCATGCGGTCCTTTAATTTGAACCCTATTTTCTGGTACCCATCCGTTAGAAAGATCGTGCGCAGGATCTCTGTGCGTTTATCCGTCTTCGCGTTCAGGAGCTCCCAGAATTCCCCCTGGGAGATCATGGCGATCTGTTTGAACTGGTTCCTGTCAATCCCCAGCAGATCCTTTATCTGCTTGTCCACCTGGGAGAGTCCCTCCACAGGCATCTGCCCTTCCTCGCAGAAGACCGCCTCCTCCTTTTGGGTGATAAAACCCTCGCCGCGCTTCTTGGGGCGCTCATAGGACGGCGTCCGACGCACATGATAGGATCTGCCCTGGTGCGTAAAATAGAATTCCACAAAGCTCTCCGTATCCGCCTTGGCATAGTCGCTGCGCATCTT
>DFDT01000001.1 GCA_002368865.1 Lachnospiraceae bacterium UBA3821 | reverse complement strand
AAGCTCGGAATATTGGATCTGGCACATTTGTATACGGACGATTTGTGGGTCGGAGAAAATTATGACAAGCTGAAAAGGTGCATCACAATCAGCATTTTGGACTTTAATCTGGTGTCTGGAACGGAGTATCACACGGTATACACTTTGAAAGATAAGCAAGGAAGAGAATTGACGGATCTTTTTGAAATGCATATCGTTGAGTTGAAAAAGAAACTGTTCGGAGAAGATCCTGTGGATGGCTGGATTCAGCTATTCAATGCGCAGACGAAGGAGGAATTAGGAATGATCAAAAGCATTAGTGCAGGGTTATTTCAAGCGGTAGAGGTGCTGGAGCGTCTGAGCCTGCCCCGGGCGCTGCGCTGGAGTTTCGAACAGAGCTTGAAGGAGAGGCGCGATCGCTGGGCTGAGGATGAGTATGTCAGGGAGGAGGGCAGACAAGAGGGCAGACAAGAGGGCAAGGCAAATCATATAGTTGAGTTGGTTAGCCAGAACAAAGCCAAAGGGCGTACAGTGGACGAAATCGCAGAATTTTTGGGAGAGGATCCGGAGATTGTAGCGGCAGTCTATGCATCTGCGGGAGAAGGCGAAAAGCAGAGAAGAAAAGCGTGAAAATGCCTTATTCATTGTAAAAAATGGACAAGAACAAGCTTGTTTTTTGGGGCAAAACACATAAAAATGAAATACTTTTCCAATCTTTATAATTCGTGATCCAGCTTTGCTTCCAGGAGCCGGACCAGCATGAGTGCCATGAAGCATGTGGCAAAATGTGCCTCGATATGTTCTGTTGTCCATACATACACCGGACGTGAGCGGAGGTGCGTCTTGGTCACTTTGAATGTATCTTCAATCCTTACAAGACCCCTATATACTTCCCGCATTTCCTCATCACTCATCTGGAGCTCACCGGTCACAATGGAATTGTATCCGTCATACTTTGCTTCTTCCTCGATCTTGGCAACATCCAGTTCCAGTTCTTTCCCCTCAACGATCTCGCCGATTGTTTTGTCAAATGCAATGTTCAGGACATAGGCGGAACTTCCCTTTGAGGTTACCCGGTCATATTTTTTCGGGTGGCTGATCAGATCCTTCGCGCGTGCCACCATCGCGGCGCGTTCCTCTCTCTGCCGTTTGGCATATTTCTCGGAGTAATAGACCATCTGCTTCTGGTCGACCGTGACGGTCTTTTTGGCAGGTGAACCTTTTCGGATTCGTTCCCCGGAAAGAGATCATACGCGACCGGAATGTCGTTCCTGTCCATGAGAAGCCCCATTTCCACGATAGGGTCGGGGCGGTGGTTCTTCTCAGGACCGCGCTTCCTGTATTTTGGCGGGACGGGGTTGCCGTTTTTGTCAACTGGGCATCCGTCTTCGTCCAGGGTATCCAGGTCCGGACATCCGATGTCAAAATAGTAGTTCGTACAGTCAAAGTAGGACTTGGAAAGATCCCGTTCGCATATTTTGGAAGAATGCTTGAAGATCCATTTTTGGAGTTCCTGCTGGTTTTCGGCGATGATGTCAAGGGCATGGTAAACATCATCAAGGGAAAAGTCATCAAAAGGCTCAAAGTAGACATCCTTATTGTTCAGGGCAGCCCGTTTGGAGCCCGGGTAGAGCACCCTGGAAAAAGTGAGCAGGCGGAAGATCTAGTCAGTGCTGAACTCTGTCTTCAGGCCGCGGGTCTTCCCTTGGATTTTTCAGTGAGATCTTTTGCATACTGTGTGTAATAGGAAACAGGGTCATCCATTTTTTGACCAGTTCACTAAGACGTCCGATCTTCTCTATTGTTCTTTCTCGGGTTCCTTTGTTGGGAACATAATACTTTTCTTTAATGGCAAGATAAGTGTCGCCATCCTTCAGTTTTTGCTTATATAGGTACATAGTAACCGCCCTCCGTACCTTATATTACAACACACAAACCATAATAAGCCGAACAGAAAATACAAAATATTGACAAAAAAATTCCGCATACCACAAGGGGTTGCGGACTGTTTTGAGATTAGGCAACGTCGGAACTCAGGTGTAGGAAATCTGTTTGGCAATTTGCCCAAAAACTGCTTCCGGAAAATGTGAAATAGGGAGAAAATGCTGTAAATTCGGACAAACCGCTAGATTTTGTTGGGAAAAAATGCTACTGTTAAAGCAAATTTATGTTCTCTCGTCCAAAAAAGAATGGAGGGTAATATTATGAAACGGAGAATGAGACAACGAGCGATTGCCATATTGATGACTGTCATGATGGTAGTCGGATTGGTGCCCACGAACCTGTATGGCGGCGGGGTATCAAAGGTTAAAGCAGAGGAGTCCAATGAGACAAGCTATGAATTTGATACGTCTCTGACGGCTAATGATGCGACAAATACTGATAAGTGGAAAAATGATGAAGCCACAGGATATTATCAACTGCTTTCAGGAGCGGTAATTACGCAGGGGATTTTTAGCTATCAAGGGGTTGGCGGAGATAAACAATTCATAATAAAAAATGATGGAAGTTTATTTAGAATTAATGGTAAAATAACCAGAAGTACTGGCAAGCAAGCGATAAAGATTGATCTGTCTTCTGAAGAAGCAGGGAAGAAATTTAAACTTTCATTATCTTATGCTTCCAAAAACGCTTCTCCAGCTACGTTATGCCTTTATGAAGGCAGCACAGACTTGACAGAGGGAGGATCATCTAGTGCCAATGAGAGTACTAATGTAACTTATTCTACTAGTGTGCTCGAAGGTGGAAAGACATATCTCCTCGCTGGAGCGGATAATGGAATCACGATCAATAGTCTTGTTGTTGCGCCTGCACCTGCGGAGGTGGCAGTGACAGGTGTGACGATCAATGGAAGCGAAACTACTGTTGAGGTTGGCAAGACTATTACGTTGACGGCAACAGTTGCACCCGAGAACGCTACGGACAAAACAGTTACATGGACATCAAGTGATCCTACGGTTGCCACTGTTTCTGACGGGACGGTGACAGGCGTTAAAGCCGGTATTGCAAATATTACTGCAACGGCAGGAGATGTTACCGGAGAGGTTTATTCAGTAACAGTAAAAGAAGCTACAACTCAGGAATTTGAAGTATGGTTTAACCCTGATGGGGAAACCAATGTAAGTGCTGGAAACTACGGTGCATATCCCATTTATATAAATGAGGATATGCCTAAAGCCAACAAAAATCCTATTACGATAAACGGAAAGGATTATTGGGGCATTCAAGGTAAAAATAATCCCAGACTGGAAGATAATAAGACAAATCCCAACGGTATGATTCCTAAAAAGGGTGCTTTTATGAAAGTAACTGCACCGGCAGATGGAACCATAACTGTATATGGTATGGAAGCTGCCGGAAAGCCTTTCTATATTACGAAGGATGATGAAAAAACTCCAGCTGTAAGCTCAACGGCATTTCCGGGAAATGAGCCTCATGTGGTTGAAGTGCTTGCAGGCGAAGAATGGTATTTTTATGCGCAGGGGTCCAAGGCGATATTTGTAGGTGTAACTTTTGAACTGCCGAAGCCGATTGTAAGTGTACCAATTACTTTTACAGGAGAGAGCCTGGGTAGCGCGAAGATTACATTTACTAATGACCGGACAGGAACTCAGTATACAGTAGGTGCAGATGCGACTTCTGTGGATATGAAGTCGGGATACACATATTCTGTGAGTATTGACGATGATACACTCATGATAGATAAGGAAACGCTGGATCTGACAAATGGAGTGCCCTCATCTACATATACCATTAAAGTTTCCAAGACACCGGCACATACTGTGACTGGTACATTTAAAGGACTTCCTGAGGGCGCGAATGTTACCAAATTGACGTTTACCAATAAAAAGTCAAATAGTGCAACAAATGCGACCATTAATGGAAAGACATATACAGTCAACTTGAATAATGGAAATTATACAACAAGCGCAGAATGGACTGGCGCAGATGGCTATACAGTATATGACAATGTAGCAGTAACCGGAACAGGAACAGAGGTATTTACAAATGATGTGTGGTTTTATGCTCCAGAAAAAGATGATTCATCTGTCGAGTTCAAGTCTGTATTAAAGGTTGGTAAGGGAGAAGGTAACGATTATAAGACCATTGGGGAAGCTCTTTTGGCAGCAAAAGCAATGCCGCGTGATGGTGAATATGTTACAATTGAACTTCAGGATGACGAATATGTTGAGCAGGTGATTGTAGATACCCCGAATATCAAGATGGTGGCAGCAACAGGCAAGAAACCTGTTATTCGCTGGTATTATGGGGTTGCTTATAAGTATTACAGCATAAAAGTTGGAACAAATGGCAGGGGTTTTTACGATGAGAAGTTGGCGAATGATAAATATGAATCCAACTATGCTGATAGATGGGGAGCAACAGTTCGTGTTCATGCAGACGGCTTCCTGGCGGAAGGCATTACTTTCATTAATACATTTAATCAGTATGTATGCGATGAAGAAATCGGAGATTCTGTGATTGATCCCGATAGCACAAATCCTTATGGGGCGGTTGCAACGGTAGAGCGCAAGGCAGGAACTGTTGTGACAGGAAAAGATACTGTTGAACGCGCAACTGCAGTGGCAGTTGATGCTGATAAAGCTGAGTTTTATCAGTGTACTTTTATAAGCAGTCAGGATACCTTGTATACAGATAAGGGTATTTCTTATTACAATGATTGCGTGATCGTAGGTCAGACAGACTATATATTTGGAGATGCGGGCAAAGCAATTTTTGATAATTGTGAATTGAGATGGCTGGGCTACACCGGAGATTCTAAAGAAGGATATATAGCTGTAAACAGAGGAAAATATTTATTCAGAGGATGCAAAATTACCGCCAACAGTATTGCTGGATTTTCTGTTAAGGCAGGTTATTATGGAAGACCTTGGAGTGCGGATGCAGAAGTGAAATTTGTCGGAACAAAGATTGCATCGAGTGATCTGATCCTTGCCACTGGTTGGACTGACATGAGCGGTGTGACTCCGGAGAAGGTGACTTACAAGGAGTATGGAAATGTAATCGGAACAACACTTGATGTGGCAAGTGATGCATATTTTTATTCTGATTATGCAAAGAATAGTCCATCCATTTACCAGCTTACACAGGAGGATGGGGAAAAGATTGCCGACCCTGCGAATGATGCAACCTATCTGGGCACATGGGAGCCGGTACATCATATTACTACTGCGTTAGATCTGTCGTCTGTTTCGGATTGGAGCCAGAATCATGGTCCTCAGTGGGAGCAGAATGTATTTGGTTCTGGTACGGCAGCAGCGAATAATACTTATAGCGCAAATGATGATAATACGGTGTTTACCCTTGAGGCAACCAGTAATAAAGGTAAACTGGCATCCGGTAACGATGGTATTAATTTTGTAAATCAGAAATTAGCTTCGGCTACAGACGACTTTATTCTTACAGCAAAGGCCAATGTTATTACATGGGCGGCTACTAATCAGGCAGGATTTGGTTTGATGATGCGTCCTACTGTTGGTTCGACCACGGATGAAGCTACTCCGCTTCGTCATGTATTTGTAGGTTCAAATGTACAGGGCAGTGTAGAGTATGCCGGATATACCGTGAGGAAGGCTGATAAGTACACAACCGCAGAAACTGACGAGGAAAGAGACTATAAGAGATTAGGTGACTTAACTGGACTTGTTGCCGGTGAAGAATATCAGTTGGTATTACAGCGTGTCGGTGGTACGGTATCTGCATCGATTAATGGTAGGACAGCAGATATCACCGATTGGGCGCAAAGTGATTACACGTCTATGCATGTCGGCATGTTTGTGGCAAGAGCTGCAAAGGTTGAGTATTCAAATGTATATTTGGATACAAAATCTGCCAATGACACAGTTACGCTGGTAAGTAAGACGGCACCTGCTAAGGTTGTTTATTACCAGGGAAATACATTGGATGATCTTGATCTGACAGGATTCTCTGCTGTAGTCAATGTAGGCGGAGAAGAAAAGACGATTGATGGATCTCAGGTTGTAGTCAAGAAATTTGATGCTTCCAATACAGGTGATACGGCTATCGAGTTGAATTACCTTGGACTTTCCATTGAGATTCCAATATCAGTTTTGCCTGAAGAAGTATCTGATGTAACAGTAGACTATGCGCCTGCCAAGAATACTTACTTGCTTGGTGAGGAGATTGACTGGGCGGGATTTGGCGGTACCATTACCTACAACAGCGGCAAGGTTTATGCACTGGAAGATGTTGTTGCAGGTACCGAGACTGCAGGTGTTGGATCTGTCACCAAGGTTGATGGTTTTGATTCCACAAGTGCAGGAGAGAAAGTTGTTACAGTATCTCATACTTATGGAGGCGTGACGAAATCGGATACCTTTAAGGTTACAATTTCTGATGCAACACTCACAAACATTACCCTTTCCGGTCCGACCCAGACCACATATTATAAGGGTGTTACTCCGGAAAACGGCTCATATAAAGATGGACTGAAGATTACAGCTAATTTCAGCGATGGATCGTCTGAGGTTATATCTGATATGACAGCGTCGGGCGTGGCTATCACTCCTGCTGCGGATGTGGATGTAACTACATCGGGGACTAAGACATATACCGTAGCATATACTGTTGCAGGTGTGACAAAGAGTGCTACATATGATTTGGTTGTAAAGAACGATGAATATGAAAAGCTCGAAATTTCTACCTATCCTACGAAGAGTACCTTCAAAAAGGGAGAGGCTTTTGATGCAACAGGAATTGCATTGACTATTTATAGAGAAAGTGGCAATACCGAGTTGTTGACGGCTACTGAGTATTCTGTTGATTCTTCTGCATACAAGGCAGATACAATTGGAGAATATACAATCACCGTTTCTGAATCAAAGTCAGGTAAGAATTTGAAAGCTACCTATGTCGCTTCTGTTGTGGAAAGTACAGAGAGTGGGTTCAATAAAGACGATTGGAAGTCGATTGTATTTGGTCAGTCGATTGACAAGGATAAAGAGCCTTCTGTAGACGGAACGACAATCACTGTAGAACAGGGCGAAGGTAAAGGTAAAGTAACAGATGCTGCACAGGATGGTATTGCATATTACTATACAGAGATTGATCCTGAGGATAACTTTGAATTGACAGCGGATGTAACCGTAAATTATTTCATAACAAAGTCATCGCCTGATAATCAGGAAGGCTTTGGTATCATGGTGAGAGATGATATTGGAACAGACAAGGATTCTTCCATATTCTATTCCAATGCGATCAGTGTAGGTGGATATTTTGGAAGATACAATTTCTTCGGAAGATATGGATATTCCGATAATACACCGGATACATTCACTAATGTAGCAAAATATGCAAAACTTAATAAAGATACAGATAATTTGACTAAATATCAGATTAAGGAAGATGCACCGAAGACCTTTACAATGACTGTAAAGAAAGATAATACAGGCGTATGGGTAAGTATGGTGGATAAGAGTGACAACAGCAATTGCTTAAGTGCTGCGGAGAATCTGCCGATTGGCTATGCAGATGTCGATATTGAGAATGGTATGGATATGGTATATCTGCCGGCTGATACCTTTACAGCTGTCAACTCTTCTAAGTATTATGTTGGATTTATGGCAGCTCGTGGAGCAAAAATTTCGATTGACACAAGCACAATTAAACTTACTAAAACAAAGGCAGTATCGGATGCACCTCAGAGAGAGAAAGAGGCAGAGCCGGTAACTCCGGAAATTGATGTAACATCCTTAACCGAGTGGTCACAGGCAGATTATACACTAAAGGTTACAACTAATACAGCTGGTTTGCTCACTGTGGTACATAACGGAAAGACAGTAGTAAAGCAAGATCAGATTACAGCGCCTGGTGAGTATGAATATCCATTAACTCTTACGATGGGGGCAAATCCTGTTCAGTTGACTTTTGAAGCAGAGGAAACCGAAGATATAAAGATTGCCACAGGTGCTGAGAAAAAGCTGAACAAGAATGTAACAATTACTGTAAAACAATATGAATCACTGTTTGTATCACCTAGTGGTAAGAGTACAGCGAAGGGAACCAAAGAAGATCCTTTGGATGTTGAGACAGCAATTGCTTATTGTCAGCCGGGGCAGACTATATATGCGCTTGACGGAACTTATACATTCAAGCATATGGTAGAAATTCCTCATGGCAATAACGGTACGGCATCTGAACCGAAGAATTTGTTTGCATACAGCAGTTTAGACGGAGTAGTATTTGACTTTGCCGGAGGAAGCAGCACATTTAACGTATCCGGTGATTACTGGCATGTAAAAGGAATCAGTGTAACAAGAGGTACCGGTATGAGAGTCGGTGGTAATCACAATACCATTGAACTGTGTAAGACATACAAGAATACCGATACAGGTCTCCAGATCAGCCGTACGGATGCAGCAACGACGATTGACAAGTGGCCTTCCTACAATACAATATTGAATTGTGATTCCTATGACAACCGCGATGCTTCCGATAATAATGCAGATGGTTTTGCAGCAAAACTTACAGTAGGCGTTGGCAATGAGTTCCGCGGATGTATTGCACATAACAATGCGGATGATGGTTGGGATTTGTTTGCAAAGGCATCTTTGATCGGTGAAGTTAAGGTTATTAACTGTATCGCATATGGCAATGGTTTCTGTACTAATGCTGCCGGAGAACTTGAAAAAACTAAGGGTGATGGCAATGGCTTCAAGTTAGGCGGAAGCGGACAGCCGGTTGCTCATGAGATTCATAACAGTATCGCATTTGGTAATGCTGCAAATGGATTTACCAATAACTCCGATCCTATATTTAATGCATATGATTGTATTGGATATAATAACGGAGGCGAGAATGTAGAGTTGCATATCTATACAAATGCAACGCCGGATAAACTCGTGGTGGATGGTTTCTATTCTTTCGCGGATGATCATATTGCAGACATGGCGCTTATGGATGGTAAGAGTACAGGAACGGATCTTTCCAATAGTACTGTAAAGAATGGAAACTTTAAATCAACAAAGAACTTCCTGTGGGATAGCAAGACAAAGACTTCTTACAACAGCGAAGGCACATTGCTTACTGCAAATAATTTTGTAAGTTTGGCTGAGTATTCGGATTATATGAATTTGAAGAAAACCTATCAGCGTGATGAAAACGGAGATATTGTCCGTGGTGACTTCTTAAAGTATCAGGAGGCACAGGCAGATGATGGTGATGGTGGCAACGATGAGGAGGACGAAGCATACGTAACCACATCTTCCGGCAACAGATACAGCACGCTTCCTATCAAGAATACTACATCAACCAGAATGATCGTGACGACTGCTATTGGTGAAGCGAAGGCAGCAGCAGAGATCAACGGAAGTGATTATCTTGAAGTATCAATTGAAGGTCTCCAGATGAATAGCCCGGCAGTGAAGCTGATCCAGGCACTGGCTGCACAGCATAATCTGACAGTATCGAGCTTCTTTGATGTAAATGTTTATCGGGTATCTGCAAACGGCGTAAAACTGGCGAGAGTTACAGACCTCAAGAGTCCGCTCAGCCTGATGTTTGCAACACCGGATGGATTGAACCCGAGCAATTATGACTTCGGTGTGATCTATGTGCATGATGGCGTTGCAAAACTGCTGAAAGATCAGGATAATGATCCGCTGACAGTTTCGGTTGCTTCCGGTGAATTCTCAGCTTACTCGGTTGTATACGGACCGAAGGGAAGTCTGGCAGGAGTGAAAGATGGCAGCACTGTTGGAACCAAGAGCAGCGTTACCAAGAACGGCAGCAAGGCAAGCCCTAAGACAGCTGATGATTCTAAATTTGTTCCTGAAGTTCCTGAGACAGCGATTGCAGACTTTACGCAGAAGCAGGTGGAGAAGCAGCTCGAGCAGGAAGTTGCAGATCTGCTGATCACACCGCAGGCAACACCGTTCCCGTATGGAATCGTGATCGTAGCGATCTTCGCGATGGTTGCATTCATCGGCGGCGAAGTGATCTTCTTCCGCAGAAAAAAGCAGAAATAAGATCAAGATCTAAAACACAATAAGTAAAAATAATAGTAAGATCCGGCAGGGAGCAAATCTCTGCCGGATCTTTTATTTTATGCTTTATACATTGTCCCTTTTGTGATAAAGTTATAGCATAAAAGCAAATTTTCTCATTGCCGTTAAGGCGTCTATCGCATATCGATGATTTTTCGGAAAATTCTTGCTTTTTATTCCCAAACGATAAAGCGGGAGTTTCTGATCAGTCACGAAAGAAGAATGGAACCTCCTGAGATGAAACTGAAATGCAAAATCTATCACAGGAGGACAATGAATGAAGAAACAGAAACGAAAGTCCGGCATGCAAAATAAGCCGGGAAAGCGTGCAGCTAAACCGGCAGTTGTGAGAGAGTACAAAGACACAATTTTTCGCATGCTATATCGCGACAAAAAAGAACTGCTTGCATTGTATAACGCGGTGAATGACGGGGATTATACAGATCCCGGGCTGCTCCGGGTGGTGACTTTGGAACAGGCTATTTACATGTCAATGAAGAATGATGTATCGTTCATTCTTGATACGAGGCTGAGTCTGTATGAGCAGCAAAGTACAATTTGCCCGAATATGCCGTTGCGGGATTTGATGTATGTGGCGAAACAGTTCGAAACATTGACGGCAGGACGGGATATTTATTCGAGCAGTCTGATTCAGCTTCCGGCACCACGGTTCATAACGTTTTACAACGGAAAGAGAGCACCGCCGGAACGGTTGGAGCAAAGGTTGTCGGATGCCTATTATAGTAGAGAGAATACAGGGGGCGCGGGCGGCACAGAGAGCGAGAGCCCGAATCTGGAGCTGAAGGTTCTACAGCTGAATATTAATCCGGGCTACAATGAGGAGTTGAAGCGGAAGTGCCCCACGCTGCTGCAATATGTGCAGTATGTAGAGTGTGTCAGAAAGTATGAAAGGGCAATGCCCTTGCTGGAAGCGGTGGAAACAGCCGTGGATGAATGCATACAAAATGGTATCCTGCGGGATTTCCTGCTGCGGGAGAAGGCGAAGGTGATCAGTATGAGTATTTTTGAATTTGATCAGGAGCTGCATGACAAGACGATCCGGAACGAGTCATGGGAAGAAGGAAAAGCAGAAGGAAAAGCAGAGCTAAAAGTATCCCTGGTATGTAGGAAGCTACGGAAAGGGAAAAATGCGGAAATGATTGCAGATGAGCTGGAGGAGGATATCGCCGAGATCAGATGGATCTCTGAGCTTGCTCAAGCATTTGCACCGGAGTATGACGAGAAACAGGTATTTTATACAATGATGGAGAAGCAAGGAAAGAATTCTGTTTCATAAGATGAGAACATAGGGGTAGACAATAAAATCCGGCAGGGAGCAAATCTCTGCCGGATTTTTTTAAAATTTACCGTAATATTTTACGTAAGAGGAATTTTGTGGTAAAATATTATGGGAGAATACCATGAAAGATAGAATATATGTTTGCCACACATACTATCATGTATATGTGACTTTTTTAAAAGAACTGAAATTGCGCGCAAATTGTGAGGCCGAAGGTCGGGATTTCGGCGGTGCGACCCTTGTTTTGTCAAAGCTTTCCAACAATTTTGAGACTCTGAAGGAGCGGGTGGAGCGTACCGGCTTTTTCGAGGAAGTCATTGAATTTGACGAGAAGCGGGAGGATTTTTTTCCGGAACTTGCCAGGTTGCGGCAGGGTGCGGGGAATTCCGAGGGAAAGCGGCGTGTCGGTTTCCCGTGGAATCTGTGGTACCGCATCCGTTTTACCAGGCTGTATGCAAAACTGGAGGCTCCTTTTGTGCCGGTGGATTTCAGGCAATATAAGGATATTTATGTTTTTTGCGACTCCGACCCCATTGGGTATTACCTGAATCAGAACCGCATTTATTATCATGCGCTGGAGGATGGGCTGAACTGTCTGAAGAATTTTGATGCGGCTCGGTATGATAATAGGGGACACTTCGGTCTGAAGGTTTTTTTGTCCCGCAAGCTGAACCTGATCTTTGTCCAGAACGGATACGGAAAGTACTGTATCGATATGGAGGTAAACAATATCTCCCTGATCCAGTACCCCTGCCCACAGTATATCGAGGAGCCGAGGCTGGCGCTGGCGGAGCGTTTGACCGACGAGGACAAGCAGCTGCTTTTGCGGGCGTTTATCCGGGATAAAGAGGAGTTGGAGCGACAGATTGAAGAGAGCAGCAAGGTGGGAGACAAGATCCTGATCCTGACGGACCCGCTGTGTACTTTGGATGTGCGGGAGAAGATTTTTCGTGATATTGTGAAGAAATATGAGGCGGAGGGGACGATCTTTATCAAGCCGCACCCAAGGGATGAACTGGATTACAGAAAGCTGTTTCCGCAGTATCCGCAGTTTGACGCCACGGTACCTATGGAGGTGTTGAATTATTTCCCGAACCTGCATTTTAAAAAAGCGGTGACGGTGCTGACGGAGATCAAGGCGATTCAGTTTGCGGATGAGATAGACCGGCTGGGTGAGGATTTCATGGATCTGTATGAAGATCCGCTGATTCACAGGCAGAATGAGCAGGTTGGCATAAAACGAATTAAGGACGCGTAAAAAGATATGTTTCAGATCATAAAGAAGCTAAATGTTTTATTGGATAGAAAGCAGAAGACGACCATGGTGGGGCTGATGTTCCTCATGGTCATCGGTGCGTTCCTGCAGACAGCCGGCGTGGGGCTTTTGGTGCAGGTGGTGAATATTGTCATCGACCCGGAAGCCATAGAGAAGAGCCGGATTGCTTCCACGATCTATCGGTGGTTCGGCAGTCCTGATTATGAGACCTTTGCTGTGACGATCATGGCGCTTCTGATCGCGACATTTATTGTAAAAAACCTATTTCTGTATGTGCAGCAGAAGCTGACCTTTGCGTTTATCTATACAAACCAGTTTCGCACCTCGGAGCGCATGATGCGCAATTATCTGCGCAGAAGCTATGAGTTTTATCTGCGGTCGGATACGGATACCGCGGTGGTGCAGCGCAGTATTACATCCGATGTGAACAATATGTACGCATTGATCTTGGCGTTATTGCAGATGATGTCGGACGGAGTCGTTTCTCTGTTTATCATTACTTATTGCTTTATGACCAACGGGACCATGACAGTTCTGTTAGCGGTGGTGATGGTAGTGCTGATGCTCGGCGTAAAGGCGGTACTGAAGCCCATTATGTACAAGGCCGGAAAGGACAATCAGGACTATTACAGCAGTCTGTTTAAATGGATCTCCCAGACGGTGCAGGGCATGAAAGAGGTCCGGGTTGCCGGCAAGGAGCAGTATTTTGTGGACGAGTACAAAAAGTGCGGGCAGGGCTATGTGAATGCGGTACAGAAATACAGCCTGTACAATAATATTCCCAAGCTGTTGATCGAGACGGTCTGTGTGGCGACGATGGTGGGATATATGATCTATATGGTGATTGCCGGCGTATCCACGGAAAATATGCTGGCGGTGTTTTCCACGCTGGCAGCGGCGGCCTTTGTGTTGCTGCCCTGCGTGAACCGCATCAACAATCAGATCAATTCCATTGCGTACTTTGAGCCGTTCTTCATGGGCGTCAGCGACAATCTACAGGATGAGATTGACGATGAAAAGGTGGACATGTCCTTTGCCACGGATGAGAATGAGAAGCTGCCGGTAAAGAAATCAATTGAATTAAAGGATATTACCTATGCCTATCCGGAGACGGACAAGCTGATCTTTGATCACGCGGGTCTGATCGTGCCGGTGGGGACTTCCGTGGGTATCGTGGGCACTACGGGGGCCGGTAAGAGTACGGTGGTGGATATCCTGCTGGGACTTTTGGAATTGCGGACCGGGCAGGTGTTGGCGGATGGTGAGGACATCCGGCAGAATTACCGGAAGTGGTTGAAAAATGTGGGATATATCCCGCAGATGATCTTCATGCTGGATGACACAATCCGCAAGAATGTGGCGTTCGGTGTGCCGGAGGAAAAGATTGATGAGAAAAGGGTCTGGGAGGTTCTGCGGGAGGCGCAGCTGGATGAATTTATCAAGACGCTTCCGGACGGACTGGAGACGAAGATCGGTGAGCGGGGGATCCGGCTTTCCGGCGGACAGCGCCAGCGTATCAGTATTGCCCGGGCGCTTTACAATGACCCGGAGGTGCTGATCCTGGATGAGGCGACTTCCGCGCTGGATAATGACACAGAGGCGGCCATCATGGAGTCCATCAACAGACTGCACGGCAGGAAGACGCTGGTGATTATTGCCCATCGATTGCAGACCATTGAAAAGTGTGATCTGGTGTACCGCGTAGAGAACGGGAAGGTGACCATAGAGCGGGGGACCTTATGAAACTGAGTATTATCGTGCCCGTCTATAATATGGCGGCAGATCAAAAACTGGAATATTGCCTGAATTCCTTGGTCAACCAAACCCTGCGGGAGCCCTATGAGATCATCGCTGTGGACGATGCCTCCACGGACAATTCCCTGGAGATCTTGCGGGAATTTGAGCGCAAATATGGGCAGCGGATCAAGGTTCTGCACAACGAGCGCAACCGCCGCCAAGGCGGAGCCAAGAACGCAGGCCTGAAGGTGGCGGAGGGTGAGTGGATCGGATTTATCGACAGCGATGACTGGGTGACGCCGGATTATTACGAGAAGCTGCTGCGCAAGGCGGAAGAAACCGGTGCTGACATGGTGGGCTGTGACTACAACCTGGTGACGGAACATACCATGGAAGTAGGGGAAGTCGTTTCCAACAACGATGCATCCCAGACCGGCGTGCTGGACGAAGAGAAGCACAAGAGCCTTCTGATGCGCTCCGGGAGCATGGTCATTAAGATCTATAAGCATTCGGTGATAAAAGAGAATCAATTGAGTTTTCCCGAGGGTATCTTCTACGAGGACAATTGTGCCGGACCGGTGTGGTCGTTGTATTTTACCCACTTTGAGCGGGTGGAAGAGCCCCTGTATTATTATTACCAGCACAATGTGTCCACGGTGCATCATATCACGGAGGAGAAATGCAGGGACCGCATGAAGGCCGCGGAGCTCCTGTATGGCGAATGCAAGTGGCGGGGATTTTTGGACACCTATCATGACGAGATTGAATATCGCTTTACGGAACTTTATTATGTGAATACTTTGTTTTCTTATATGTCCGGTGTGAAGCATCCGAAGCTTTCCTTTGTGAAGGAATTGCGGCGGGGCGTAAAGGTGAAGTTCCCCGGTTTTCGGCTGAATCCTTATTTTCAGCGGTTTACCGGCGCGGAGGAACAGGAACTGATCTATATGCAGGCGGGATCGGATCTGAAGTTTTACTGGTATTACCGGCTGAAGCTGTTTGTGCGCAGGATGCGCAGCAGATAGCGGATGGAGAAGCCGGAAGCCAAAGAGGGGAGAGGTTATTTTGGCAGACGCAGGAAGTTTGGGGCGTAGAGCAGAACAAAAAGAAGGGGCAGGGTTAGAGCGTTATCTCTCGCCGCTTTCGGTGTGGGCGTTGTCTTTCGGCTGCGCAGTGGGATGGGGAGCGTTTGTGATGCCGGGGACGACTTTTCTTCCGGCAGCGGGACCGCTTGGAACCGTGCTGGGGATTCTGATCGGCGCGGTGGTCATGTTCATCATCGGGATCAACTATCACTATCTGATGAACAAGTATCCGGATGCCGGCGGCACATTGACATACACGATCAATACTTTTGGGTATGACCACGGGGTTATGAGCGCGTGGTTCCTGATCCTAGTCTATGTGGCGATCATCTGGGCCAATGCATCGGCCTTGGGACTGATCAGCAGGAATCTGCTGGGGACTACATTCCAGTTCGGTTTTCATTATCGGATCTTCGGCTATGATGTTTTCTTTGGGGAAGTGATGTTATCTGTTGCGGCCATCGTGATCTGCGGGTTGGTCTGTATGTACGGCAAGCGGCTTGCAGCGGGACTGCAGGTTCTGTTTGCCCTGCTTCTGCTGGGCGGCGTGGCGGTGTGTGCGGTCGCGGTGTTCTGTGCGGACCCGGCGAATACGGTGGAGCTGACGCCTGCCTTTGCTCCGAATGGCAAAATGCCGGCGATGCAGATATTTACCATTGTTGCCCTCTCTCCCTGGGCATTTGTGGGGTTTGAATCCGTGTCCAATTCCACTGCTGGATTCAGATTTCCGGTGAAAAAAACCATATGGGTGCTGGCAGCAGCGCTGCTCACCGGCACATTTTGTTATATCGCGCTGACGCTGATGTCGGCCAGGATCGTACCGGCTGTTGACGCCTGGCCTGCTCCTTATTATGAGAATTGGAGTGACAATATTGCCGATCTGGGAAACAGGAAGGGGCTGACTGCGCTTCCCGCATTTTATGCGGCATATGATACGATAGGCCGCATAACCGGTGATAGTGCCGGGGTAGTGATCCTGGGTGTGGCCGCGTTTGCCGGTATCATGACAGGACTGATCGGAAACTTTATTGCGGCAAGCCGTTTGATCTATACCATGACGGAGGACGGAATCCTGCCGGAATGGTTCGGCAGGCTGGACGCACACGGCAATCCCAGGAACGCGCTGGCATTCCTCATGGGAATCTCCGTGTTCATTCCTTTTCTGGGCAGAACTGCCATCAGCTGGATCGTGGATGTGAATACGGTGGGAGCGACCATCGCCTATGCCTATACTTCAGCGGATGCGCTCGCCACAGCCCGCAGGGAGCAGAATCAGAAGATCCAGCTGACGGGAATCGTTGGACTGGTGATGTCTGCCGTCTTTTTCCTGTATTTTATGGCATGGTCCGCAGGGGCAATGTCCACAGAGTCCTATCTGATTCTGGCGACCTGGAGCATTTTGGGCTTTATCTATTTCCGTGTGGTATTCTCCAAGGACAAAGACAGACGGTTCGGCAAATCTACGGTGGTTTGGATCGGATTATTGTTTCTGATCTTTTTCACCTCCCTTATGTGGGTGAAGCAGGCCAGTGACGAGATGACGCAGACGGTGGTGGACAATATCCGGACCTACTACGAATCCCACAGTGCGGGGATGGATGAAGCGGTCATGGAGGATGCGGAGGCGTATTTTACGGAGCAGCTTCTGATGGCAGACAGGATACTGACGCGCAACAGCGTGATTCAGATGATCTTGATCGTGGCCAGTCTCGGCATCATGTTCAGCATTTATACCACCATCTCCAAGCGGGAACAGCAGATGGAGGTGGAAAAGATATTTGCGGTGGAGAGCAGCAAGGCCAAGACGGCGTTTCTCTCCAACATGTCCCATGACATTCGGACGCCGCTCAATGCCATCATCGGATATATCAATATTGCGGATCGGGAAGAGACCACCCTGCCGGAGATGAAGACCTACATTCAGAAGATCAAGAGCTCCAGCCATCATCTGCTGGCACTGATCAACGATGCCCTGGAGATGAGCCGTATCGAGAGCGGCAAAATGGATCTGGAGCCCATAGCGGTGGATCTAAAAAAAACCATCGGGGAAGTGGAGGATATGTTTGCCACGCAGATGTCCGAGAAGAAGATCCGATATATCGTGGACGCCTCCGGCATCAGGGACAGCAGGGTTATGTGTGACAAAAACAGGCTGAACAGAGTGCTGTTAAATCTGGTCAGCAATGCCTATAAATTCACGCCGGAAGGCGGGACGGTCTCCGTGACGGCCGGACAGCTTGCGTCGGAGCAGGAGGGCTACGGCCTCTATGAGATCAGGGTAGCGGACAGCGGTATCGGCATGTCCAAGGAGTTTGCAGCCAAGGTATTCGAGGCCTTTGAGCGGGAGCGCACTTCCACAGTCAGCAAGATACAGGGAACAGGCTTGGGCATGGCGATCACGAAGAGTATTATCGAGATGATGGGCGGCACCATCGAGGTGCAGACGACGCAGGGCAAGGGAACGGAGTTTACCATTCATGTTTCGCTGGAGCTGCAAAAGGGCGACGAGACCGCAGAGAAGACTGACGATGTCCAAAAGGAAGGGGACAGACGACCCGCTGTGGATTTCAGCTCCATGCGCCTGCTTTTGGTGGATGATGTGGAGATCAATCGGGAGATTGCCACCATGCAGCTGGAGAGCCTGGGATTTGAACTGGAGACGGCAACCAATGGGGAAGAGGCAGTACAGAAGGTCAGAACGGCCAAGCCGGGCTATTATAATGCGGTTCTGATGGATATCCAGATGCC
>DFDT01000204.1 GCA_002368865.1 Lachnospiraceae bacterium UBA3821 | reverse complement strand
TCTGCCCCCTTGAGACCGTTATTTGCGGATACGTTTTCATAGTCAACCAGAAAAACTGCCATACCTAGTCCTCCTTTTAGGGTTGTGTGGTTACCCCTGATATTTCTCGACGATTTAAAATCATTTGAAAAAGCGACCGATTTCTATTTTGATTTCCGTTCCTATTTCTGTTTCGGTTTCTTATATGGTTCGTTCCATCTCATTTTTCGTGCTTGAAAAATCGGGCGAAAATGCCCCAGATCAAAAGATCAAATATGCGCTTATCAAAAGTAATTTTATATTACATTTGATAAGCGTTTTTGTCAACAGATGATTTGTATCAAGAGTGGTCTCATTCCTGTGTCCGGTCAGTATCCCGCAATCTCCCGTACCGGAATCAAAGTCGTTCCTTCCCGTTATCTATGTACTTTCCCAGAACTCCTGTAATACTCTTCTTTCTCATTATACATATTTTCCTCAGCGTTGCGGATCAATTCCTGTATATTGCAATTCTCATGTGACATGGTCTCCACGCCGAAGGAAACCTGATAATCCTTCTCTCTGACGCTCCTTCCCACGATTTCAAGCTTCTCCCTGATCGTCTCAATGGGCACATCCACACAAAAGACCACAAATTCGTCACCGCCGATCCGGTAGGTGTCCGCCTCACCAAAGCACTTAACCAGTTCCTTTGCAACCGTTTTCAACATCTCGTCTCCCGCTGCATGACCCTTTGTGTTATTCAACTCATGCAGCCCATTGACATCTGCAAAGATACAGGTGATCGCGCGTTTCGCGCATCGCTCGTAAAAACTCAGATTGCTCTCGTAACAGTTCCTGTTTTTAGTCTCTGTCAAAAGATCCGTCTCGCTCAGATATGCAACTTTCTTCGTATGCCGCAGTGCCCGGATATTGATTTCCTCAAGAAAAAGATTGGTAACGATCGCTAACATACCATAGGATATCGTATTCCACAAGTCTGAATCCACCACATCAGGTTCCTTCAATTTCCAAGCCAGCACACAAAACAGTACGGTAACTGCTACGGTGATCAAAGTGCTCACCACGGTATTCATGGAAAACAGGATCGGTACCACCAGCAAGAATACGATCACCGTTACCGCCGGTTTTTCTGCATGCAGCAGGGAGATCCGGATAGAAAATGCATACACCGCAACGATAAACACCCCCATCAGCACCGGGATCATTCCGGGGTACTTCGGCGCGATCCAGAGTGTCCCCGCAAAAATGATCAGCATAACGGCAAATGATTCCACATAACTGGTCATATTTACCGTGGTAAATCCTCCATACAGGAAACTGGACACAATAAGTGCTGCAAAAATAAAAATACCGATCAGAGAATACCGCAACAGATTTACCCTGTTTCCTGCCATGATATCCGGGCGCAACGCTCTGTATTCCTCTTTCGTTGTTCCTGCATATAATATAAAATTCTTTAGCTTATTCATTTTATTTTTCACGTTTCATCCTACAATTGCTTTATGCTCAATATATTTATACGTTTCCCACCAAATGACGGTGTTTGTTCATTGTACCATACCTTTTGAAATTTTTATAGTATTTTTTCTTACAATTTGGGCGGTAATTTTAGCGAAAAGCCTGATGCTCCCTTTTGCGTTTTTCAATCAATTCAAACACCGTCCAACTGCTGTTATACAGCGTCGCTACCGCTTATATCATCATTTGGACAAGTATGCAAATATTGCCTATTCCATTCCTGCTGTGATAAAATAAACTCGCATACAAATATCCAAAGGAGGTCTCTATGGATCAAAACACTGCTGCATCAAAATATCGTTTCGTGCTCGTCGGTTCCAGCTGGCGTGCACAGTATTATATCCGGATCGCGAGGGCTCTGCCTGGCGTTTTCGAGCTGTGCGCTGTGTTTTGCCGCACCGAAGAAAAGGCTGCTCTGATCGCTGCAGAATTTGGTGTCCATACCACAACCTCCATGGAAGAATGCAGATCCTTGCAGCCGGATTTTATCGTGGTAGCCGTGACCAAAACTGTGATCGCCCAAGTGAGCAGAGAATGGCTGGATTACGGTTTCACCGTATTGTGTGAAACCCCGATCGCCGTAGATCTTGAGACATTGGAACAGATTTCCTCTTATGCCGCCGGAAAAGAACCTAAACTTGTGGTCGCCGAGCAATATCAGTTTTATCCGGAATACATTGCCCTGCGCAAACTGCTTGAAAAAGGGGTGATCGGCGCGCCGGATTTTCTGATGATCTCCGTTGCCCATGATTATCACGCCGCCAGTCTGATGCGCGCATTCCTTGGTGTGTCCGCAGACACTGCTTTTACGGTAACAGCAAAGACTTTCTCTTTTCCCACTGCAGAGACCCTGACGCGGTACGAGTGCTACACTGACGGCCGCATAGCGGACAAAAAGCGCACTCTTGCTGCCTTTATCTTTGCAGACGGCAAGACTGCGCTGTATGACTTCGATTCTGAACAGTATCGTTCCCCGATCCGGGGGAATTTTCTGAAAATACAAGGCTGCCGCGGCGAGATCATGAACCATCGCATTGCATACCTGGATCCCCGGAACCAGCCAAAGGTATCCGAACTTATCCTTGAATCAAGACAGGTAAAAACCGAAAGCACCAATCCAAATTTCCATACCGTGACCGAGATTACCCGGATCACTTTTGAGGAAGAAGTATTGTACATGCCGGAATTCGGTCTGTGCGGGCTGTCTCAGGACGAAACAGCGATCGCCCATCTGATGAAACATACCGCAGAATACGCACGGGGAAACGCAACCTCCCCTTATGCGTTGCGCGAAGCCATGCAGGATGCATATATGGGTATTATAATGCGTCAGGATTAAATCCTTTCCGCTTCTTTGCCACCCGGATCAACTCCCCTGCCTCATCCATAGCTGCAGCCAGATAAGGCGTCTGCCATTCTTTTCCCGCTTTCTCCTCCTTCTTGATAGCCTCCCAGGACGCGTGCCGTTCTTCCTCGGAGGCAAAGGTCACGCCGGAGAATACATGGGGATGTCTGCGCACCATCTTATCGGATATGGTCTGCGCCACCTCCTCAAAGGTAAACAGGCCTTCCTCCTCCGCTATCACCGCATGAAACATCACCTGTAAGAGCAGATCTCCCAGCTCCTCTCTCAGATTATCTGCATCTCCGGTCTGCTCCAAAATATTAATGCCGGAGACAACCTCCACTGCCTCCTCCACACAGGCAGCCTTCAGGCTGCTGTGGGTCTGCGCCCGATCCCATGGACAGCCGTCCTCCGCTCTCAGTTTCTCCACCACTTCTTTTAACCGATCGATCTGTGCCATAATGATGTTCCTCTCTATACATATAGCTTGCTTTCATAAGACATTTTTATATTCTTCCCGCTTCTCTATCTGCTTGAAGTTTTTTCAATAATTTTTCGTACTCTTCATGCGAAAGGTTTGGCTGGTCATCAAGCATTCTGATAATTCTGGAAAGCACTTCCCCAAAACCTTCAACAACCGTACTTCTCCCTTCAAACAATTCCATCATTTCTCCGGTAGTCTTTGAAAAACAAACCCTCTCACCATCCCCGATCAGTTCGCCGATTACCACCATATCCTCTTCGACAAAATCAGAATTAAACCCTGACGGGTTCCAAAACATAGCTGTATTCTGGGCGATTCTGCATTTTCCCGTAAACCTCAGCCACTCCTTGTATGATTCGGGAATAGACGCATTATTCTCCCTCTCCCAGTTGATCATATCTTCTTCGGATATAGCAGGATCAAAATACGAGTATTCACCGTCATTTTCCTCATCATACCTTTCACAGAGTGACAGAAGTTCCGTTATTTCTTCTTTTAATGAATTGCTTTCGTCAATATCGTATTCGTACATAATGATATGCTCCTTATATTGTTAATTTCTTATAAAACAAATACTAACACAAAAGGAGGCGCGCCGCACCTCCTTTTTTATAATTACCCAACTTCTCTATGCGCTCTCGGCCTGCATCCCGGCGTCCTCCAACACCAGGATGTCGTCCACGGGCACGCCGAACACTGCCGACAGCACCACCAGATTGTCGATGGTGGGCATCGCCGCGCCGTGCTGCCACTTGTAGATGGCCTGGGGCGTGGCAAAGCCAAAGATGTCCTGCAGGTCACGCACCGTGAACCCTGCGCTCTTGCGCAGTGCGATGATGTTCTGGCCTGTAGCGGCCAGATTGATGATTGGAATGTTGTGCATCATAATTCTCCTCCTGTTCCGGTCACCGACCTGCGCAGGAGAGTGTCCGCTGTCTCACAGTTGCGACAGCAAGGGCACATATGCCTCCCCTACGTTAATCGGATGCCTTAAAGTTGTAGACGGGTTTCATAATATCAATGACATCTACGGACTCCCGGATGACATCTATGATGTCCTCCAGAGATTTATATGCCATCGGTGCCTCGTCTAATGTGTTCTCGTTCACGGAAGTCGTGTAGACTCCCTTCATCGTTTCCTGATATTCCTCCAAAGTGAGTGTATTCTTCGCCTTGGTGCGGGACATCAGCCGGCCTGCGCCGTGAGGCGCTGAGTAATTCCACTCCGGATTGCCCTTGCCTATCGCGAGAACGCTTCCGTCCCGCATATTGATCGGGATCAGCACTTTCTCTCCCGCATGGGCAGCAATGGCGCCTTTGCGCAGGATCATTTCATCGGTATCGATGTAGTTATGGATCGTGTGGAAGGCATTGCTTCCACTCATCCCGGTGCGCTCTAAGAGCACTTCTGCCATTTTTTCCCTGTTTCTACGGGCAAAACGCTGGCAGATCTCCACATCATGCAGATAATCCTCTAAATATTTCCCACTCAGGTAGCACAGATCAGCAGGGATATCCGGCTCCAGATTCTCCTTATCCCATTTCAATTTCTGTAATGCCTCCTGAATCTCAGCTCTGCGTCCCTGCTCTTTGTAGGTACGGATGATCTCCTCTCTGGCCTCCAGGTACTCACCGATTCCCTTTCGCAGATCAATGGCAAGCTGCTGGTAAAGCTCTGCCACCTGTTTGCCCAGATTACGGCTACCGCTGTGAATGACCAAATATTTGGTGCCGTCTGCCGCCTCATCGATCTCTATGAAGTGGTTTCCGCCGCCCAAGGTTCCCAGGCTTCGCTCCAGCCACTTGGTATTCTTGAGGTTTCT
>DFDT01000183.1 GCA_002368865.1 Lachnospiraceae bacterium UBA3821 | reverse complement strand
AGATGCTGAAATAGCTCAGTTGGTAGAGCACTTCACTCGTAATGAAGGGGTCGTGGGTTCGAGTCCCATTTTCAGCTCTTTTTAATGAGATTATGTAAAATTCCCGTGACAGGCATGTCTGCGGGAATTTTTTTGATGTGACTGGAGCGGGATACACCACGGTCAAAGCTGCATTCTCTTGCGGATCCGGTGTTCGATGACCTGGATCCCCTTATAAAAGCCCATGGCAATGAGGCATAAAATAATGATATTCAGGATCACAAGATTCAGCTGAAAGACCTGTGAACCGTAGATGATGAGGTAGCCGAGACCTTTGCGGGCTGCCAGAAATTCACCGATGATCACACCGACGAGGGCCAGGCCGATATTGACCTTCATCGTGCTTAGCAACAGCGGGACGGAGGAGGGAAGCACTACTTTTTGAAATACGTCCCGCTTTGTGCCGCCCAAAGTGTAGATCAGCGTGATTTTCTCCGGATCGCATTGCCGAAAGGCAGTGTAAAAGCTGATGACGGAGCCGAATACCGCCACGGAAATTCCGGCAACGATGATGGTTTTGGTACCGGTGCCCAGCCATACGATGAAGAGCGGCGCAAGCGCTGATTTGGGCAGGCTGTTTAACACGACCAGGTAGGGTTCTAAAATTTCTGACAGTTTACCGGAGTGCCAAAGCAGCGTGGAAGCGATCAGGCTGACAAGAAATACCAGCAGAAAGCTGGCAAAAGTTTCAAACAGGGTGATGCAGATGTGAGGGAAAATACTGCCGTCCCGGCACATGCCGACAAACAATGCCACTACTTTTGAGGGGCTGGAAAAAAAGAAACTGTCGATCGCACCGGCCCTCGCGCTGACCTCCCATGCAATTAAAAAAAGCACCAGCAAAAGCAGGCGCAGAAAAGCAATCTGCCTGTGATGGCTTTTATGCTGCCTCATAAATAGTTCCTGTCTTGTCAATTCATCCTTCATCTTTCATTTCCTCCCACAATTGATTAAAATATCCGTTGAACTCCGGTGCGTTCCGGGCAGCCAAAGGTGAGTGATCCTTCACGGTCAGCCGGATCGGCAGTTCACATTTGACCGTGGCGGGGCGCTTGCTCAGCACAATAATGCGATCGGCCAGGGAGATTGCTTCGGAGAGATCGTGGGTGATCAGCAGAGCGGTTTTACCGGTCTGGCGGATCAAGTGGCATATGTCTGCAGACACGGAAAGTCTGGTTTGATAATCCAGTGCGCTGAAGGGTTCATCCAAAAGGAGCAGCTGCGGATCAAGAGCCAGCGTGCGGATCAGGGCTGCCCGCTGCTTCATGCCGCCGGAAAGCTCGCTTGGGCGCTTGTCTTTGAATTGTTCCAAACCGTAATCGGAAAGCAGTTTATTGACATAGCCCTTTCTCTCATCGGTGAGCCTGTTCTGAATTTCCAAGCCAAGGGTCACGTTCTTGTAGACGCTGCGCCATTCAAAGAGATGATCATGCTGCAGCATATATCCGATGCGCGGATAACTGAAACTGCCGTCAGGATTATTCACCGAGATGGTGCCATCCTCCGGCTGCAGCAGTCCCGCAATAATTGACAGAAGCGTTGATTTTCCACAGCCGCTTGGCCCGACGATCGCAGCAAACTCGCCTTCCTTTACGCCAAAGGAAAGATGGTCAAGCACTTTGGTCTCGCCGAAAAGCGTGTGGTAAGAGTAGTCGATATTGCGCAGCAATATCAGATAGGAATCAGTCATATACGGACCTTTCTACGCATAAAATAATGGTTTGTTTTATAGTATGAATCGCAGGGAAAAAGGTGTATCCGCAATATTGCATTCAAGGAACGTTTATGTTAAAATACAATGTAATTATGCGGACAGACCGTATAAATGACAGCAAAGGAGAAAGATATGGCACAGTTATGGGGCGGGCGTTTCACCAAAGAAACCGATGCGCAGGTGTATGCATTTAATGCTTCCATCGACTTTGACAAGAGACTATACCGTCAGGATATTGAGGGCAGTGTTGCCCATGCGACTATGCTGCAGCGTCAGGGAATTCTGACAGAGCCGGAGCGTCAGGCCATTGTGGACGGACTGAGATCCATTCTGGCGGATGTGGAGAGCGGGGAGCTCTTAATTGACAGCAAGTATGAGGATATTCACAGTTTTGTGGAGGCAAATCTGATCGACAGGATCGGGGATGCCGGGAAAAAACTGCATACTGGAAGAAGCCGGAATGATCAGGTGGCTTTGGATATGCGTCTCTATACCAGAGATCAGGTTGCGGCAGTGGATGAGCTGTTAAAGGATCTGCTCGGTGTGATCTTACAGACCATGGAGGAGAATCTGGAGACCTATATGCCGGGCTTTACTCATCTGCAGAAAGCGCAGCCGACCACATTGGCTCATCATTACGGAGCCTATTTTGAGATGTTTAAGCGGGACAGACTTCGCATGAAGGATATATACACCCGCATGAATTATTGTCCTTTGGGCGCAGGGGCGCTGGCCGGGACAACCTATCCGCTGGACCGGGAAATGACCGCGGAACTTCTGGGCTTTACGGGGCCCACGCTGAACAGTATGGATTCGGTTTCCGACAGAGATTATCTGATTGAATTTCTGGCGGCACTCTCCACAGTCATGATGCATTTGAGCCGGTTTTCCGAGGAGATCATCATTTGGAATTCCAATGAATATCAGTTTGTGGAGATTGATGATGCGTATTCCACAGGGAGCAGCATCATGCCGCAGAAGAAAAACCCTGATATCGCCGAGCTGGTGAGAGGAAAGACAGGACGTGTCTACGGTGCGCTGATGAGCCTTCTGACCACCATGAAGGGAATCCCACTGGCGTACAACAAGGACATGCAGGAGGACAAGGAGATGGCGTTCGACGCCATGGATACCGTTCGGGATTGCCTTGCTCTGTTCACCGGAATGTTAGCGACCATGAAGTTTAAAAAGGACCGCATGGCCGCCAGCGCCATGAACGGATTCACCAATGCGACGGATGCGGCGGATTATCTGGTGGGCAAGGGCGTGCCTTTTCGGGATGCACACGGGATCATTGGCAGACTGGTGCTGTACTGCATTGACAGGAACACTTCCATTGATGCGCTGAGCCTGGAGGAATTAAAGGCGATCAGCGATCGGTTTGAAGATGATATCTACGATGCGATATCTCTGAAGACATGCGTGGAAAAGCGTTTGACCATAGGTGCGCCGGGACCGGACGCCATGAAAAAGGTCATTGCCATGCACAAGGCTTATCTGGAAGATGAAACAGCTATTTTTGCATGAAGGAAAATAAACGATTGAAAACAATGGAGGATAAAGAAATGAGTGACAAATTGAGAGTTGGTATCTTAGGTGGAACGGGTATGGTAGGACAGAGATTTATCTCTCTGCTGGAGAACCATCCCTGGTTTGAGGTGACGACAATTGCGGCAAGCACACGGTCCGCCGGCAAGACCTATGA
>DFDT01000102.1:1609-5020 GCA_002368865.1 Lachnospiraceae bacterium UBA3821 | reverse complement strand
CGGCCTGTCCGATTTATGGTACCGGAGCTGTGGCAATTTCTGTGATCATGAAAGTGGCGATAGGAAATGGAATCCTACTGAGTCTGTGGCAGATTTTCCTGATCGCCTTCATAGGAAGCGCGGGGCTGGAATACATAACTTCCTGGGGACTTGAGAAGCTGTTTCATGCAGCCTGGTGGGATTACAGTGACTTTCCGCTGAATCTTCACGGCAGGATCAGCCTCTTTACCAGTATGGGGTTTGGACTGGCAGGGCTGCTGGTTGTGCATGCTATAGCGCCATTTACAGAGAATGCTGTCGGACATATCATTCCTATCCTGATCGAACTTTTGTCTCTGTGCTTTGTTTTTGTGTTTGCGGTCGATTTTACGCTTACAGTGACGGTTCTCTATCATTTTGACAGCATAGTTGTCCATGTTGACAACAGTTTTAACCAGAGCATGGAAAGCATCGTGGATAATACCGTGCAGAGATCCAGCCGGGTCAAAAACAGCATTATTGAAAAAGGCCGCTTTGTTAATGACCAGGTAAATTCCATGAACGGTTTCATGAAAAGCACCATCCGCAGAATTCATTTTTTCAGGGACAGAGATGAGAACAGGAAAACGGTCAAAAACCGAGTTCTTACAAAAATTAAGAATCTCAGGATAAACAGAAAACGTTCAGAGGCTCGTGACGAATGATTTCCACACGGTGATCGACCGTCTGGCGCAACAATACCATCTGATCTGTGTCAATTATGACGGCTTTGACGACAGGATGGCAGAGAGGCCCTTCACGGATATGCTGACTGTGACGAAAAAATCGAGAGGTATATCCTCAAGAGGCACGGAGGCCGCGTGGACGGCGCCTATGGTTCCTCTCTTGGCGGCAGTTTTGTAGGTCTGCTCATCCAGCGCAAAGTGATCCATATTGACCATGGCTTCATTGGATCCTCTGATCTTGACCAGGGCAATCCCCTGGTGGCCCGCATAATGACAGGAATTGTCGGAAGGTGGATCGCGGATGCGGCAAAGAGCCAGAAGAAGAGACAGAAGCTCAAGGACATGCTTGTGAAAAACTTCGGCATGGACATGGATTCGGAAACGGACGCTTTCATGGACCAGTTTGCCGGCAGCATGGTCTCCCTGCATCCCAAAACGGTCAGCCGGGAATTCTATTCCGACTATGTGACGCCCCTGGAAAATGACATCCATGTGGATGGAACTACTGTACATATCATCTATGCGCTGAAAATGGGACCCAAGTATGAGAAGCGCTACAGGAAGCACTTTCGCAATCCCGATATCATCCCCTTCGATATGCAGCACGAGGCCTGGATCTTCCAGAGCGAATGGACGCAGCCCATCCTGGACGCAATTGCAGACCGCATGGATTCTCAGGATCACTGACAGGAAGATCCATGAAACCGCGGAGAAGAGGAAGCAGGTTCTGCCCCTGTATCTGGCGCTGACAAAGAATCAAATAATACTATCTGAAGCCGGTCGGAGAAATCTGACCGGCTTTTACAGACTGTTGAACTGCGCAGCGTCTTCTGCCGCCTGTTTGAGGAAAAGGGCATTACCGTCTCCGCAACGCAAGTGGAGGATACTGCACGCTTGTTTCGCGCGTTGTCCTTCTGCCGCCCGCCGCAGCTGATGGAAGGAGTAAAAAATACGCTGGAGGGCCTGCGCCGGCACATTTGGAGAATAAAAAAGGACAGATGACTCGCTGGATACAAGCGGTAAGGATCAATTAACCAGCTTACCCGCAGATCAGGTCTTCTATGTCGCAGTGGAGTGTTTCTGCCAGGGCGAGAATCCCGGAGGCGGAAGCCTTCCTTATATCCTTGGCACCCTGCTCATACTGCTGGATCATGCGGAGGGATACACCAGAGCGCTCAGACAGCATTTTTTGAGAGTAGGTATTGAGACGGCGGATCTGCTGCAGGCGGGCTTCCTTTCTGCTGCGCTCCCTGATCTGATCCGCCGCAGCTATGAATCTCTCTTCGGAGGCTTCATGCATTGCCGGGTACATGTGGAGAATGTCCCGCAGAGGCAGAAAACGGACGATATCCCGGAATCGAAGTCCGCATTCCCATTGATATCGGGCGAGTATCCAGCCGCTCCAATATTCCGCAGAATATTCATTTGTACTGACAGAGTCGGGCAGGTTCCGGTGCAGACCTGCCCGGCGTATTGTCTCGCATGCCAGTTCCGTCCCGGACATGCCGGATACATATCGGGGGCTGCCCTTCTCAAATCCATCGGCCAATCCGCCGGCGATGAACATCTCCATGAAGCGGTCCGGGAGCAGGCCGCATCTGCAGACAGCGTACTCCACTGCTTCACCCAGATTTCTCATTGCATCATCCAGATACCACTGTGCATAGGCATACATATTGAGTCCTTTCTCTGATTTTTTGATCAACTCGTTATCAGAATAATCACATTTCTTAAGTCCGCTTCGCTGTGCATATGTTTTTATGCATTTCACAAATCAATTCATAAATCAATTCACAAATCATCTGTACCCGCTATCATTTGAAGTTCTTCTTCACAGGGTGCAGCCCGTATCAAATCCCTCATATACAAACCATCTAAATCATCAGACTCAAGGATTTCCTGCCATGAGGACCTGGCGTTAAGGTCTCTCTGACTTCTTTGTATGTAGTAAACAGTATGATCTGCAATTTCATAGGATTGAAAATGGATTCTTCGGAATGCTTCCTTTGATTTCAGCACAATCTGTTCCCCGAGTTTTCCCAGACGCATGGCAGAGCCCAGCTGCTGCAGAGAAATCTCATTGTTTACAAAGGATCTGGCAAAAGAAAAATAGGAATCATCCGCACGATATCCCTTTACTATGTCAATTCCCTCAAGACTGATCAGATAATGGTCTTTCAGCCATGCTGCACCCTTTCGCATGACCGGCGTGGAAAGCCGGATCCTTCGGTTATTCATAAGAAGGGCAAGCCAGTGCAGAAGATGGCAGTCCTGTGAATTCAGATTCAGTATATTCATTCCTTCCATGTCCAAAAGATACGAATTGATGTATCCATCAGATCTTTCCGAGACTGCCCATTCTCCTGCAAGCTCGAAATGCTCCGTACAATAAAACCCCTGCCCATAGTCATTGTATGGCCTGCTCATAGACAGGTCGGGAGTTTCTACAATCTGCTGAGAGCCGTGATATAGTGTAATTTTCTTCATAAACGTATCTCCAAAAGCGAAATCGGGAGAGATTCCATTAAAAAGACCAAAAAGCGTAAAAGTATCTCTAAAGAGATATAACATACTATATCTCTTTAGAGTCATACTGTCAACGAAGGGTTGTCAAAGGGGACGGTTCTTCTGACACTTTGCACGCAAAGTGTCAGAAGAACCGTCCCCTTGACAACCTTATTTGCTTTTTTTCTGTGCGGACAGGAGA
>DFDT01000102.1:0-1517 GCA_002368865.1 Lachnospiraceae bacterium UBA3821 | reverse complement strand
TGAACTGTTTGCTGGCCAGGGCCTGTTTGAGGGGCGGGAGTTTCAGGATGGTGCCGAAGACGGCCGCCATGGCCCGGTGGTTTGCGAAGGCCTGGTTGTCGAAGACAAGGTTCTGCAGAGTTCCTTTCTCGATGGCCTGCAGGACAAAGCGGTGGGTGCTGTTGACAGGGGTGATCACTTCGATCGGGCGTCGCTGCAGGGTGATAGCCTTTTTGGGACAGTTTCTGGCGCAGACACCGCAGCCCAGGCAGATAGACTCGTCGATGACTGGTCTTCTTTTTTTGGTGTCATTGGTGTCAAGGGGACGGTTCTTCTGACAACTATCATGCAAGGTGTCAAAGGAACCGTCCCCTTTGACAACCAAGGAACCGTCCCCTTTGACAACCTTTTCCTGCATGGAAATGGCCAGGCTGATGGGAGTCTCAAGGCAGACGATCAGTTCCCTGGAAAACGGACGTTACAATCCTTCCATTATGCTGGCGCACAAAATCGCGCAGTATTTTGAGATGACGATCGAAGAAGTTTTTATCTTTGAGGAGGACAAATCATGAATGAGAACAGGAGGTTGATACTGAGTATTTTCTGGATCATGGCCGGCCTGGCGCTGCTGGTGCTTTCTGCAGCGGAGGTATTGGATTCTTCTATGTTTTCGGGGTTCGGAGGAGCGCTCATTGCAGTGGGAGCTCTCCAGCTTGCACGAAATCTGAGATACAGAAAGGACCCTGTTTACAGAGAGAGGATAAAAACAGAGGAAAATGATGAGCGCAACCGCTTCATCCGCATGAAGAGCTGGTCCTGGGCCGGCTACATCGTGGTTCTGCTCGAAGCAGCGGGATCTGTTGCGGCCTTTATCCTTGGCTATACGACCATTCAGAGGGTGCTCTATATGTCCATGTGCCTGATTCTGCTTGTGTACTGGATTTCCTATATGGTCCTCAGCAGGAAATATTAAAACGATGCCTGTTTAAGCGGCAGCTTCGGGGGAGGCGGCACACTTGCTTTGTAGGTATGTCCACGAAGGAAAGCACTCCTGGAGGTGCGCTGAGGCTAATAATATGTGTTGCATTACAGATTGGGTCAGGCTTTTTAAAGTCTGGCCTATTTTTGATAATACGGCCCCTGTAATGATTTCAGGTTACCATTCTGTTAAACTCGCAAGGGATCATTCTTGACAGAAATGATAATATATGATATAAAAATATCATATAAGAAATTTATAAAAAGAAATTATGCTATCACAAAAGAGAAACTATCAAACTCTTGCGTGCGAAGGAGTCTGGAATGACCATACAGGAAATGCAGGATATAAAAAAGAAAACGGGAATCACATATGCGGAGATCGCAAGGCGTGCAGGTCTTCCCCTTCCCACGGTGCAGAAGGTCCTGTCCGGTTCGACGAAATCTCCCAGGTATGAGACGATTCTGGCGCTGGAGAAAGTCCTGCTTCCAGATCCGGAAAAACGGAGTTATCCCGGGAAGTCAACCTCCTCTCCTGCAGCAGGTGCATCCGGGGAGAA
>DFDT01000083.1 GCA_002368865.1 Lachnospiraceae bacterium UBA3821 | reverse complement strand
GGGGCGATATCGGCACCAGCAGCTTTTATCCGCCCCATCATATGACGATGGGAGAAGGTGGGTGCGTATATACCGATGATCCGATTTTGCATCGGCTGATTCTTTCTTACCGGGATTGGGGACGGGATTGTATCTGTCCGTCCGGGCGGGATAACTTCTGTGGGCATCGTTTCGACGGCCAATACGGCGAATTGCCGCAGGGGTATGATCATAAATATGTTTACAGTCATTTCGGATATAATCTGAAGGTTACGGATCTGCAGGCGGCGATCGGTGTGGAGCAGCTGAAGAAATTCCCTTCTTTTATCAAGAAGCGGCGTCATAACTGGGATCGTCTGCATCAGGCACTTGAGGCAGCGACAGATAAGCTGATCCTGCCGGAGCCGGCAGCGCACAGTGAACCTTCCTGGTTTGGGTTCCTGATCTCCGTACGGCAGGAGAGCGGTATTGATCGCAATCAACTGACGCGGTATCTGGAAGATCACAATATTCAGACCAGATTGCTTTTCTCCGGCAACCTAATCAAGCACCCCTGTTTTGATCAGATCAGGGGAACTGATGCCTACAGGGTGGTCGGTGATCTGACAAATACAGATTTTATCATGAAGAATTCATTCTGGATCGGGGTATATCCGGGGATGACGGATGAAATGATCGATTATATGGCGCAGAGTATTTTGCAAGTAATACAATAAATTATTGAGCAGGAGAGTATATAGAAAATGAGACAGCGCTTAGCAGATTATGTTGCGGATTTTCTGACTGACCATGGTGTAAAGGATTGTTTTATGGTGGTTGGTGGCGGTGCAATGCATTTAAACGATGCACTTGGGCATAAAGAGGGATTGCATTGTATTTATAATCACCATGAACAGGCATGTGCAATTGCAGCAGAAAGCTATGCGAGACTGGAGAATCGGATCGCTGCGGTATGTGTGACAACCGGTCCCGGAGGAACAAACGCAATTACCGGAGTAGTAGGTGGTTGGCTGGATTCTATTCCCATGTTTGTGATCAGCGGTCAGGTGCGGTATGATACCACTGCACGCTACACAGAACAATTTACAGAAGGTTTGAAGCTTCGGGCTGTGGGAGATCAGGAATATGATATCATAAAATCAGTTGAGCCAATGACCAAATATGCCGTTATGATCGAGGATCCCAAGGATATCCGATATGCCTTGGAAAAGGGATGGCATCTTGCGACAACCGGAAGACCCGGTCCCATCTGGATCGATATTCCCGTAAATTACCAGGGATGTTTTATTGAAACAGACGAATTGGCAGGATATTCCCCGGAGGAAGATGACAGAGAATTACCGCCGAAGGTTTCGAAAGATATTGTCAGCGAGGTTATTGAACTGTTATGTCAGGCAAAGCGACCTGTCATTTATGCCGGAGGGGGGATTCGGCTTTCCGGCGGATATACGGTTTTCAGAGAAGTGCTGGATCAGTTGAATGTACCGGTTGTAACTTATTGGAACAGTATTGATGTGATAGAAACAGATCATCCGCTTTATGTCGGCAGAGGCGGCAATATGGGAGATCGTCCCGGCAATTTTGCAGTACAGAATGCGGATGTACTGCTTGCTATCGGGACACGAATCTCGATTAGACAGACCGGTTACAGCTTTGATACCTGGGCAAGAGAAGCTAAAGTAATTATGGTGGATATTGATCGGGCGGAAATGAAGAAACACACAATTCACGTTGAGCTGCCAATCTGGGCGGATGCGCTGGATTTTCTGGAGACAATGAAGTCATGTTTGAATGGTCAGAATTCTCCTGTTTTTTCCGGGAGTGAATGGATTCAGATATGCCAGAATTGGAAAAAGAAGTATCCTGCAACGCTTCCCCGTCATTGGGAGGCTGACAACGGTTATGTCAATGTCTTCGCCTTTATCACACAGCTGAGCAGCAGATTGCCGGAAAAGAGTTTGACAGCTGTTTCCAATGGCGCCTGCTGTGTGGTCGGCCATCAGAATTATGTGATCAAGAAAGGGACACGGTTTATCATAAACAGCGCAATCGCAAGTATGGGATACGGACTTCCTGCCGCAATCGGACTTTGTGTTGCCGGGGAGTATCAGGATACAGTTTGTCTGGAAGGCGACGGATCGATCATGATGAATCTGCAGGAGCTGCAGACAATTGTGACAAACAAACTTCCGATCAAAGTGTTTCTGATCAATAATCAGGGATATCATTCCATTCGTATCACACAGAGCAATCTGTTTAAAGAGCATTGCAGGGTAGGAATCGGACCGGAATCTCATGATCTGTCTTTCCCTGAATTTAAAAAGATTGCGGATGCATTTGGATTTCCCTACTTCTGTGCACATAGCAATGAGGAAATGAAGTCCGTCGTGGATGAGGTGCTTGCGCAGCCCGGGTATGTATTTTGCGAAATCTTTACCGATACAGAGCAGGTATGGGAACCCAAGAGTGCCACGAAACGTTTGCCGGACGGTACATTAGTCAGTCCTCCGTTGGAAGATCTTGCACCGTTCCTGCCCCGGGAAGAAGTATTGGAAAATTTATATATTAAGCCTGTCGAGGAATAATACATATGAGAGCGGTGATTACAGGACCTACCGGCGCAATCGGAATTGCATTGATTCAAAAATGTTTGGAGCAAAAAACAGAGGTGGTTGCAATCTGCAGGAGACATTCCGACAGGATTCATCGGATACCGAAGGATCCAATGGTGCATATTGTTGAATGTGACCTCTCGCAATTAGATCAATTGACGACGGAAGAAATCGGCTCTTGCGATGTTTTCTTTCATTTGGGCTGGGATGCAACATTCGGAAGCGGCAGAAATGACATGTCTACCCAGATCCGCAATGTGCAATATACGATTGATGCGGTAGAATTGGCACATCGTTTGTCCTGCAGGGTGTTTGTGGGTGCCGGATCACAGGCGGAATATGGGCGATATGAAGGAAAGTTATCTGCATTAACACCTGTTTTCCCCGAAAACGGATACGGTATGGCTAAATTATGTGCCGGACAAATGAGTCGCATTCAATGTGAAACATATGGGATGATCCATATATGGACCAGAATTTTAAGCATATACGGACCATGTGATGGGGAAAGAACCATGATTCTTTCTGCAATCCGAAAGTTATTGGATGGCCAGATTCCTGCATTTACGGCAGGAGAGCAACAATGGGATTATCTATATAGCAAAGATGCTGCCGAAGCCCTGTATCTGCTGTCCGAAAAGGGAAAATCCGGTAAGGTATATTGTATCGGATCGGGCAGTGTCAGACCTTTGCGGGAGTATATTGAAATATTGCGGGATGCGATTGATCCGCAGGCGGAATTGAAGATTGGAAAGATTCCATATCCAGAAAAGCAGGTCATGTATCTTTGTGCAGATATCAGTGAATTGCAGGCAGATACCGGTTTTGTACCACATACGCCGTTTGAGGCAGGAATCCGCGAAACCATAGCGTGGGCGAGAAACGAGGCATAACTTAAGATGAAAAAACTTAGTATTATGATTCCTTGCTATAATGAGGAAGAAAATGTAAAACCGATCAGCAAGGCGGTTATTGAAGTGATCACACAGGAACTGCCCACGTATGATTATGAGATTCTTTTTATAGATAATGATTCAAAGGATCAGACCAGGGCGCTTCTCAGAGAAATTTGCGCGGAAAATCCCAAAATCAAGGCTATTTTTAATGCTAAAAATTTCGGACAATTTAATTCTCCATACTATGGAATGTGTCAGACAACGGGGGATTGTACTATTTGCCTGTGCTGTGATTTTCAGGATCCTGTAGAGATGATTCCACAGTTGGTGCACGAATGGGAGTCGGGTTATAAAATCGTCTGTGCAATCAAAAAGACCAGCAAAGAGAATAAGATCATGCGTTTCATGCGCACCTGCTATTATAAAATGATCAAAAAGATGTCCGATGTAGAACAGATCGAGCATTTCACCGGATTTGGTCTATATGACAGGGATTTTATAGAGGTATTGCGTAAATTGGATGATCCTACGCCTTTCCTGCGCGGAATTGTCGCGGAATTAGGGTATCGTCGAAAAGATATTCCCTATGAACAACAGAAGAGAAGAGCCGGGAAAACGCATAATAACTGGTTTACGCTTTATGATGCGGCAATGCTCAGCTTTACTTCTTATACAAAAGTAGGACTTAGGCTGGCTACTTTCCTGGGATTTTTTGTCGGCGTGATCAGTATGGTTGTGGCAATTGTTTATTTAATTTTGAAATTACTTTATTGGGAGCGGTTTGTTGCGGGTACAACACCGATCTTGTTGGCAGTTCTCATTCTGGGAGCATTACAACTCTTTTTTATCGGTTTCTTAGGTGAATATATTCTGAGTATCAATAAACGTGTTATGAACCGACCACTTGTAATAGAAGAAGAACGTATCAATTTTGAAAGTGAGAATGATGAGGGATATGACGTTTGATCTGGATTTTTATAAAGGGAAAAAAATTCTGCTCACCGGGCATACCGGTTTCAAGGGAAGCTGGATGAGTCAATTATTGCTCATGGCAGGTGCGGAGGTTACCGGATATTCTCTGGAGGCCGTTGCGGAACCCAATTTGTTTGAACTGTGTCATTTGTCCGGCAGAATGAACTCGATCATTGGGGATGTTCGGGATCTGGCTCATCTGAAAGAAGTATTTGCAAAGATTCAGCCGGAAATTGTGATCCATATGGCTGCACAGCCGTTGGTGCGGGAGTCTTATAAGAATCCGGTTCTGACTTATGAAACAAATGTGATGGGGACAGTCAATGTGTTGGAGTGCGTGAGGCTTCATTCATGCGTGAAATCGTTCCTAAATGTTACCACGGATAAGGTTTATCTGAACAAGGAGTGGGAATGGGGCTATCGTGAAAATGAGGAGCTAAACGGGTTTGATCCGTATTCCAACTCCAAATCCTGCTCAGAACTGGTTACTTCCTGCTACCATAAGTCGTTTTTGGCAGATAGGAATGTGGCTGTTTCCACCGCAAGGGCCGGCAATGTGATCGGCGGCGGAGATTTTGCCACAGATCGCATTATTCCGGATTGTATCCGGTCGGCAATGCAGCAAAAAGACATTGTTGTGCGCAATCCATATTCCACCAGACCGTATCAGCATGTGTTGGAACCTATCGTGGCATATCTGATGATCGCACAGGCCCAGTATATGGATCAGAAATATGCAGGAAATTATAATGTGGGACCGGATACGGCTGATTGTTGGACGACAGGAGAGCTGACAAGCTTTTTTTGCCAGAAATGGAATGAAACAACAGGTGCTGATATTAAGTGGATCAATCAGTGTGACAATGGACCGCATGAGGCTAATTTTTTGAAACTAGATTGTTCTAAACTAAAAAAGACCTTTGGTTGGAAACCGGTGTGGAATGTAGAAACAGCCGTAGAAAAGATTGTAGAATGGTCAGTGGTGTATCAGAAACATGGGAATGTTTCCGAGTGTATGCAAAGGCAGATCGATGAATATGTTAATAATTTAACGAATAGTGTGTGCTGAATTTTGTTCCCTGATATAATATTAAAGATTTAGAGGTTTTTGGTATGAAATTTTTAATCCAACGCGTCACAGAGGCTTCTGTTTCTGTGGATGATGCGGTAATCGGACAAATTAACAAAGGATTTCTGGTTTTTATTGGGGTGAACCAGACTGATACAAAAGAAATCGCTGATAAAATGGTAAAAAAGCTCCTGGGATTGCGGATTTTTGAGGATGAAAACGGCAAGACAAATCTGGATTTAAACGCGGTTTCCGGCGGATTATTGCTGGTTTCGCAATTTACATTATATGCTGATTGCCGAAAAGGCAACCGGCCGTCCTTTATCAATGCAGGCGATCCAGATAAGGCAAATGAATTATATGAGTACATTATTGAACTGTGTCGATCAGCGCTTCCTGATGTACAAACAGGGAGTTTTGGCGCTGATATGAAAATTAAATTATTAAATGATGGTCCCTTTACGATTATTTTAGATTCCAAAGAGTTATAACTATTCGTTAAACTTGTGTTTTGCGAATAGTTGGATTGCTATTTTAGGATACATCTCGCACAGTTTATTGCCTTAAAAATTTTCTTTTAGTGTTCGAAATATGCAAAATAATAAGCGGCAAGCTGTGCTCTGGAGCTAAACGCTTCATGCGCCAACAGAGACTTTACTTCATCCGGCGTATAAAAATCTGCCTGAATCAATTCATTTTCGGAGGAATGATCATTGAAGTCGCCCTCAACCTCAGCAAAAGCAATATAGGTGGTTACATCCGAGATCGCCACAGCGGCATAAGACGGAGGAAGTATTACCTTAATTTCTTTCAATTTCAACCCGGTTTCCTCATAGAGTTCCCTTTCTATACATTGTTCGATTGTTTCACCTTCCTCGAGCATACCTGCACATAGATTATATACCGTGCGATTCACTCCCATACGGAACTCATGCAATAAAAGAAGCTTTCCGTTGCAAGTGGCTACAATAGAAACGCCGCTTGGTGCCGCACCGAGATCGTCAGCAGATTTCAGTTCCCGTCGGCTGACAATTTCATATTTCTTTTCTTTCCCTGATTTGTTTTTATATGTCAATTCGTAGTTTTTGAGATATTTACCGTCTTTTATCTTTTCAAAATGTAACAGATCAAATTTTTTCCGATCCTGATCAACGGCCATAGATTTTTATTCTCCCTGTAATTGTTCTGCTAAAGTTTTATAACTTTTTTTGCGAGTAATCTCCACTAAACCTAACGGAGTAATATCGACTACATTAGTCAGTGCTGTGTCCAATCCGACTTCTGTGGTCAATAATTCTAAAAGCGCTTTCTGGTCTTCTGCTCTCTTCATATTGATGAAATCTACAACAATAATGCCGGATAAATTTCGAAGTCTGAGCTGTAAAGCAACTTCTATGGCCGCCTCCCGGTTCACCTGCCAGATCATCTCCTCGGTTTCTTTCTTCTTAGAAGCTTCAAATTTGCCTGAATTTACGTCGATCACAGTTAAAGCCTCTGTCGGCTCGATAATGAGATAACCGCCCGATTTCAGCCACACACGACGTTCTGTGGCAGTTTTTAACTTTGTTTCCAATGCATATAATTTTTCAAGGGAAAAAGAGGTGTCCTGATAAAACCGTACCGGGATCGTTTGTATGTTTTCCAGTTCCTGAAAGCAGACCGGATCATCCGTAACAATCTCTTGATATTCATGCCGGGCAGACAGTTGGTCTAATGCGGTCTTATAAATGGAGGGTGCTTTACAGATACATCTGAAACACACCGTATGCTCGGCCTGATGCAAAATATGCTGAAATTCTGCCAGTAATTCACGGACTGCATCAAGAAAAAGATCTTTTCCCGTCAAGTCATCGCACTCTCCTGCTTTTGTACGGATCACAAGTCCGATTCCCGGCGTGTCATTCATCTGAGCCGGAATGTCAGATTCCTGCAACCAGATATGGATCATTTGCTTTTGGATTTTTGACAGCTTATTGGAGTAACCGATCCCCGGATGCCCTATGCTGACAGCGGCATAGTCATTGGAGAGGGAAATCCGCGCCGTTACAGTGGCCAATTTGGTTTTTTGCTGCTCTCGGATGATCTGTACAGGCAATTCATCCCCCGGCTTCAGCTTTCGGTCAGAACATAATTCCGTTTCCGGCAGAAAACACATTTCATTTTTTTTAATTTCTACAAAATAAGCCTTTAAATTTGGAGAAAATTTTTGAATTTTACCGATATAAATGGCTCCGACGGCACCGGATTCTGTTTCTTCCAATACCTGTGCGGCAATCAGACGGTCATTTTTGATCAGAAAAGCCATTTTACGTCCCCGAAGGGACGTAAAAATGAGTTTTCCATTATTGGTGTTTTGGAATTCGGTCAGTTCCTTTGTGGACTTGACCGGTACATTGATATTTCGGCTCATGATCTTACAGCCTTTTCCTTTTACAGATCTTTGATCTCCGCATGCAGCTCCTGCAGTGACTTTACCTCACTGTTGCCGCGCTCCTTAATGGATTTGATACCGCTGATGGATGCCCTTGCTGCGGCAATAGTCGTCATATAAGGCACCTTTTTCTTGATGGCAGCTTTTCTTAAATAGCTGTCATCATCTTTGCGCTCGCTGCCGATGGGGGTATTTACGATCAGATCCACCTCACCGTTCAGGATCATATCCATCATGTTCGGACGACCTTCTTTTAATTTCTTGACTTCCGTTGCGGCAATACCGTTTTCGTTCAACAGCTTGCAGGTATTCTTGGAGGCAAAAATCTTGAATCCACTTTCCGCAAAATCCTTTGCCACTTCTACAGCTTCCGGTTTATCTTTATCGTTCACGGAGAACAATACGGTGCCAGACAGAGGAAGTTTGGATTGGATTCCCTCCTGCGCTTTATAGAACGCTTCGCCCCAATACTTGGACAGTCCCAGTACTTCACCGGTGGAACGCATCTCAGGGCCCAGTACCGGGTCAACCTCCTGGAACATATTGAAGGGGAATGCCGCTTCTTTTACGCCGTAATATGGAATATTCTGCTCCTTCAGGGCAGGTACCGGTGAAGGTCTTCCAGTGAGTTCCGCAGTCACAATATCGATCGCAAGGGGCACCATGCGGATATTGCAGACCTTGGAAACCAAAGGAACTGTTCTGGACGCTCTGGGATTGGCCTCCAGCACATATACTTTATCGTTTTCAATCGCATACTGCATGTTCATCAGACCCTGTACATGCATTTCCTCCGCAATTTTGCGGGTATATTCCTTGATGATCTCCACATTTTTCGCAGAAATATGTCTGGAGGGAATGATACATGCGGAGTCACCGGAATGGACACCGGCAAGCTCAATATGCTCCATCACGGCAGGTACAAATGCATGGGTACCGTCGCTGATGGCATCTGCTTCGCACTCCAAAGCATGGTTGAGGAATCTGTCGATCAGGATCGGTCTGTCGGGGGTTACGCCAACAGCAGCATTCATATAGCCAACCATCGTTTCGGCATTATATACCACTTCCATGCCGCGACCGCCCAGCACATAGGAAGGACGTACCATAACCGGATAACCGATTTTCTCTGCGATTGCAAGCGCTTCATCAACGTTAACAGCCATTCCGGACTCAGGCATCGGAATTTCCAGTTTATCCATCATTGCACGGAACTGGTCTCTGTCTTCTGCCAGGTCGATCACTGCAGGCGGTGTGCCAAGGATTTTCACCCCGTTTCTCTCCAGATCTGCGGCCAGATTCAAAGGTGTCTGTCCGCCAAACTGTGCGATCACGCCCACAGGCTGCTCTTTTTCATAAATGCTGAGCACATCCTCCAACGTCAATGGCTCAAAATAAAGCTTGTCGGAGGTATCGTAGTCTGTGGATACGGTCTCGGGATTACAGTTGACAATAATAGTCTCAAAGCCCAGTTTCTTCAAGGCCAGAGAAGCATGTACGCAGCAATAGTCAAATTCAATACCCTGACCGATTCGGTTGGGACCGCCGCCCAGGATCATTACCTTGGGTTTGCCGGTACTTACAGGATTCTTATCCTCTGCATTATAGGTGGAATAATAATAAGCGCTGTTCTCGGTTCCGCTGACATGAACGCCTTCCCAAGCTTCTTTTAAACCAAGTGCCAGTCTCTTATTCCGAACATCATCTTCTTTTACGCCAAGTAACTGGCTCAGATATTTATCGGAGAATCCGTCCTTTTTCGCCTGAATCAGCGCAGCATCGGCGGGCAGAGAACCCTTGCATGCGAGCAGCTTCTCCTCTTCTTCCACCAATTCTTTCATCTGCTCCAGGAAATAGTGCTTGATCTTGGTGAGATCAAAGATCTCGTCAGGAGTGGCACCTTTCCGCAGTGCCTCATAAATGATAAAGTAGCGCTCGCTGGAAGGAGCAGCCAGCATCTGGAGCAGTTCTTCCTTGGACTTCTGATCAAAATTCTTTGCATGCCCCAGACCGTAGCGTCCGGTCTCCAGGCTTCGGATTGCCTTCTGGAATGCCTCCTTAAAGTTCTTGCCGATGCTCATAACTTCGCCCACGGCTCTCATCTGTGTGCCGAGCTTGTCCTCCACACCTTTAAACTTCTCAAATGCCCAACGGGCAAATTTAATCACAACATAATCTCCGTCAGGAACATATTTATCCAATGTACCGTATTTTCCGCAGGGAATATCTGCCAAAGTCAGCCCGGAAGCAAGCATAGCGGAAACCAGCGCAATCGGGAATCCGGTTGCCTTGGAAGCCAACGCAGAGGAACGGGAGGTGCGGGGATTGATCTCAATAATGATATCTCTGTCCGTCACGGGATCATGTGCCCACTGTACATTGGTTCCGCCGATGACCTGGATCGATTCCACAATCTTATAAGACTTCTCCTGCAATCTCTTCTGTACTTCTTCGGAAATGGTCAGCATCGGTGCGGAACAGAAAGAATCACCGGTATGTACGCCCAAAGGATCGATATTCTCGATAAAGCAGACGGTGATCATGTTGTTGTCAGCGTCACGCACAACTTCCAGTTCCAGTTCTTCCCAACCCAGAATGGATTCCTCTACCAGAACCTGTCCGACCAGCGAAGCCTGCAAACCTCTTGCACAGACAGTCTTCAACTCTTCCACATTGTAAACCAGACCGCCGCCGGCACCACCCATGGTGTAGGCAGGACGCAGGACCACCGGGTAATGCAGTCTGTCTGCAATCGCCAGTGCCTCCTCAACGGAGTAAGCCACTTCGCTTCTTGCCATCTCGATGCCAAGCTTTTCCATCGTATGCTTAAACTCGATACGATCCTCACCGCGCTCGATGGCATCCACCTGAACGCCGATGACCTGAACATTGTATTTGTCTAAAATGCCCGCCTTAGACAATTCGGAACAGAGATTCAAACCTGACTGTCCGCCCAGATTCGGCAAAAGCGCATCCGGTCTCTCCTTTGCGATGATCTGCTCCAGGCGATCCACATTCAGCGGCTCAATGTAAGTTACATCCGCAATCTCCGGATCTGTCATGATTGTAGCCGGGTTGGAGTTGACCAATACGATCTCATAACCAAGCTTTCTGAGCGCTTTACACGCCTGTGTGCCGGAATAGTCAAATTCGCAGGCCTGACCGATGATAATGGGGCCGGAGCCTATGATAAGTACTTTGTGAATATCTTTTCTCTGTGCCATTTTTGTTCCCTTTCCGATGTTGTTTAAAATACCATTAACATTAATTATACTTGAAAGATGACGCAAGGACAAGAATTATTTCAAACTCTTTCAAAATTTACATCTTTCAGCGGAATCAGCTTTCGCTGCCTGTCGTCACCGGCATTTGCGTAGGTTTCTTCCCTGGTGATCAGGAGTGCATTTTCCGCCAATGTCTCATCAAATCTGCGCAGCATTGTTTCCAAAACCTGCGCCGGCTTGATATTTCCGGCGCTTGAGGCATCCACAAGCATTTCCAATGTATCCGCTTCATCTGATTTCCAGACCAGTTTATAAATTCCGGGGCGAATGTCTACCTCTCGAATACCGGCTTTCCCCTGCTTTTGGATCAGGATCTGTTCCTGCGCCAGGTACTGGGTAAGCATTTTCTGACGCTCCGTAAGATCCGAATTTGCAAGACATCTTGGCATTCGTCCTTCACGGAACCGTACGGTATAAGCTGCTGCGGCCACGCTTGCCATGGCATTGCCTGTTCCATCCGGCAGCACAACCACATCAAGCACCCGGATGTCGGAAATGCTCGCCCGGTTCAGGCGTTCTTTCACATCTTCACAGGAAGTCAGGGAATTGACCTCGATATCCATATATTCCCCGTTGCTCTCCAGACCAACGCCTAACGGCTGCGCAAAGGACATGATCTGGTGTGGGCTGAAACCGCCGGTATACGCCACATCGATGCCTGCCCGGCGGATTGTCTTTTGAAAATATCGCATCACATCCAGATGACCGATAAAGCGGATATTTCCATGTTTGGAAAACTTGATGCGTAAGCGGATGGCTTTCGGCTTTGTCGCTGGCGCGTTCTTGGTCCTATCTGTTTCAGATACTGTTTGCGGCACTGGCTGAGGTGGGGTTTCCCTCTCGTCTGATACGGCTCCTTTCGGCTCCGTACAGATCCCGCCGCCAAACCTTCCGGCGCCGCATCCCTGACATTTTAATTTACAATTCTCGGAGATCAATTCCTCCTGCGCCTTTTTCCATTCCCGCTTCAAGAACTCTTTTGTGACGCCGCAGTCAATGAAATCCCAAGGAAAAATCTCATCCAATTCCCGCTTCCTGCTGGTATAAAATGCCACGTCCAAGCCACATTCCGCAAGGGTCTCCAACCACTTTGCGTGATCGTAGTACTCGCCCCAGGCGTCGAAGAAGCAGCCCTTTTCGTACACCCGGCGGATGACCTCACAGAGGCGTCTGTCTCCCCGGGCTAATACCCCCTCCATCACACTGGCGTCCGCTTCATGCCAGTTATACTTAATGCGCTTTTGGTTCAATTGTTCGGAAATTGCTTTCCGTGTGATATAAGCCTTCTCCACGAATTCCTCTGCCGTACACTGGGGAGCCCACTGAAACGGGGTAAAAGGCTTCGGCACAAAGAAAGAGGTGCTTGCCACGATCTGTACGCTGCCTGCATTTCGCTTCTCCTTCGGTACAGTTTCAAAATAAGCCGCGGCAATCTTGTTGGAAAGCTCCGCAATCCCACGGATATCTTCCTCGGTCTCGGTGGGCAGTCCCAGCATAAAATAAAGTTTTACCCTGGACCAGCCTCCCTCAAAAGCAAGGGTTGCGCCCTTCAGGATCACTTCCTCCGTCAAACCCTTATTGATCACATTCCGCAGTCTCTGACTGCCCGCCTCCGGTGCAAAGGTCAGACTGGATTTTTTTACATCCTGCACCTTGCTCATCACGTCCAGCGAAAAAGCGTCAATTCGCAGAGACGGCAGGGAAATATTGATATGCCTGTCCTTACATTCCTCAATCAAAAAGTCGATCAGCTCCGGCAGCTGGCTGTAATCGCTGGAACTCAAAGAACTCAGGGAAATCTCCTCATGTCCCGTATTTTCCAGCATTTTAAGTGCGTATTCCTCCAGCACCTTCACATCCCGCTCCCGCACCGGACGATATAATTGCCCGGCCTGGCAAAAACGACAGCCCCGGATGCAGCCTCTTTGGATCTCCAGCACCACGCGGTCCTGTGTTACTTTGATATACGGCACCACCGGTTTCATGGGATAAGGGATTGCCGTCACATCCATGGCTATTTCTTTTAAAATGGTGGTCGGAAGCCCCTCTCTCACAGGCGTAAATGACGCAATTGTGCCGTCCTCCCGGTACGTCACCTCATAAAACATAGGAACATACATCCCGGGAATCTGAGCTGCGCGATACAGAAACTCCTCTCTGGAAACACCATTCAATTTACATTCTTTGTATAGGGCAAACAGCTCCTCATAGCGGGTTTCTCCTTCTCCGATATAGAAAATGTCAAAGAAATCCGCAATCGGCTCCGGGTTGTAGGTGCAGGGACCGCCGCCGATCACAATCGGCCAGCCGTTCAGATCTCTGCCGGAATTGCCGGTTCCGCCGGTCAAACTGCCCATTCGCTCCCGAGCAGTCAGCGGGATCCCAGCCAGATCCAGCACCTGCAAAATATTCGTATAGCACATCTCATATTGGATGGTGATCCCCAGGAAATCAAAATCTTTCACAGGCTCCTGGGACTCCAGCGCAAACAGCGGGATACGCTGTTTGCGCATTACCTTGTCCAGATCCACCCACGGAGAATAGACGCGTTCGCACCACACATCCTCCATAGAATTAAACATACCGTAAAGAATCTGAATTCCCAAATGAGACATTCCGATCTCATATACATCCGGAAAACACATGGCAAAACGCACGGCAATCTGATCTTTATCCTTGATCACAGCGTTCACTTCACCGCCGATATAACGCTCGGGCTTTTCTATTTTCATCAAAATATCATCTGAAAGCGCAAGTTTCGTGCTCATAAAGTCTCCTTTAAAAAATCTGCTTTTCTCATTATAGTATTTTTGACAGGTGTCTGCAAGTATGGAACAAAAATCCTAAAACTAGATTATTCCGGAGAATAAATACGATTTTGAAGCATAAGATGTACAAACCTAAAATACTTTTCGGATTAAGGATTGACTATGGAAAATCATTTTGATATAGAGAAAAAGCTGGAGCTGATGCAGCAGGTGCGTTCCCGCTATGACCGGGACAGGAATGATCTGGCGCACCGGGAATTCATTCTTTATGGGAAGACCGAAGAGGCGGGAAACATTACGGTACCAGGTATGCCGCAGACACAGGAGGAGCCGCCGGTCTCCACTTTTATGCTGCGCGTCATGCTCTCTGCCGGACTGTTTCTGTTGCTGATCATCTGTGATCTCTCGGGGAAACCTTTTTTCGGAATGCCCACCGAACAATGCTTTCAGGCACTTTCCAAAGACTATGAAAGCAGCATCACCCAATGGGTAAATGCTGCTTCTCATGTGAATACTACAAATACCGCTGACACTAACGGTTCGCCAGCTCCGTAGTGATCTCCTCCCAGGTCACATCTTTTTCCACCATCAGAACCATCATGTGGTACAGGAAATCACTGATCTCATACTTGACTTCATTTGCATTGGGATTCTTTGCGGCGATGACGATCTCCGTCGCTTCCTCTCCCAGCTTTTTGAGGATCTTGTCAATGCCTTTGTCAAACAGATAGTTGGTATAGGATCCCTCTTTGGGGTGAACCTTGCGATCTTTGATAACATTGAGCACATCTTCAAATACCTGCAGAGGATTGTCCGCCTGTTCATAGTCTTTTTTTGCAATCTCGTTGAAGAAACAACTTCTTGCTCCTGTATGGCAGGCAGCGCCCACCTGGGAAACCTTTGCCAGAATCGTATCCAGATCGCAGTCTGCAGTCAGACTCTTTACATACTGGAAATGACCGCTGGTTGCCCCCTTCAGCCATAGCTCCTGTCTGCTTCTGCTGTAATAGGTCATCTTGCCGGTGCGCAGCGTCTCGTTGTAGGATTCCTCGTTCATATAAGCCACCATCAGCACCTCCAAGGTACGGTAATCCTGCACCACTACCGGCACCATCCCGTCACTGTTCTTCTTCAGCTGGTCCCAGGTATAGGCCGCTCTCAGCTTTTCCACCTCGATATTGTTCTGCAGACACAGTTCTTTCAAGGACAGAATATCCTTGATATTGTCATTGATGGTATTTCCGGTCACGCCGCAGACGCCCTCATAAGCAAATATTTCAATCAATTTATTTAATGCGATCTGATTGATCTGTACCAGAAAAGGAAGCTTTGTTACCTCCATCGTCTCCCGGATCTGGTGCGGATTCATGAGCACCAGGGAGGAAACATATTTTTCGAGCAGCTCCTTGTTGGCGGAAAGGACCGCCGGATCATTGTAACTCACCCAGATCTTGTCCTTTCCGAACTTCAGGGAAACCTCCTCTGTGACAGCGATATTGCTCTCCTTTTCATAGTCCAGGATTGCCCGCTTGCAGCCGGTGTAAAGGATCTTTTTCACATCCTCCATGCGCTTCACATTGCCTGCGCCGGTAACATCCATTTCCGCTGTGGCACAGATCTCTTTCATGAGATCCAGATTTGCCTCATGCTCCTCATCGCTCTCGGACATGTCGAATACAATCAGCTCATCGGCATTGTTCTCGTTATAGAGATGCACCAGTCGGATGGGATCAGTCTCCACGATCGTGGTGTCTGTCAGGCCCTTCACCGCATGTTCCCGATATAAATAAATACAGGGGATAAATTTTTTCGTTTGATTACTCATATTATAGACTTCCTTTCGTGGAAAGCACCTCTGTGGTCCGGGGCTCATCACTCACTGCCATATCCAGCGCCTTGGCAAACGCTTTGAAAATTGCCTCAATCATGTGATGATTGTTGGTGCCGGAAAGCAGCTTGATATGCAGATTCATTCCGGCCGTATAAGAAACCGCATAGAAGAATTCCCGTACCAGCTCCGTGTCCAGATATCCGACTCTGTCAGTACTGAATTCGCACTCAAAATTCAGATAAGGTCTGCCGCACAGATCCACCGCACACAGCGCCAGAGCATCATCCATCGGCAGGATAAAATAGCCGTAACGCTTGATGCCTTTCTTGTCGCCGACTGCATTCTTGATCGCAGTACCCAGCACAATGCCGGTATCCTCCACTGTATGATGACCATCTACTTCCAGATCACCTTTCACCTTGCATTCCAGGTCAAAAAAACCATGCTTGGCAAAACCCTCCAGCATATGATTGAAAAAGCCGATGCCGGTATCCACTTTCGCCTCTCCGTTGCCGTCCAGATTCAGGATCATTGTAATATCGGTTTCCTTAGTGGTACGTCTTAACTTTGATGTTCTTGCCATTGTCTGCTCTCCATTTCTTCCATCTGTGTTTTTTATTTTTCTTCAAATCGCACTTTAATGCTGTTGGCATGTGCAGTCAAGCCCTCACTCTTTGCGAACATCTCTATCTCTGTGTGGATCTTTTCCAATGCTTCTTTAGAGTACGCGATGATACTGCTCTTTTTGATAAAGTCATCCACATTGACCGGAGAGAAAAATTTTGCCGTACCGTTGGTGGGCAGGATGTGGTTCGGCCCCGCAAAATAGTCGCCAAGAGGTTCCGAAGAATGCTCTCCCAGGAACATGGCGCCCGCGTTTTTCACTCTCGTCATAATATCAAACGGATTCCTGGTCAGGATCTCCAGATGCTCAGACGCGATTTCGTTCACCGCATCGATGGCATCCTGCATATTCTCCGCCACCAAAATATAACCGTAATTATCCAAAGATTTCTGAATGATCTCTTTACGATCCAGATCCTTCACAAATCCGTCTATCTCCGCAGAAACCTTCTCCGCCAGTTCCTTGGAGGTGGTGATCAGGATCGCGCTGGCCAGTTCATCATGCTCTGCCTGGGAAAGCAGATCCGCTGCCACATAGCGGGGATTTGCAGTCTCATCAGCCAACACCATGATCTCGCTGGGACCGGCGATGGAATCAATGCTCACATAGCCGTACACTGCTTTTTTGGCCAATGCCACAAAGATATTGCCGGGGCCGGTGATCTTGTCAACCTTTGGGATGGACTCCGTACCGAAAGCCATAGCCGCAATAGCCTGGGCCCCGCCGACCTTATAGATCACATCCGCGCCTGCAATGTCCGCAGCCACCAACGTGCCGGGATTCACCTTGCCGTCCGCTCCGGGCGGTGTGGTCATGATGATCTGCTCCACTCCCGCTACTTTCGCAGGGATGATATTCATCAATACACTGGAGGGATAAGCTGCCTTACCGCCGGGCACATATACCCCGGATTTTTCGATGGCGGTGATCTTCATGCCGAGGATCGTGCCGTCGGGTTTCGCATCAAACCAGCTGTTTCGCAGCTGCTTTACGTGAAAAGCGCGGATATTTTCCGCGGAGTGCTTCAACACCTCAACCAGTTTTGGATCCAGCCTGCTATATGCCTCCTCAATCTCCGCCTTTGTCACCTTGATATTGTCGGCATTCAGATCAAATTTGTCAAATTTTGCGGTGTATTCGAACAATGCCTTATCACCGTTTGTCCGCACATTATTTATGATCTCGTTTACTGTCGCCTCAAACTGTCCGTAGTTGTTGGGACTGCGTTTGAGGAGATTATTTAAGAGATCCGTCCTAGTCTCTTTGGTTAATTCAATGATTCTCATGATGGTTGTCCTTTCCCTTAATGCATATCTCTGTAATGTTATCACATCAACCCGTTTTTTTCAATCCGCGATCGCATAACCGGCCGCCTGCAAGACCTGTAATGCCTTTTCAAAATTTTCTTTTTTTACCAGAATATAATCCGTGTTATAAGTGGAAACCGCGAAAATGCCGATCTGATGCTCCGCCAAGATCCCGGACAATTTGGAAAGAATCCCGATCAGCGAGAAATCAAGAACGCCCTGAATCCGGAACCCCCGCCATCCGTCGTCGCGGTTTGTGGTGTTTGCAGGTACATCCTCCGTCCGGCACACAAGTGAGATTTCCTCATCGGTCTTCCCGATAAAATAAAAGTCTTTATTCAGATCGATTTCCGCCGCAGATGACACCTGGCACACGGTCAGATCATGATCCAATCTTTTCAGTTCCATGAAATGAAGACCTCCGCTTACTGCTTTATTTGAGCAGCTTGGAAAATTCCAAAGCTTTTCCCACATCGCCGTCCACTTTCAGTTTTCCCATGGTAAATGCCAGCACGGGATCGAGTTTTCCATCCAGCAGTTTGTTGAAATCAGGCAGATTCATTGTGATCGCACAGTTTCTGTCATGATATTCATAGGGTTTCACATTGATCTTATGATCCTTGACCTCAACATAAAATACGCCCTTTTCTTTGCCGGTGATATTCACCTGCACCGCCAGGAAATCTGTATTGGAAACATCCAGATTTTCTGCAGTCTTTTTCACTTTGGTCAATAATTCATCAAATGTCATGGCTTGAGTCTCCTTTTTAGTTTGTATATTTCACAAATTCCGCTTCGATGATCAGTTTGATCTGTTCCTTGATCTGCGAAAATTTCTCCGATTGTTCGATAAGCTGCTGCACCCGCTCTTTACATTGCTCCACAGTCATGTTAACAAAATATCTCTCCTCTGTATAGCAATCCGTCAGATATCGCACTGCCAGCTCCCATGTCACCCAAAGGATTCCGTAAAACAGAGAATCAATCTCCTGTTTAGTCAGAATCCCATCCAGTCCGTTGGCAAAACCGGCGGTCGCCAGACGTATCGTATCCAGCATCTCACTCTCCGGAATTCCCGATGTAACCGAACGCACCATATCGCCGTAATCCAATGCCACATAATGCTTCAGGGTAGTATCCAAATCCAGAATTGCACAGATGCCATCCGGACGCAATACCACATTATCCGCCTTTGCATCTCCATGAATATAGCGTTTCGGAATATCTTCCGTAAAAATTGCACCCAGCTTCGACCGAAATGCTTTGATCGTCTCAAAAGAATTATCTTTTGTCACTGCCAGAAGTCTGTTATGATATGCTTCAAAATCATGATATCCCTCAACGGTCTGAAGCAGTTCCAGTTCGCCGGTATTCAGTTTTTGAATATACCGTCCATATGCAAAGCCGATCTGAAAAGGTGTCTTGGAAAGATCCTGTGCCTCCGGAATGTAGCGATACATTCTCCAGCACTCTCCCGCGAGTTCCAGATAATTTTTGTCATTTACATACAAAAATTGCGGAATGTCAATGTCCATATCTCCGTACTGAGAAATATCTTCCTCCTCAAACTGTTTGGAGATCACCTCGATGTTGTGCATTACAGCTTCGGAGCTGATGTATACATTGGGGTTTAAGGTCTGCAAAACGTAATCGGAGGCAAAAATAACATCCTCTCCGGAAATATGAATCAAATAAGTTTTATTGATATGCCCCGTCGGAAACTTTCGGATTTCCACTACCTTTTTTTCCTTTATCGGATCGGATGCCAATACACCGAACTGGTTCAATATATATCCGAATACCTG
>DFDT01000003.1 GCA_002368865.1 Lachnospiraceae bacterium UBA3821 | reverse complement strand
TTCTTCTTGTCCGCTTTGCTTCTCTTTTTCCACATGCTCCAAGAGCTTCGGCATATCCGCCAGTTTGGCGATCGCCCTGCTCGTTTCCGCATCTATGTAATCAAACTCTCCGCTGTTTTTCAGCTGTTCCATCTGTTTTCGGCTGCCCCGGGCTGCCAGCACTCGCAGGAGCAGTCCTAATTGCGTGTTACATTTTCCGGCAATCTCTGCATCATCCGCACAGACCAGATACATGCGGTAATCGCTGAACGCCTCCGGAAAATCACCGCAATCCATCATATCCTTTAGGCTTCTCGGACCTTTCCACGGCTCTTTCCCATGGTAAAAACATATCGTACATACCGGGCTAATTTTGTCCTCCGGCCCCATCTTTATATCCTGCCAACTGAGTTTCTTCCCGGATTGTGCGCCAGCTTCTTCCTTCTGCCTGTGAAGTTCCCTGATCTGCCTTGTATACTCCGCGTGATCATAGCCCATGATTCGCCACGGCATCTCATAATCGACGTTATCCTGATTCTCAATCGCCAGAATCACAAAATGTGACCCATTGGGAAGTCGTTTTTTGATATTTCTGTATTGCGTGGGCTCCCCATCCACCGGCGTCCTGCTGTCCGCCTCCATAAGCTTTGTACCGTCAATTACCTGTCTGCCGCCAAAAAACTTCGCATTGAACAGATCCGCAAAGTATTTCGGCTGCGACAGATATTCATAAGCTGCTGCATCATGTTTCCCCATAAACCTCCTACTGAGCGACAGAAGGCTTTCGGCTTATCATTTACTCTTTCCGTATAGACAAAAATCTGCCGTGTACGCCTTCCTCACACATCCATTATTCTTCAAAGTGAATTAAAAGGCGATACGCCAGATATGCACCTGAATTTCTATGTTGATATAGTATTATTGTTTTTGTGGTTTGTCAATACGTAAATTTTTATTGACCGCCTTGCCATTGCATTCTACATGTCCTGACGGTCTTCTAGCCCTGCCCCGGATACTCCACGATCAGCTCTGCCAGGCCGCCCAGATCAATCTGCAGCTCTCCGTCATACAGTTCCATCCCCAGACTCCCTTCCAACGGGTACATGTGGGCCGCGTAATCATCCTTCCAGCAATAGGTAAGTATTTTCTTCTGGAATGGATCAAGTATCCAGTATTCTTTCACGCCTGCGTCAATATACTTTTGCAGCTTTTTTACGCAATCCTTGCGTCTCGTGGATTCCGATAAGATTTCCATACAAAAGTCCGGTGCACCGTAGACTCCCCACTTGCGGATTTTGCTCCGGTCGCACAGGATTACCACATCCGGCTGCACCATGGTTTTGTCGTCACAGTCCAGGTTGACATCCAAGGGTGCAAACATCGGCATGCACGGCCCTGATCTTCCATCGAAAAATTCAGCAAGCATTTTATAAACGCTACCAATCAAATGCTGGTGTACAAAACCTGGTGCACTCATATCATAGAACACGCCGTCAATCAGCTCCACACGTCTGTCATCCGGCAGGGCATAGTAGTCCTCCAACGTATACTCTCCCTGTTGCTTTTCCCGCTCCACAGCGTACGCCACGGGTTCCTCCACCCGATTTGCCTTATTTTCTTTCTTGATCTGCTCCTTATCCTCCAAATGAATAATGATCCCTCCCATCTCTTTTTCTTTTTACTTTTTTCTATTTTGCATAAAAAATAGTCCCGAAAATACATTGAAAAGTTTGACCGATCGGTCAGAATCCTGTCAGACAGGGTGTTTCTTCTGTACAGATACTTAGGATTGTTCACTTAGACAATTATGATTATAATGTATTGATATTAATGTGTCAACAGAAAAAACAAAAACTGCCTGGAGCAAACAGGCAGTTTAAATGATTTATCGCTTTTTATAAAGAATAAGTTCCGGATTGGCTCCGTCCGCCTCATAGGTGCACACCATGATAAAATCCATGTTTGCGAGGACGCCAAAACATCGTTCACCTCCGAACTCTGACTCCAGCTGATTCCCTAAATAAGTCGTCTGGTCATCCAAAAACTTCACATTCATTCCGTTAGGAAGCCGATATGCCAGATTCACATAACTCCCCACAAGGGCATTGAGTTTTTCCACTTTAGGCATGCCTTCGATCTGAAGCGCATTGATCTCGTCGATCAGCTGTTTTTTTAATGCCTCAAATTGACCGGCATCTCCCAGTTCCTCATACCGCTTCCAATAATCCAGCGTAGACAGCTTCTGTTTCATATAAGAGCGGGCCTGATCTTCGGTAAAACTTTTATTGATCATGTGGGGGATGCACACCTCGATCAGATCATCCATGTCACTGTATGTGTAAGTTCCGTCCGCATAACACCATTTACAATACTCTTCATTGAGCGATCCGTCTTTATTTCGCCCGATGATCTCATCCTCCAGAGGCATTCCGCAGCACTGACAGATAAGTTCCTGCGGAGAACCCAGCAAAGTATTGATAGAAACATTGAATAATTTTGACAACAATTTCAAGGTTTCCGTGTTCGGCACGGTTTCACCGTTTTCCCAGCGCGAAACCGCCTGTCTGGTCACAAAGACCTTCGCCGCCAGCTCATCCTGCGACAGTCCGTTCTTTGTCCTAAGTTCGTGCAATACATCCTTCGTGTTCATATCGATACCTCCTCATCCCCCATTCTACTACAGAGATACCTGAAATACACGCAACCCGCTGTTGCGCATGGGATCCTCCTTTTTCTCCCGGTAATACGCACGCACCAGACTTTCATATCCCCACTCCTGCATGGTCTCATAGCGGATGCGGAAATTGCCTTTATAGTGTCGTCCGGTGACTGTGTACCGGATGTATTCCTGGAAATAGCTGTCGATTTCCTTTAATCCCGCATCTGTGGTAAGGCATGGGAAAAACCAGCGGCTCCAGGTGAATTCCCCCGATTCATCCGGGTTGCCGTAAAACTTCCGGTTCATCGCATGGATCAGTCCCACCGCCGCCTTCTCAGGCTCCAACCCCTTCTTTCTCTGCCAGCGTCTGAGCGCCTCCGCTTTCCGCCGGATTCTTGCCTTTGTCTTGCGAATCGTATTTCCCGACAGGTCGATCCTGCCGTCTCGATAGCCAAAGCCCAGAAAGTCCCAAGTTTCTCCCGGCGCGGAAATCTTCACCTTCTCCGGGTTCAGCTTCAGCCGCAACGCCTGAAGTTTGGCCGTGAGTTCTTCCCGGTATTGCTCCAACAATTCTCTGCCGTCCGCAAAGAGCAGGATATCATCGGAATAACGGAAATAGGTGACACCTTTTTCCTGAAAATAGTAATCCACGTCCCGCAGGTACACATTTGCCAGGAACGGTGAGATTGGCGTCCCCGCCATAGCCCCGTGGGCCTCCGTCACAATATGCCGATCCTCCATCACCCGGTTTTCCCTTAAGATCCGCTCGAACAGCTCATAGACATCCCTGTCCCGCTCCCGCACAAATGAGAGCTTCTCCAGAAGGATCTCCACATCAATAGAATTAAAATAGTCGCTCACATCCACCTTCAGACAGTACTGCCCACCGATCCGTTGGTCTCTTCGAATGCGCAGGATAGCGTCTTTCACCCCTACCGACCGACGGAAGGCATAGCAATTCGGGCAGAACCAGTCATCAAAGCGAAACAGCTGCCAGGAAATGTATTTCAAAAAAATTCCTTCATCCCCCGAAAAAGAATAGACGATCCGTTTCTTGCGTGTCCCCTCTTTGTTCACCACATGTTTCACAGGAAGCGTCCCCGGAAAGGTTCCTGCACGCCAGGCATTGCACAAAGGCAGCCACGCTTCCCTGTCCATAAAGTCCCGGAGCTTGGCTGCCTCCTTCTCAGATAAATGCTGCTGTTCTGTTTTATATGCATAGAACTCCTGCCAGCTTTCGGCGAGGCAGGCTTCCTCCAATAAACGTTTCATACTCTGCATACTTTCTACAAAGAAAAAAGAAAGAGAAAAGGATTTGAAGCTAATCAAATCGTGTTGATTAGCACAAGACCGAACGAACTCTCGCTGCCCGCAAAGCGGCGCCTGCACCGCCTGCAAAGAGGCGGTATCGGACGCTACAAAATTCGCTTGATCCCCCACGGGCGCAGCCTGGCTGCATTTCTCTTTCTTTTTCTGATTAACTATTTAGTTAGGCATGCATTCTTTCATGCGCTCCGCTATGTAGGTCTTACGGTTCGGCAGATGCTCCAACAGGTGGAACGATCCGATCCCTCTGTCTTTACATGCTTTGTGAGCGCGCTGTACGCATTTGTTGCGGTACTGGTATTGATCCAGTATCATGATCATCAGCTTGGGCTGTCCGTCCAGATACAGACCATAGTCGAAGCCCTGATCCTTTGCACCGCCCCCCACCTCGGCTGCCGGAATGTTCTTCCGCAGCTCGTAGGACGGCCAATCCTCCGCCGCCGCTTTTTCAATCCGGCTGCGGATCAGTGAAACATCATAGCAGCAATCCTCATCATCGCCGGTTTCTCCCTCCAGGCCGGACGCTTTTCTCCTGCCTGCGGATGCGGAAGCCTTCGCTGTGCCGGTTGCCGCGGTATGCTTGATACCGGCTAACGCTGATGTACTCGCGGCACTGTTCGAAGTACTGCCCGAAGTCGTTCCGGCTGCGGAAGTACTGGTTGCTGCGCCTGATGCTCCGAGATTGTCCTTGATTGAATCCGTCACATTGTCCACAACACTGTCAACCACACTCGATATGATCTTGCGTGCTTCTTTATTTAACAGATTATCCAGAAAGCCCATTTTGTTTCTCCCGATTTATTTCTTGATGACTACCTTATCCAGATGCCAGATCTCATCCACATACTCCTGAATGGTTCTGTCGGAAGT
>DFDT01000194.1 GCA_002368865.1 Lachnospiraceae bacterium UBA3821 | reverse complement strand
CGGATGTGATCTGCATGGTGGACAATTGTTATGGTGAGTTTGTGGAGACCATAGAGCCTTCGGATGTGGGTGCGGATATGGTGGTGGGGTCTCTCATCAAGAATCCCGGTGGCGGGTTGGCGCCAATCGGCGGCTATATTGCAGGCAAAAAGGAATGTGTGGAGAATGCAGCATATCGCCTGACCAGTCCGGGATTGGGAAAAGAGGTGGGAGCCTCTTTGGGGATTTTGCCCGATTTTTATCAGGGCTTGTTTCTGGCGCCTACGGTGACAGCAAGCGCCTTGAAGGGCGCAATCTTTGCGGCGAATATTTATGAAAAACTCGGTTTTGCGGTGGTTCCTGGCGGGACGGAGAGCCGTCATGACATTATTCAGGCAGTGACATTCGGAACGGCGGAGGGAGTGGAAGCATTCTGCAGGGGGATACAGGCGGCGGCGCCGGTGGATTCCCATGTGACCCCGGAGCCCTGGGATATGCCGGGATATGACGCCAAGGTGATCATGGCAGCCGGGGCTTTTGTATCGGGCTCCTCCATTGAACTCTCGGCGGACGGACCGATCAAACCTCCCTATGCGGTATATTTTCAGGGCGGTCTGACCTGGCCCCATGCAAAATTCGGAATTTTAAAGTCGTTGCAGTCGCTGATCGACGGGAAAATTGTTGAAATCGGTTGAAAAGAATCGTCGGATTGCATGAATAAAATTGGGAAATTTTGTGTACAGCTTTGGGGAATTGTGTTACAATGTAAAATAATGTAAAACACATGTTTGCAGGAAATAAGGAGTTTTTATGAAGAGAGTAAACTGGCTTCTGGTTTGTCTGGTGTTGATCGGTTTTGTGCTGGGAACCGTGCTTGCGCAAGTCTTTTCCGGAACTTTCCTAAATTACGGACAAGTCTTCGGACTGACAAATCCCGTAGAGCTTGATATGGGATTTTTGGTGCTGACCTTCGGGTTGAAATTTCACATTACCATCGCAGGCATTCTGGGAGTGATACTGGCTTTTATCGTGTATCGCTTTGTGCGATAAAGGGTAAAAGTCCGTTGCAGACTGCTTTCACTTTCGGCACTTTGGAGAAGGGTGTGAAAGGAGTGAATGCAGATGGCTGACCTGCCATACGAAAAGTTTTTAAAACTGGGTCCCGGGCAATTGAGCGAACAGGAATTGATCGCGATCATATTGCGGACCGGTACCAAAGAAAAAAGTGCCATGGAATTGGCCGGAGAGGTCCTGGCACTTTCCAGGTATCCCAGAGAGGGGCTGTTGGGTCTTTACGATGTTACACTGGAGGAACTGCAGCAGATCAAGGGGATCGGACTGGTCAAAGCGGTGAAGCTGAAATGTCTGACGGAATTGTCCATGCGGATCAGCAGAGCCAGCGCCAAAGAGGGATTGGTGTTTAATTCCCCTCGTTTGGTGGCACAATATTTTATGGAGTTTATGAGACACCGGGACACGGAATGTGTCATCATGGTGAGTCTGGACGGAAAAGGCCGAATGTTGGGAGAGAAGAAGCTTTCCGACGGAAGCGTCCGGATGTCGTTGATCTCGCCCAGAGAGATCTTTCTGGAGGCAATGCGTGTCAAGGCGGTTAATTTTGTGCTGGTGCACAATCACCCAAGCGGAGATCCCACGCCGAGTCAGCTGGACAGGGAACTGACGAAGCGGGTGAGTGAGTTGGGGACCATGATGGATATTCTGCTGTTGGACCATATCATTATCGGAGATAACCGTTATGCAAGCTTCAGAGAGCTGGGTTATCTGGAATAAAAAGTACTGATATACGGAAAGGGGCAGCTTATGCTGGCAAATAACATTTTTGGTATCGATCTTGGTACAAATAACATTAAGATCTACAGTCGGAGCGATGACAATATTATAGTCGAAAAAAACATGATCGCGATCGAAAATAAGAATACACTGTTTGCATATGGTGATTCCGCGTTTGAAATGTATGAGAAGGCGCCCGGTAATATTCATATTTCTTATCCGCTTTCCAACGGCGTGATCGCGGACATCAAAAATATGGAGACACTGATCCATTATTTTATCGGAGATATGCAGAAAGGCAGTTATAAGCCGGCTGATTTTTATATTGCGGTCCCTACGGATGTCACGGAAGTGGAAAAGCGTGCTTTTTATGATCTGGTGAAGGATGCCAATGTGAAGGCCAAGCGGATCATGGTTGTGGAAAAGGCTGTGGCGGACGGGCTGGGGCTTGACATTGACGTGAAAAATTCCCAGGGTGTGATCGTGGTGAACGTAGGCTATGAGACGACGGAGATCTCTATTCTGTCGTTGGGCGGCATTGTACTGAGCAGACTGATCAAAGTCGGCGGACAGAAATTCGATGAAGCCATCCGGGCTGCGGTCAGAAAAGAATTTTCGCTGATCATCGGCGGCAAGACTGCGGAGACGGTGAAGATTGCGTTGAGAGATCTGGAGAAAGAGAAAAAGGGCGCGCAGGTATTCGGGCGGGATATCGTGACAGGACTTCCGGTGGAACGCGAAATTCCGACCAAACTGGTCAACGAATGCCTGGAGGAACATTTCCATACCATCGTGGATAATGTGAAGGTGATCCTGGAGCGGACACCGCCTGAGCTGGCGGCCGATATCTATCGTCACGGCATTTATCTGACGGGTGGAGCGTCCCAGGTTTCTCATCTGGCGGAGAAGCTGGCAAACGGCACCGGTCTGAAGGTAAATATTGCGCAGGATCCGCTGGCGAGCGTGGCTTTGGGACTTTCCAAGATCATTAAAGACGACAATTATAAATCTGTTGCCTACGCAATTGAAGGGATGGGTAAATGAGTCCGGTTGTAAGAAGAAAAGAGGAGAGATTTGCTCTGCCGGGTAAGTATCTCCTTTTAATATTGACATTAATCTGTATATTTTTAATGCTCCTGACCTTCGGAACCAGTATTTTTGAAAAGCCGCTGAACACATCGCTGGGGTATGTGGTTGTTCCTTTTCAGGAAGGGATTTCCCGGGCGGGAGAATGGTTATCCAACCGTTCTGAGGAACTGGCGCAGATCCGGGTGCTTTTGGAGGAAAATGCGCGTCTGAAGGAACAGGTTGCTTCCCTGACGGAGGAGAATACACTGCTTCAGCAGGATAAATATGAGCTCAATGAACTGCGGGCGCTGATGGAATTGGACGAGCAGTATGGCGAATACAAAAAAACAGGTGCGCGCATCATTGCCAGAGATCCCGGAAACTGGTATGCTTCGTTTGACATTGATAAAGGGACCGAGGACGGGATTGAGGAGGATATGAATGTGATCGCCGGCGGCGGGCTTGTAGGACGCGTGACGGCAGTCGGACCGAATTGGGCGAGAGTGACCGCAATCATTTCAGACAATAGTAATGTCAGCGCCATGACGTTAGTGTCCGGAGACAATCTGATCGTTTCCGGGGATCTGAAGATGATGGCGGACGGCGTGATCAGCTTCAGTAAGCTGGTGGATAGCAAGGACGTGGTGGTGGAAGGGGATAAGATCGTCACCTCCGATATCAGCGACAAGTATCTGCCCAATATTCTGATCGGATACATACATACTATCAATCAGGACAATAATAATCTGACAAAATCCGGTTATATCACGCCGGCTGTTGACTTTGAACATTTAAGTGAAGTCCTTGTCATCACAGACAAAAAGCAGACGATCACAGAGACAGCGGAGAATGAATAAGGGGAGGCTGTATGCTCCGAAAAATTACAGTGGCTTTTTTGATCTTAATATGTTTTTTACTGGAATCAACGGTATTCTGTCATTTTGCCATCGCAGGGATCGTACCGAAACTTACGATCATCCTGACTTCGTCCTTCGGATTTATGAGGGGAGAAGAAGAAGGTATGCTGATCGGTTTCTCCAGCGGATTGCTCTGGGATGTCTTCTTTGGGGATGTGATTGGCTTTTATGCATTGATTTTTACCTATATCGGATATGTGAACGGAAAGTTTTCGCGGGTTTTTTATCCGGAGGATATTAAGTTGCCGATCGCATTGATCATCGTAAGCGATCTGTCTTATGGAGTGCTTTGTTATATTCTGTTGTTTCTGTTGAGAGGAAGGTTTGATTTCCTTTATTATTTCCGGGGAGTGATCCTGCCGGAAGCATTGTACACGATTGTCATAACCGTGGTCTTGTATCCTGTTATCCTAAAGATAAATGAATTATTAGAAAAGAGAGAAAAAGGGAGCAGTCAGGGATTTGTTTGAGGAACTTAGGGAAAATATCATCAATTTCATAACAAGTCGTCTGACTTTGCTGACGCTGCTTTTTGCCGGTCTGGCGGCAATCCTGATCTATCGCTGTTTTGATCTGCAGATTGTCAAAGGGGAAGCGTATCTGAATGATTTCGTCCTCTCTACGGAGAAGACCAGGGACATCTCCAGTGTCAGAGGAAATATTTTTGATCGCAACGGCAATGTATTGGCATACAATGAACTGGCCTATTCGGTGAAGATCGAAGATGTCTATGAAAACACCAATAAAAATGCCCGTATGAACGAGACGATCTACCGCCTGATCAAGATGATCGAGAAGAACGGGGATAAAGTGATCACGGACTTTAAGATCGTGGTGGATGAAGACGGTGAATTTGCGTTTTCGGCGGAGGGAACATCTCTCAACAGATTTCTGGCAGACGTGTATGATCATGCGCAGACAGGGGATCTGACCGCTGAGGAAGCTGCATCCACACCGCTTGAGGTGATGCAGTCCCTGAGCAGAAACAAAGGGAAAAACGGTTTTACATTCGGAATCGGTGACTATGCGGTGGAAGGGGATAGGACATCCCAGTTCATTCCCGGAAAAGGCTATACCAATGAAGAATGGCTTCAGATGGTAACGATCCGGTTTGCCATGAAGAATACCTCATACCGGAAATATATCGGTACAACCGTTGCGACAAATGTGAGCGAGAAGACGGTCGCTGTCATTATGGAAAATGCGGATGAACTTCCGGGTGTCACCATCGTGGAAGATACTGTGCGCAGGTACAATGACAGTAAGTATTTTGCGCATGTGATGGGATATACGGGAAAGATTTCTTCCGATGAGTTGAGCAGTTTGAATGAGCAGGTGGCGGCGGAAGGCGGCAGCCCGGATACATATACGGTCAGTGATGTGGTGGGGAAAAGCGGCCTGGAGGCCTATATGGAAACCACATTGCATGGCAAAAAAGGGTATGAAAAGGTGGTTACCAATGTGACCGGTAAGGTAATGCAGATCATGGAGCGGACGGAACCCCAGGCAGGACAGGATGTATATACGACCATTGACCGGGATCTGCAGATCGCCACTTACAATATTGTAGAGCAGAAGCTGGCAGGATTGATCGCGGCGAAAATTGTAAACTTAAAGGAGTATACCCCCAAGGCAAATGCATCCAGTTCCGATATCAAGATACCGATTTATGATGTCTATTTTGCGACGATCAACAACAATGTGCTGGATATCAAACATTTTTCCGAACCGGATGCGGGTGAGACCGAAAAAGCGGTTTATGAGAAGTATCTGGAGTATAAGTCCCAGGTATATGACAAACTGCTGAAGGAACTCACGGAAAGCAGGACGCCCTATAATAAATTGTCAAAGGAATACCAGATCTATCAGAGCAATATTGTTTCCCGTCTGGTGAGCAACGGCGTGATCATGTCAGAGCTGGTGGATTCGGAGGATGCGACGTATATTGCATGGACACAGGAGGAAGTGATCAGTTTAAGCGAGTACCTGCAATACTGCATTGCACAGAATTGGATCGATGTGGGGAAACTGAATCTGGATGAAAAATATTCCGATTCTTCGGAGATATATCAGAAGCTGTTGGATTATACGATCGATATGATCGACCATAATACCGAGTTTCAGAAACGGATATATAAATACATGCTTCTGAATGATAAGATCACGGGGAAGCAGATCTGTATGCTTTTGTGTGAGCAGAAAGCCATAGATGTCCCTCCTACGGATGAGGAAGCGCTGTATAGCGGTAAGATGAATTCCTATACTTTTATGATGAACCGGATCAAAAATCTGGATATCACACCGGCGCAGCTTGCGCTGGATCCCTGCAATGCCTCGGTGGTGATCACGGATGTACATACGGGAGAAGTGTTGGCAATGGTCTCCTATCCCGGGTATGATAATAATAAGATGGCAAATTCTGTTGATGCGGCCTATTATGCAAAACTGAATGCGGATAAGTCACAGCCGCAGCTGAATTATGCGACACAGTATAAGGCGGCACCGGGGTCTACCTTTAAGATTGTTTCCGCATCGGCGGGATTGATGGAAGGCGTGATCAGTTTAAATGATGCGATCACCTGTCTGGGAACTTATACGGCGGTAACGCCCTCGCCCAGATGTTGGAGGGTGATCGGACACGGACCGGAAAATGTGACCACTGCGATCCGGGATTCGTGTAACTACTTTTTCTATGATGTGGGTTACAAGCTGGCCACAACCTCCGGAACCTATAATGAGCAGGAAGGCTTGAACGCCTTATACAAATATGCGGATCTGTTTGGACTTTCGGAAAAGTCTGGCGTAGAAATCACGGAATATAGTCCGGAGGTATCCAGCAAAGACCCTGTGAGATCTGCAATCGGACAGGGAACCAACAGCTATACCACGGTAGGGTTGGCCAGATATGCAGCTACCATAGCGAATGGGGGAACCTGTTATAACCTGACACTGTTGGATAAGGTGACGGACTCGCAGGGAAATGTTACAAAAGAGTTTGAACCGGAGATCCGCAATGTGATTGACATTCCGCAAAATTATTGGAATGCGATGCGTACCGGCATGCGGCAGGTGGTAGAGAATAAGAAGTATTTTGCAGATCTGGCAGTCCATGTTGCGGGCAAAACAGGTACAGCGGAGCAGTCCAAATCCAGACCGAGCCATGCGCTTTTTATCTGTTATGCACCGTATGAGACACCGGAGATCGCAATCGCTACCAGAATTCCGTTTGGATATTCCTCTGACTATGCCGCACAGTTGACCAGAGATGTGATCAAGTATTATTACGGACTGGCAGAGGAGGACGAGCTGATCAACGGAACAGCGGATACACCGGATGACGGCGTGTCGAATGAATTGTAAGGAGATTTGACAGGATGAAAGATTTGGTAGTGATCAAAAGCTTTTCAAACGGAATCAGGATCCAGTTAAATGCAGATTGCCCGTTTGAACAGATCATAGATGAGATCGCTTTTAAGTTTTCCGAGGCAAAGAATTTTTTCGGGCGTTCCAGCATGGCGCTGTCATTGGAAGGCAGAGAGTTGACGGAGACAGAGGAAATTCATATTCTGGAGACGATACACCGTAACAGCAAAGTAAATATTGTTTGTATCGTAGGACATGATGAGGAGACGGACAAGCATTTTATCAAAGCATTACATAAGGTGGATCAACACATGCCGGTGGGGGATGACGGTCAGTTTTATAAGGGATCTCTGCGAAACGGACAGGTCATCGAGACGGAAGAGAGCATTGTAGTGCTCGGAGATGTGCACCAGGGGTGTTCCGTGATCTCGGCGAAGAGCATTATTGTCCTCGGTGGACTTTATGGGGAAGCTTATGCCGGAGGAAACGGGCAGGAAGGTGCCTATATCGTTGCGCTTGAAATGGAGCCGGAAAGATTAAAAATCGGCGATTTCAAATATAAAA
>DFDT01000110.1:3677-46947 GCA_002368865.1 Lachnospiraceae bacterium UBA3821 | reverse complement strand
CTGCATCATCTGCTGCACGGTTTACCTTGTAACCGGACGACAATTTCTCAGTGGACTTCGCCTGTGAAGCTGCTGTTAAGCCGAGCATTCTGTTGGAATTCATTGCTGTTAAGTTGTGTTGTACTACCATAATATTTTCCTCCTTGAATTGAAAGACTCCTTCCTTGGAGCCAGTTTGTTTTCCACCATCCGTACGGTTCGCACCAGCCATTCTTCCGGCAGAAGTTACAGTAACCATCCACTCTTGTGCGGAGAGCTTCCGGTCGCTTACATTGATTATATCGGACATCATTTTCAAAACTTTAGAGTTTTTTCTGATTTTTTTCAGGAAATTTCAAAAGTTTTTGGTGATTCTGTCCTTAGTGTTATTATAGCAATTCTTATTTCAGTTTTCAAGTACTAAATTCAGTTAAAACCCAATGTTTTACCGCTAGATATGGTAGTCTACTTCTTGTCATCCATGATCCGGGAAGTGGAATAGGCCATGCCGCTCATGCTCTTATAATAATCATAGGCAGCCTTGGAGCTCTGACGGTTCTGCCGGATGCTGGTTCTGGTCCTGGTAAAATAATCCTCCACCAGCTTCTTGTTCCGGGTTTCCTGTGCCTGTATGGATACACTGAGTTCTGTCACATCGGCGATCTTCCCCTGAAGTTCTCTGATCTGCTCGGCATATTCTGCTTTCTTATCCTGCAGTTCCCGCGCAAGACTCTCATATAGAACATCAAAGCCATCATCCAATCTGACCATTTCTTCGATCAATACATCTTTCTGATCGAATTCTTTATCAAATACCTCCAAATCGAGGGTATCTTGTGAGAGTGCCTCGGTCTGTCGTTCGTTACACTGTTGAATCTGCTTGAGAACCTGAATCTTCTGATCCAGGCTTTCAGATAGAATGTTAAGCTGATTCTGCACTACTCGTTTCCTCCATCCTTGGCAACACGCATGACTTCTTTCCAGTTATCCCGCACAGATCTGAGGTGTGTATTGATCTCTTCCAAAATCTCTTTGTCCTTCTTGATATTTGCCTCCACCAACCGGTGGGACAGGTAGGAATAGATATTGTCGAAATCTTTCGCTACAGGATACTTCATATCCAAAGTCTGGCGCAGATAGTCAATAATCTTCTGCACTTTGATGATATTGGTGTGTGCCTTCTGAATGTCCGCCTCCTCAATGGCAGCAATTCCGATATTGCAGAATTTAATGGCACCCTCATAGAGCATCAATGTTAACTCCCCGGGAGTCGCTGTCATTATTTTGTTATTCGTGTATTGTGCATAGGGATTTTGCACCGCCATGTTATGAACCTCCTACCAGCCCTGCCAGGGCGTTTGTCTTGCTCTGCATTTTCGCCATAGCGGATTCCATCTTGGCGAATTTCTTGTACCACTTATCCTCGTAGTCGTTTAATTTCTGTTCCTGCTCGGAAATTTTGGATGTGTAGTCCTTGTAATCCGAAGCCATCTTCTTATCGTCATAGAAGTTTCCAAAACTTCTGTATCCATCTACAGACTTGGACAAATCTGCCATTTTATCATAAATATTCTGTGACAGCTGTGTAAAGAAGGAAATGACCATATCCGGGTCGCTGGAAATCAGGCTCTTTAACTTATCCGCATTACCTGAGGTATTGTCATCGTCCGGGTCGCCGTCGATATGATACGCATTTTTCTCGTTATCGGCCGCCGTAAAGTATCCCAATGTGTTGATACCGAAGTCCGTGAGATACCTCTTTGTACCGTTCACGTCAAATCCGCTTGACATGGCCTCCTTCAACGCACTGCTGATACTGGACAGATTGCTGTCACCCTTGAGTAGAGCGCTCTTAATCTTCTTCTCATATTCCTCTGCCTCAGAGTCGGACATCGCATCCTTTTCCTCGGTAAGCAACGGCTCGTATCCCTTGGCAGACTCCGCATTATACAGCTTATCCATCTCATTGATCAGGGTGTTGTACTCCTTTAAGAAGTTCTTCACCATATCATAGATGCCGTCCGTATCCCGATCTGTGGTCAAGGTGATTGGGCTGTTCGCTTCCGTCTTTGCCAGTGCAGTGATGGTCAGACCATTGATTTCGAACACATTGGTGGAATTGGTAAATTCCGCCCCGTTCAGCTTGATCTTCGCGTCTTTGCCTTCCACCTTGGTGGCGGCGTTGCCTTTCATGAGGGTTCCGGCGTTAAACCTTGTCTTCGCATCCTCAACGCCGTCCGCATCCAACAGACCCAACGCAGACAGTGCCTTGGAACTGTTGGCTCCCGTCGCCCGGATCTTGAAATCGTTTGACGCACCGGAATCCTTTGAACTGATGAAGAATCTCTGGTTGTTCTCGTCAAAAGTGGCGTTCAGCCCCTGATTCTTAAATTCATTCAGGAGATCCGAGATGGAAGTACTACCGTCAAATGCAATCCGCGTCGTCGTACCGCCCTTTTGCAGTTCGATGTTGCCGGATCCGCTGAAACCCAGATCTGCCATTGTAGTAAGTGCAGTATAGTTTCCCTCTCCGCCGCTCGAATTCGTCACTTTCCCGCCGGTCAGGTAGGCAGTCTTCGCCAACTCCTCAATTTCCAAAGACTGTACGCTGTTCACCGCGCCGTCGCCGGTAATTACACTGGCCTTGCTGGAATCGGAAACCTTCGTCGTCTTCTTGCTGTAGGACGATGCAAAACGCATATTACTAATATACTTGGACTGAAGATTCTTGATCTTCGTATTCAGATCCTTCCAGGCGTCCTGTTTCCAGTTCTGCTTGATCTGGGCCTTTTTAACTTTATCAACTTTAGACTTTCTGGCATCCACCAACTGAGAGATTAAACTCTCGGTATCCATACCGGATATCATTCCGGACATTCTCATTGCCATAGTTTAACCTCCTCCCTTATCGTTTCTCATCCACAAGAATCCCGGCAAGTTCCCACGCCTTGGCAATCATGTCCAGAGTCTTCTCGGGCGGAAGCTCCTTGATGACATCCTTGGTCTTCTTGTCAACTATTTTAATGGTTACTCTGTTCGTGCCCTCATGAATTCCGAAGATTGCCTCGGAATTGTTCATATTTTTGCGCATCTGTTCCACAGCCTTCTTGATCATATCCGCCGAGGGCTGTTCCTGCTGCTCCGGTGCCGCATTATTATTGCCTTTGTCCTTCGCCTGAGAATTATCCACCGTCAATGTGGTCTTGTCAATCTTCTCAGGAGCCTGTGCGGTAGTCTCCTCCGATGTGGTCGGCTTCTCTACCGGCACCGGCTGTTTGGGGATGTTGACAGGCTGTGCCTGTATGCTCATCACGCTACCCAATGGTTCTATTGCCATATTGATCACCTCCGTGTGAAAAAACCTGTGCGTTCCTTCATGCACAGTTCTACTAACTGGTTTCTAATTCATTATCGGACATTTTTCACAAAAAGTGAAGAGGTTTTTGAAAATTTCTGTAAATTTTTATTCAGCACTTCACTGCAACAGTGACAGTACGCCCTGGGGCGTCTGGTTGGCCTGGGACAGCACAGACTGCGATACCTGCTCCAGAATGTTCTGTTTAGCCAGCTCCATCATCTCTTTCGCCATGTCCGCATCGCGGATCCGGGACTCTGCGGCAGTGGTGTTCTCCGCCACATTCTCATCTATCTTTTTGGCGTGCTCCAGACGGTTCTGATAAGCTCCGAAATCGGAGCGCTCCTCCGACACGATCCTCATAGCGTTCTTGACCTGCCAGATCGCGGCGCCCGCAGACTGCTGTGTCAATACATTTGTTCCGCCGATGCCGATGATACCGTTGCTCAGGATATCCCATTTTATTTCTATGTGCTGACCGGGCTCGGTTCCCGCCTGGATGTCCAGCTGCCTTTTGGGTCTGATCAGTTTGACATCCGTGTATTTGACCTCTCCGTTCACATTGTTGGGCGTATTCTCCTCAGCGTAGAATGTTCTGGTCGCCTGACCGTTGGGCTGGAACTTCAGAGCTGAAGTTACCGTACTCAGGTTATTCAGGTCGCTGGTATAGGTCAGTTGCATAGCGGTATCGTTCCCGGACTTCACCACGACCGAATCCGTAACGGGCAACGCATTTTCATCAACAGGCAGATCAAAGCTATTTCCTACGAAGGTATCCAGCGTTCTGCTGCCAAAGGTGCCGTTGTATTCGAAATGCCCCCTTGTATCGGATTCCCGGACAAAGGTTCTGGTCAGCGCACCGTCTATCGAGGGCGAGGAACTGCTGAAATTTCTTCCGAAGCTGCGCTGCAGCTGAAAATTATTCTGCAGATAATCATTCGCTGCGCTGATCGTCACGGAGGAAGCATCCGACGAATCGGTAGAGATGGGATCCATGCTCTCATCTGCTCTGTAGGTGATACTGCTCGTCATCTGTGTGAGATTCATCAGGTCATTCTGGTATTGCAATGTCATCGTATCGCCCAGGGCGGTGGTGACATTCACCGTATCCGTCAGGGTATGTGTCCCCGCAGGATTCGCCGGCACCTTGAAGTTCTGTCCGGTTACGTCCTGCATGGCATTTCCGCCCAGATTTCCGCTGTATACAAAATAACCGTAATGATCGCCGTCTGCATCCAGATCGTCCGCCAGGCAGAAGGTTCTGGTAATACTCCCCTCAATGGTTGATGTCGGATCCGTCGGATCCATGCCGTACGCCTGCTTCAGATCATTGTTGCCGTTCAATGCGTTTGCTGTTACCGAAATCCCGGGCTGATTAACGGAAAATGTTGTGGTCGGCTGTGCGCTGCTTCCCGGCGCAGACACATAATTTGAGAAGGTCACGCCGTTCAAGCCGGCGATCACCGCGTCCCTGCTGGCCTCATCTCCCAACTTGAAAGTAAAGCTCAGATTCAGCTCTCTGGGTTCTGTATCCGTATACGTATATGTTGCAGCATCATCAAAGGTCACCATTGAGCTGTGCTGTCCCTGTCCGTCAATATCGCTCAGTCCCCAGTCGCTGATCGGATAAGAGCCAACACTTGGCCTGCTGGTATCATTGAAGAGTCCCCACTGGATCTCTGTGTGGGTGTTATGATTACTGTCCAATATGCTGACACCGATCGTGTCTGCATGGATCTGGTAATCCAGATCAATGATATTCTTATTTGCCTCCGTCACTGGAACCGTCTGATCGATCGTGATATCCACAGCTTTCTGCGACGTATCCGTAACGCCGGGGGAAGACATATCCCATGTATAGCCGGTGGTCAGAACCTGACCGTTGATACCCGCAATGACGTCTGCCAGACTGTCGCCATCCTTTACTGAGAAGGAAACATCAAAGTTACTGTAAGAAAATGAAAATGAAGCACTGCCACTATTGTTCGTCGGATTGACCCCTGCATCCAACCACGTAGATGCAAACTTATTATTTACGTAGATGCCGTCAGATCTCGCCTCCCAGTTATAGTTGCGCGTCACATTGGAGAGTGGATCTCCCGCCTTCACCTTCAGGACAACCCGTTCCCCTGTATAATCAGCTTTGTTGGCTCCGGGAAATTCAACCGTCTGATCCGCCGCAAATCTGTCCCCGGACACAGCGATCCCCAGCTCCTGCCAGGTATGTCTGACATGATTGATTTCCACGCCGCCGTATATAGGCTCCCCTCCGGATATCCCGCTGTTGAACACCTGGATATCCGGTTCTCTCGTAGGGTCTATGGACGGTTCCGGCGCATAAGGTTCATCCCAGATCTTGATCTCATTAAAGTCTGCATTCTTGAAAATGCGCTGCAATTCTTTCTTGAGCTCCTGCACCTCTTCGTCCATATATGCCCGGTCTTCCGGCGTGTTAGTGCCGTTCTCGCTCTTTACCGCCAGCTCTGTGATGCGATGTAGGATGTCATGCACCTCGTTCAGATATCCGTCCGCCACCTGGCAGAAGCTCACCCCGTCCTGAATATTCTGGGACGCCTGCGTGAGGCCCCTGACCTGCCTGCGCATTTTCTCTGAAATAGCCAGTCCTGCCGCATCATCCGCGGACCGGTTGACCCGGTAACCGGAACTTAGCTTTTCTGTTGTCCCTGCTTTCTTCTTGCTGTTGATCCCCAACATGCGGTTACCGTTCATCGCAAGAAGATTATGCGCCACGATCATCATAGCGAATTTCCCTTCCAATCTGATCGAATCCTGATATGATCACAATTTTATATCTAATATTTATATCTGATATTGTATGCTTTACACTTTAAATTATATGTATATTTTATACGCATATAATTATATAACTTTCATGAAATAAAGTAAACATGCAAACGCACGAATACAATACAATTTTTATATCGGTATGTTTGCGGAAAATTTTACACCTTGCTGCCGGTTTCGGATTTAAATTTGAAAAGGAATGTCAGATTCCCCTCTGGCATTCCTTTTTGTCTCATGTATTATTCCATCATCTTCTTCAAAGCATCCATACCACTCGCATCCACAGCCGCCGCATTGGCCTCCTGAATCTGCGTATAGACCTCCTTGCGGTAAACCGGCACCTCCTTGGGTGCGGTGATACCGATCTTCACCTGATCACCCTTCACCTCTAAGATCGTGACCTCGATGTTATTGTTGATGATCAGTGCCTCGTTTTTCTTGCGGGATAACGCTAACAACGGTTATTCACCTCCCTTTGCCGCCTGCAAAATGTCATAAATCGGGAACTTGATGGGGTACTCGATATTCTCTACGATCGGCTGGCAAGCCTTTCTGGTCTCTACATTGATGACGATCGGTCCCTGAAGATTCACGGTCATCTTGGTCAGGTCGCTGGGAACTGTCACGGTCACCAGGATCAGCAGATTCTCCTCCGTCAGAGTGCCGAGAGATTTCAACAACGCTTCTTCTACCTGCGGATCATAATTCGGTCTTACCAACAGGGGATCCATCACCGGCATTGCAAATCCTGGCTCATCCAGAGACTGCAGGAAACGGATGCCTGCGCCCACGCCCTTCTCCTCGTCATGGATCAGCGTGAAACGCTTCATGTCAGGGAAACCGATGATTCCGTTCTCAAAGGTGAGGATCTTGTCCTCAGCAATGTCAACTTCCCCAAAAGCTCTTGTTTGAATCTTCATAAGTTCTACCTCCTTGTGTTAAATATATATGTTTGTAACCCGTTACAACGTTCTGCACATCATACCCGAAAGCCGCAGATGCTATTTCATCTCATCTGTGCCGTGAGTATAAGGAAACATATACATTTTAACTTATATCGAGATAAATTTCAACTTTTTTACGAAATTTTGCACAAATTTCTGCATTTTATATAAAATTCAGCAGTGTTGTCTGAACAACTTTACCTGTAGCCATCAGTGCCGCCTCATAGGTCAGCTCCGCGGAATTCAGATTGATCGCCACATCGGTGATGTCCACGTCCTCATTTTCACTCTTTAAGGTCTCGAAGGTGGTCTTCTGGCTCTGCATCCGGTTCTCTATGAGCTCCAGCTTCTTGCTTCTGGTACCGCAGGCGGTGATGCTTAAGTTGGCGTCGTTCAGATAGCTCTGGAAGGTGGTAATGCCCTGCTCAAAGAGCTTCTGGCATTTATCCTTGGACAGGGTCAGCGCTTTGTCCACGCCGTCCAGCTGCACCTGCAGCTTCGCCTTATCCGCTTCGTCTGCGCCCTCCATCTGTTTCTTGATCTTTTCTTTGATGGCGTCCAGATCCAGCGTTTCCTGCATAGCGTTCACCAGGTCGTCCACCTCTCTGCCGATCCCGTGCTGGAAGCACTCGTCCGCCGTGGAATTCACACGGATGGTCTGATTGAATCCCACATCGTATTCAATCACCTGGCGCTCCGGATTGTCTCCCAGGAAGGTCGGATTGTATTCGATCTCATCCGCCATGCCCGGATCGGTCTTGCAATAGAAATAATGCTCGGGGCGAAGGTCGCCCTTGAGCCAGTCATCCTTCTGATAAGTGACGCGGATCTCTCCTTCATCCTTTACGGTGGAGATGTCGTCTTTCACCGCCATCAATTCTTCATACTTGCTCTGTCCCAGCAGCAATTCTCCGGTCTCCGGCACATAGATGACCGCATCCGGATCCTCGGAAACCTGTTTGTAAGGGCTGGGCTCCGCATAGGAATGTACCATCGTGCTGTCCAGGGTGACGGTGGACTCACTGCCGTCATCCTCACGTTTCTGATAACTGATGACCGGCGTCATATTCTCGGAACAGTCATTGTAAGCCAGGCGGATGCGATATACATCCAGCGCCTCCACTGCCTGCTCATCCGTGTCGGTCAGAGTCTTAAAGTTGGCGGAGGTCCAATCCGTCAGATTACCGCTCTCAATCTTCTTCAGGGAAGAGATGGCGCTGTTGTCCAGCTGCTCCGTGATCTCGTAAGTCTGCGTCTTGTCGGATGTAAAGCTCAGGGAGGTGTCCGTCCGGTATCCGGTGAACACATACCGTCCCGCATAATCCGCGTCGCCGGTGGTGTAAACTTCTTCTCCCAATGCTTTCATCTGCTCCAGAATGATCTCACGGTCTGCATTCTTCAGATCGCCGTTTGCGCCTCTGGTGCACTGCTCAATCATACTGGTCATGATCTGGGACAGATTTTTAAGTGCATCCTCCGTCACATTCAGCCAGCTCTCCGCATCCGGAATATTCTTGCTGTAATACTGGGTGATCTCCGTCACGCTGCTGCGCAGGCGCAGGGCACGGATCGCCACCACCGGATCATCCGAAGGACGGTTGATCTTCTTCTGTGTGGACATCTGCGTGCTCAGCTTATCCTGGTAGATCTTATTGGTATTGATATTCGAGAGGTTATTCCTCTGCATGATTTTATTTGTAATCCTCATGTTGCCTCTCCTTCCGCATTTTTATACACCGGTCTGCAATATCAGTCTGTCATAAATCTCCGTCAGTGTCTGTATCATCTTGGACGCCAGATTATATCCGTTCTGGTACTTCACCAGGTTGATCGCCTCTTCATCTTCATCCACGCCGGAAATGGAATTGCGTTGATTATCGATGGTGTAAGAGATTTCCGAGAAGCTCTCCTTAAAGATGTTTGCACGGCTTGCGTTTAATGCCACATCCGACAAAACCGTCTGCAGAAACTCTGAGGGAGAGGAACCGCGAAAGCTGGTATTTTCCTTGGTGTTGAGCATGGTTTCAAGACTCTTTAACAGATCCCCCTGCTCCACGCCGTCGCCGGCGTTACTCTTGGTAGCGATCAGGGACGGCTTTTTGTCCAGCGCATCCAGCACCGCAAAATTCTTGGCTGTCAGTCTGTAATAGCTGTCATCGTTTACGTCCACGCTGATGCTTCCGCCCTTGTCATATCTTGTTCCGTCCGGAAAATCAAACTGCTCGTCATCGCTGGCGTGATCTCCGGTAAACATCATAATACCGTGAATGTTGTCGCTGGTGTAACCGCTGGTAAAGATATCGTTTGCCTTCTGGGAGATCGTGCGGATCCACTCATTCATCTGGCTCATATAATAAGGAACGCCCTGGTAGCGAACGCTGGTGCCGATGGTTGCCATCTTGCCCGTTCTGTCGTTGGTCACGTGGGTTTTATTCTTGTCGCCTTCCTCACCGGAACCGGAGATGGTAAAGGTGTAGGAATAGGTGTCGGTCGCTTCATCGTAATTGTAGGTCCAGGAATCATAGTAAAATTCCTGATTACCCAGGTTAATGATGCCGCCATGATCCGACAGGGAACATTTATTCAGATCCTGCAGATAACTCCTGTCTGCCCGCACCGTCACGGTGTCCAGCTCCCTTCCGGTGTCGGGATCGGTGGTAGTGCCCACCTCGGTGATGGAGCCCACGAAGTTCTCCCCGTTATTCCCGTCACGCATCTCCACCAGGCCCCTCAGATCGCCGCCCATGGATGCGTTGTAAAGGTTGAATTTGGTCCCGTCCTTCCAGTAGACATCGTACAGTCCGTCGATATCGGACTGGTTGACTTTTTCATAGGACTTGCGGGCCACGCACTCCAGCCCTTTCGCTTCATTGGTATCCACCAAAAGCTGTCCGCCTGCGATCTTCACCATGAAGCGGTTGCCGCCGGTCTCGCGCTCCGGATTGTTGGTATCGTAAATAGGCGTCTCGATGGTCTGGATGTCAACGATCTCCGACAGTTCATCCAGCATCAGGGTCCTGCGGTCTCTCAGTTCATTTGCCTTCACGCCGGTCAGCTCGATGGTATTGATCTGCTTGTTCAGGTTGGCGATCTCGCTGGCCAGGGAGTTGATCTGGTCAACCTTCACCTTGATCTCCTGGTTCACATCCTTCTGCAGCACTTCCATATTTCCCGCCAGGCCATTGAAGAACTCGGTCAGGGAACCTGCAAATCCCACAAACTGGGTCTTCGCGGCGTCATCGCTGGGCGCCTTCATCAGTTCCTGGATCCCCTTGATGGAAAACTGGTCGAATATAGTCTTAAATCCTGCGTTTTTGCCGTCGTCATGGAAATAGGTCTCCACCTGCTCCATGTAGTACTGCTTCATGCTGTATTCACCGACTTTGGCATTGTTGTTCCAATACTTGGTGTCGTAGAAGTCGTCTCTGACTCTCTCGATCGCCAGCGTATCCACGCCGGCACCGGCGCAGCCGTATCGCTGGAACATCTGCAGGGCGCTGGCCGCCTGCTGCTGTACCTGCTGCCTGCTGTAGCCTTCCGTCTGCACATTGGCGATATTATTCGAAGTCGTATTCAGTGCCGCATTGCTTGCTAACAACCCGGTATACGCTATATTTAATCCAAAAAACTGTGATGCCATATGCGGCCTCCTTTCATCGTCCCAGTGTATCGATAATGTGCTTCAGCAACTCATCCACCGCATTGATGTAACGGCTGGAGGCATTGAATGCATTCTGGAACTTGATCATGTTGGAGAGTTCTTCATCGGAGGAAACTCCAACCACCTGCGCCCTTGCGCTCTCTATGGATTCCACCGTATTCTCCTGGCTCTCGTGAATGCTTCGGAACACATAACCCGAGTTGGCCACCTGACTCACCATATCGGAATAATAGTCGTTAAAAGACACCTTTTTCTGCACGTTGGGATTCAGCGTGTAGATTTCTTCGGTAAACGCCGCCTTCAGCGCTCCCGCTGTAACCAGATCCTCCGATCCGTCCGGAAGTCTGAATCCCAGGGAAGAGGGTTTCTGCATCAGGCTCTGGTTGATCTGGACATTTTTCAGCGAATACAGGGTTTCCGCCGCCTCCGGATTCTCCTCCCGGTACACCCAATAGGTCTTGCCGTCGGTTCCCGTCACCTTGGTGTAGCTGTCCCCTGTCATCTTGTCAAACATCTGGAGCGGGCTGCCATCCTCGGCTCTCATGTAGCCGCCCGCATTGTCCTCGGCGTATCTGACGCCTTCTAAAAGCTGCGGCGTACCGTCGTCTCCTAGGATCTCCAGATCTCCCTGTTTCTGTCCTGCGGCATCCGCCAGAATATCATTGACCTTCGTCACCACGTTGTGGATCAGCTGGTCGAATTCTGTCTGTATATTCATCAGTACGGATTGCGAAACCTTCTCGTACTTTCCTTCGGCGGCATCCGTGTAGTCCGCCCTGTGGTCGCCTCTGGCGAGAAGCATCGCCTTCAGACCGCCCACATCCGTTCCGTAATCCGTAGAAATTTCAATATTAAAATTAAACACCTCTGCGCCGTCGATATTGTAGACCTTCTGTCCTTTTTCATTCAGGATATAGGACGCGTTCTGCGGCCAGTACGGTGTGTAAAATCCTGTGGTGGCATCCACATCCATTCCAATCTCATAACAGGTGGAACCCTTTACAAAATCAACACCTTCGATCTGTACCGTCACATTGCCCCAGGCGTCCTCATCGAAAGTGATGTTGGTCAACTCCGCCAGCTCGTCAAGGATCTGGTTTCTCGCATCCCGTAAGTCGTTGGCATGCTCCACGCCGCCGCTCTCGATGGCACGGACGCGGTTGTTCAGATCCAGCAGCTTTTCACCATAATCATTGATCTTCTCCACCTGTTGTTTCACTTGCAGGTTCAGATTGTCCTGGTAGGACGCCAGACCGTCATATACCGCAGTGCCCCGCTCAATGAATTCCGAAGCCCTCTGTACCAGAAGTCCCTGCGTCACACTGCTGGACGGGTCCTTCGCCAGCTCCTGGATCGCCGTCCAGAGATCGGCAATGGTGCCCTGGAAGGCCTCGCCGTTCATTTCGCCCAGCTGGGTCTCCACCTCTTCCATCACATCGCTGGACACCTCGTAGAACATACTGCGGCCGGACTCCTTGCGATAGGTTTTATCCAAAAAATAATCTCTTACCTGTTTTACACGGGAAAACTCGACACCGAGACCTGTCTGTTGATAAGAAACAGCAGAAGCGGTCTTGGACAAAGTAACGTATCTTCTGTCCGACTGCTGCACCTGCTGTCTGGTATAACCGGTCGTGTCGATATTAGAAAGGTTATGTGCTGTGGTATTCAACGCGTTCTGGCTGGTCTGCAGCCCGGATTTTCCCACATATAATCCACTCATCAAAGACATACTCTCACCTCTTTGCGTCAAAGCCTTTGGTCGCACCCATCGTACTGCCGGCGCTGTATGCGCCCCTGTTGTAATTCGCCGTCTCCGGAGCAAGCCTGGAAGCCTGGAGCATATTGATCTCAAATTCCACCATTTCCAGTGCATCCTTTAACAGCGAACCGTTCTGTTCATTTACACGCTGCAGCTCGTGCACCGTCCGGTGCAGTCTGTCGTGCAGTTCGGCCAAAGCGCCCTGTTCCGCAGGTCTGGCCTGCAGCAGGCCGATCAGATTCGTCAGCGTAAGTTTACTCACATCCCTGTTCAGCACAGTGGCGATGTCTTTCGTCACCTGAACGCGCTCTCTTTCCAGCACGTTCAGTTTGTTCACCACATTCTGCTCCTCATCCGTGATCTTTTGCAGATCCTCAAGATTGCCGCTCACAATGATCGGCGTCTTGCGCTGGGATATCTCAAGAAGCCCCTCGTACTCTGTGCTCTCCCGGCCCAGGATATCTATCAGGTTTTCCATCAAACTTGCCACGGGGCTCCCTCCTTATACCAGCGCGCCGTACTTTTCCAATAACTTCTCTGCAAAGCTGCCGTTATCCACACTGTAAGTACCGTTCTGGACACTGGTCTTTACTGCTGCCGTCAGATCCTCTCTGATGTCGGGTGCGGCTGCCACAGCGGATTTTGCAATCTGGAAATCTCTTCCAATATTGCTGATCTGCAGCTGATCCTTCGCTGCGCTCACAGAAGATGCCGAAGCGGGACGCTGCACTTTCTGGGGCTTATAAAGCTGCTGCACCTGTCCATATGCCTCTATACGCATATCAGATCCCTCCTTTTTGTCTTGTCAAAAATCATTTGACTTGTATATTGTATCGGCGCAAAAGACAATTTCTTTAGGGCAGGCAGTTGATTTTTTTCTCGTTTTTGTGTAGTATGTGAATAATATTGGAAGGAAAGGGATTTTCGCCAAATGAACGTGCAAAAAAGGCAGAATAAAGCGTGGATCGACCGGCTGCTCTCGGCATCCGTTCTCCTGCTGCTTGTGATCTATCTCGGAATTTTCTTTTATTTAAATATGTTCAAATACACCCAGCATGTGGATTCCGACATCGCGGTGGATGCCATGCTGGCCAGAGAAATCTGGGAGGAAAAGGACTTAACGCCGGACAACTGGATCTCCAGCACGGAACGGCTGGTGGTGGGCGTCCCGATGATCTCCTCCTTATTTTATGCCATGACGGGCAGCATGGTGTTCTCCATGGGGATTTCCTGTGTGATCACCGGTGCGCTTCTGCTTACCGCCATTGCCTATGTATTCCGGCGCTGCCACATCTCCCCCATGGGGATCTGCGCGGCTCTTTTGGCACTGTGCGCCCTTCCCATCAACGGTCTGCGCAACGACGGACAGATGGTGCCTTTTGTGCATCTGCTCTGGTTTTTGTTTGCCGATTACTATGCGCTTCACAGCATCTGTCTGTTTCTGTGTATCGCTTTCTATATCAGGCTGCGCGAAAATGCGCTTTCGGGCAAACCCGTAAAGCTCCGCGGAAAGGAGATCCTGATCTGGCTGTTCCTGACCGGCCTGTGCGGCGGTCTGGCGCTGGGCGGCATGCGCTGTCTGCAGGTTGTGATCCTGCCCCTTGTCGTATTTGAGGTTCTGCTTCTTTTCATCGAGAGCGGCTGTATGAGTCAAAAGCTCCCTTCCGGCAGATGGACTGCCTCAGCTTTCCTGTTTTCCCTTTTGATCGTTGGGATCCTGGCAAAACTTTATCCCACCAATGTGGAATATCCCATGTTCATCCAGGACGCCTCCGGCATGGTGGACCGCCTGGTGCTTCAGGTGCCGGCTGCGGTGCTGGAATGTCTGGGGATCGCAGGAAACTGCAAGCTGAACTCTTTCGCCGCGCTGATGCAGCTCGGCACGCTGGCCGTGCTGGCGCTCACCGTATGGGGCTTCTTCTTTTTGTTTGGCTTTGCGCAGGAAGGTTCCCACAAAAGGCAGCGCATCGATTTCTCTCAAAAGACCCTGCTGCTCGCTCTGTGTACTTCTTTTCTGCTCACGGTGGTGATTGAAACGGTCACCACCGCCGAGACCGCACACAACTACTTCTTTGTGGTGTGGTTTGTCCTCATAACCGTACTGGCGCTCCTGATCACGCGGACGGAGAAGACAGCTCCCTGGTTTGCGCGGCTGATCCTGGGGTGTATCTGCATATTTGCTGTCTGCAACGTGCTGTACACTTACAAAGACTGTATGACCACCACGGACAACCTGCAGGAATATGAGGAAGTGATCTCTTATATGGACAGTGAAGAACTGCAGTATGGCTATGCGGAATTCTGGGACGCCTCCCGGATCTGCATCATGACAGACGGCCGGATCACCATGGGACACTGCTATCATATGGAGGATCTTCACATGTACTGGTGGACCACCAGCACCAAGTGGTATGTGCCGAGTCTGCCGGAGACCATGCGGACCGCTTATGTAGTGTGCGTTGAGGACAAAGACGCTTTTGAAGCTCAGTTCGAAGACCCTTCCGTCGTCAGATTGGGCTTTGAAAATCAGAGATTTGCCGTTTATGTCAGCGATCATAATCTGGTATCCATGAATTGAGGAGGCTTCTATGCGATTTTGTAAAATATGTGTCGGGATTCTCATCGTTTTTGCCACACCTATAGCACTCTTTCTGGCATTTTACAGTTTGCGGTATTCCTATTATTCTTCGACAAACTATAAGCTTGCTCCCTATATTATTGCCGATCATCCGATATGGAATCTGTGTGCCTTTGCAGGCATGATCCTTCTCAGTTTCATCCTGATGCGTTTCCTGGAAACATCCAAAAAGAAGCGCCGTCTTGCAGGATATTTGTATCTTGCAGGATGGTGCTTGATCTACGGTGTGATGGGTTTCATCTGGGTATCCGGCGTCCCTTATTATCCGGACGGTGACCAGCTGATCGCCACTGCCGCTGCCTACTATCATCGCTTGGGCAATTTTTCCATGTTGGGAGTGACCGGCTACCTCGGCAAATTCCCCTATCAGAAAGGTCTGGCTTTTCTCTATGAAATCCTGTTTGATCTGTTTGGCGACTTCTGTTATCCCGTAGCAGCCAAAATCCATGTGATATTGGGCATGATCACCATGATCTTCGGCTATCTGATCGTGGAGGAGACCTCTTCACATAGGATCTGCAAACTGCTATATTGTCCTCTCGCAGCATTCTGTATTCCTTATTTGTTTTTGACCCCTTACACTTACGGTGATCTGCCATCCATCTGTTTTTGTACAATCCTGTTTTGGGCATTGATCCGGTTTTCCCGCACCCTGAAGTGGCGGTATGTGTTTGTAGCATCCTGCGTATCGGCATTATCTCTGATGGTGCGTATGCACACCTGGATCATATTTATTGCCGCAGGGATCGGAATGTTTCTCGTATCCGTACAGAAAAAGAAAATACGCCCTGTTCTGTCTGTGGCAGTTCTGACGGCATGCGCAGTATTGTCCGTAAAAGCAGTGGATTACTCCTACTATCTGCGTTCCGGCTATGAAATCACCAAGGGTGCCCCCATGATCTTGACCGTTGCCATGGGACTGGGCGATAACTATGGCGGTCCCGGCATTTATAACAACTATCAGACGGATACCATGACCAGCGTAAACTACGATCCCGTGGCCGCAAGTGAAATCGGAAAGAAAGAGGTGCAGGACCGTCTGGATGCCTTTAAGCAGGATCCGGCCTATGCCAAATGGTTTTTTAAGACCAAACTGCAATGGCAGTGGATTGAACCCACCTTTGAAACTTTAATCTCCACACACAGTTTTGACGAAGAACGTCTGGGATCCACCCCAGACTGGGTATTCCGCATCTATGAGGGAGACCTGCACGATAGCTTCACAGGGTTTGCCAACCGTTATCAAAGCATTGTATACCTTGGTTTTCTGTGCTATCTGCCGGTTTTATGGAAAAAGCGGGATTCCAGCCCTGTGGCTTTCATCCCGCTCATCGCAATCGTCGGAGGTTTCCTATTCAGTATCATATGGGAATCCCAATGCAGATATGTATTGCCTTATTATTTGTTTATGCTGCTGTATGTGCCGGAGGGCATCCGCTTTGTATGCGATCTGCTCAGATCCTGCTTTCAGCGCATCCGGTCTTTTTCTTACAGCAAGCCCATCAGAAATCCCAACAGGTTATAGCTGTTGAACAGTACCGCTGCCACCAGAGATACGGTGGACATGATCTTGATCAGGATATCCAGGGAAGGTCCTACCGTATCCTTCAGCGGATCGCCTACAGTATCGCCTACCACAGCCGCGTCATGGGCAGGAGATCCTTTCTTCTGACCTTCAATGGCGCCGGACTCAATATATTTCTTGGCATTATCCCATGCACCGCCGGCGTTGCCGGTGAAGATCGCCAGCATGATGGCGGAAATGGTTGCACCGATCAGCACACCGCCTACGAAGTAAGGTCCGAACAGGAATCCGGATACCAACGGGAACAGGATTGCCATCACGGCAGGTGTCTTCATCTCTTTTAAAGCGCCCTGAGAGGAGATCTCGATACAGGTCTTGTAATCGGGTTTTGCCTTGCCCTCCAGAATACCGGGGATCTCGCGGAACTGACGGCGCACTTCCTCCACCATCTTCCTTGCCGCCTTGGCCACAGCCTCGATCAGCATACCGGAGAACAGGAAGGGAAGGGCTGCGCCCACCAGTGCCCCCGCTAAGATCAGGGGATCCGTAAAGTTCAGCTCCAGGCTGGTGCCGGACTCGTTGAATGCATACAGGAAAGATACCATCAGAGACAGCGCAGCCAAGGAGGCGGAACCGATGGCAAAGCCCTTTCCGATGGCCGCTGTGGTGTTGCCCACGGAATCCAGTTTATCGGTGATCTGGCGCACCTCGGGCTCCAGCTCGGACATCTCCGCAATACCGCCGGCATTGTCGGAAATGGGACCGTAAGTATCCACAGACACGGTGGCGGACACGAAGGACAGCATACCGATCGCCGCCATAGCCAGCCCGAACATGCCGGACACGGCGTAGGATGCGTAAGTCGCAATACCCAGCACGATCAAAGGAGCCATGCAGGATTTCATACCCACCGCAAGGCCCTGGGTAATGGTCAGCGCAGCGCCTTCTTTGGACGCCTCGGAGATCATCCGGGTGGGATTGTAGTCATAGCTGGTGTAATACTCCGCGATGGCACCGATGATGACGCCGCTGATAACGCCGATGGATGCGGCGATCCAAGGGGAAAGATATCCCACTGCGAAACCGGTGCCGGAGAAATCCGCACCGTTAAATACCAGATACGTCAGGATAAATCCGCCCACGATGGTGATGGCCGCCGCGGACCAGGTGGAGATGTTCAGATCTCTGTGCGGATTGTCGGAACCTTTTTTCAAAAGCACATAAGCGATACCCAGGATGGATGCGAACAGACCAATCGCTGCAAACATCAGGGGATAAAAGATCATTTTTTCCAGGGTAGCGGTGGAGATCAGCCCGGAAGACACGGTTGCGTGTAAGAACAGGCTGATCGCCAGTATGATGGAGGAAGTGATGGCACCTACATAGGACTCCAGCAGATCGGAACCGAGTCCCGCCACATCACCCACGTTGTCTCCCACATTGTCCGCGATGGTCGCGGGGTTTCTGGGGTCATCCTCCGGGATATGCGCCTCGGTCTTACCTACCAGGTCGGCCCCCATATCGGCAGCCTTGGTGTAGATACCACCGCCTACGCGGTTGAACATTGCCACGATGGAACATCCCAGCGCATAGCAGGAAAGGCACTGGGTAAAGATGCTGCCCTTGGTAGCGATGGTGTCGATAGCAATGTACCCCAGACCGAATCCGAAGATCAGATACACCAGGAACAAACCTAACAGCGCGAAACCTCCCACACAGAGGCCCATCACAGAGCCACCCTTCAGGGCCACCTTTAGGGTCTCGCCGATATTCTTGGTCTTACGGGCTGTGTTGGATACACGGACATTCGCATAGGTGGCGATCTTCATGCCCACATAACCGGCGCAGGCGCTCATGACCGTACCGATGACGAAGCACACGGAAGGCTCCCAGCGGACAGTTTCCTCCTGCAGACTGAAGATCACACCGAAGGCCACCGCGACGATCGCGACAACAATGGTGATGATCTTGTACTCGTAATTGATGAACGCGTTGGCCCCCTCCCGGATTGCCGCAGCGATCTCCGACATACGGTCGGTTCCCTCTTCAAGCTTCTTGACGCCCGAATAATTCAGAGCGGCATAGCCCAGCGCAGCCAAAGCTGCAACGATGACAATGATCATAGCTGTCATTTTTTCTACTTCCTTTCTGTTTTTTGTTCCCTGTTTGTGAATTTTGTCACAAAATCGCGCCTATTGAAAGCGCTTACAGGGTAAATTTTAACAAATTTTCACAACGAGGTCAATCTATTTTCGTAAAAAAGCATTGTATCCCCTGATTCTTTTTGCTATAATAGGAATGATATTATGAGGGCAAGGATGCCCGTTTATCGGCACGAAGATCACGGAGGATACTTTTTATGGAACAATTTGCATACTCACCCATCGGTGACGTACTTACGATAATCATAACCTGCGTCCTGCTGACGCAGATCACGGCAGGGCATACAAAGCGCAATTCCGGATATACATACTTTCTGCAGATGATCTTATTCATCATTGTGGCTGCCCTCTCAAATATGATCTATTATGTGGCGTTAACTGCCTACGGAAGCCGGCTGCCCATGGGATTTCATCTGCTGAATGTACTACACTATATCGGGCTGTTTGCGGTGCAGTCACTGAACGTGCTGTATCTGGCGCGGCTGGTCTCTTTGCACGGTACTCCGCTGCAGATCATCCGCACTGCAAGCTATAGCGGCCTGATCATTTTTTCCGTTCTGGAATTTGCGTCGAATTATCTCTCTTTTATTGTGCCTTCCCTGATGGGACTGCGGAGTAAAAGGATCTCCGTTTTTGCGTTTGTGCTGTTCATCAGCCTGATCCTGTGGATCCTGATCACCAGGCGCTCCCGGATCGTACGTCTGGTATTTAACCGGCTGCTCATCACGTATCTGTTCTGCCTGTTAGTACTCAGTATCCAGGGACGTCATGGTCAGACCTCCTTCACCACAGCGATCTACCTGCTGCCGGTCTTACAGCTGATCCACTTCCTGCACCCGACGCCCTTTGATGCGGAATCCGGTGCTTTTGATGAATCGGCTTTTAAAAATACGATCACGGCGAGTTACAGAAAGCGGGAGAAACTGTTTTTTGCCTGCCTGCACCTTTATGATTATGAGGATATCCGGAATTTTCCGGACGAGATGCGTTTCGAGATCTACCACTTTTATTCCGATCTGGTCAGACGAGGCGAATTGTTCCGGCTGCAGCAGGGACGCATGATCCTGGTCTTCAAAGAGAAATATAACAGAGATCCCGAAGCAGTTCTGCAGCGGATCGTGGATTCCTTCCAGAAACTCTACGGTCAGTATCATGCGGATTTCAGAGTGATCCTGATGGAATCCGCGGACAGTTTAAGTGAGAAAAATCATTATATACGGTTTATCAACTTCCTGGAGGAGCGGATCCCCAAGAATGATTTCCACCGGGTGACGGAGCAGGATATCCAGGACTTTACCAGAAGACAGTATATTTTAAAACAGCTGGACGACATTGCCAGCAAACAGGATCTGGAGGATCCCCGCGTATTGGTCTATTGTCAGCCGGTCTATAATGTGACCACTAAGATTTATGATACAGCCGAGGCGCTGATGCGCTTGAAACTGCCCGAAACAGGTCTGCTGTTTCCGGATCAGTTCATCGCTCTGTCGGAGAGCCACGGTTATATCCATGCCATGAGCCTCATCCTCCTGAACAAGACCTGCCAGACCATCAGGGAGCTGATGGCGCAGGGCAAGATGATCAAGCGGGTATCTGTAAATTTTTCCATTGAGCAGCTGCGGCTTGACAGCTTCTGCGAGGACGTGGTCCGGGTGATCCGGATGAATGATGTCCCCTTTGAGAAAATTGCCGTCGAACTCACAGAGAGCCAGAATGAAACCGATTTTGAAATGGTGAGGGATAAGATCCGACAGTTAAAGGAATATGGCATCACCTTCTATCTGGACGACTTCGGTACAGGCTATTCCAACATGGAGCGTATCATGGAGCTGCCCTTTGACATTATCAAATTTGACCGTAGCATGGTCATTGAGTCCGCCCAGAGCAAGAATTCGGAGTTTATGGTAAACACCTTTGCTGATATGTTCCGTAAGCTGGACTACGACGTACTGTATGAGGGCGTGGAGGACGAGAGCGACGAGATCCGCTGTATCCGCATGTTGGCGGGCTATTTACAGGGATATAAGTATTCCCGTCCGATCGAGATTGGCAAATTAGTGAACTTTCTATCGTCTCAGGCAAAAACTACAGCATAGTTAAACAGAAAGAGAGCATTCCTGATATGTTTTTGAGTGAAGTTAAAAGAGGTGCGTCAGTCAATCTGACCGTGAAAAATAAAGCAGGCGCGTCCGCCATTTTCCAGACGACCGCTCTGGAGGGCAACCGCAACGGAACCAACCATGCGCTGGTGGTCAACTGTATCAAACACGGTGGAAAGGTTGTCAGCTTTGAGGGGTTTTCCGTGACCGCGGATATCAATCTGCCCGGCGGAGACGATCGAAAAGTGAAATATCTAATCAGCAATATTGCCCTTCTGAAGCGGGGAAATCAGGTATATCATGTGCTCTATTCCCACGACAACGCATCCCCGAAGGACAGACGTGACGCGATCCGCGTACCCTTGGATGAGCCGGCCAATATCAAGATCGGTGACCGCGCGCCGATCACGGTTCGCACAAAAGATGTATCCATATCCGGCATTGCTTTCTATATTCCGGGCAGCGTGACCGTGAAGGAAAATGAGCCGGTGGAAGCTGCTTTTGCCTGTGCCGCCCTGAATGCAACCTATAAGGTCTCCGCGTCGGTGGCGCGTATGGAAAAACAGCCCGACGGCCGGATCCTCATCGGCTGCAGGCTGAGTACCTTCAATAAAAGTATTGTGGCGCTGGTCACCTTTTTGGCCAGAAAACAAGGGATTGCAATGCCGTCGCTGTGAGGATTGGAAACTGTTAAACCGAACTTTCCTCCAGAAAGCTCTTGGTTTCTGCCATGATTTCTGCAATATTCCGCAGATCCGTCTGCAGGTCACCGGTCTCCAGCGAATGGTTCGCCCCCTCAATTTTGCGGTAATGCATCTTTTTATCCACACAGAATTTTTCTATGGTGTCCACCCGGATAAACGGATCCTGCAGGCCGAAGAACACAAGTCCTTTCTCCGCCCCGAAGCCTTCGTCATCCACCAGCGAAAAAGTCTGCTCCAGCGGCGTAAAATAAACCTGTCTCGCGGGGATCCGATTCCTCGCCGCATAGACACTGGCCGCCACCGTACCGATACTCTTCGAGATGAAAATGATATCCTCTCTGTCCGAAAAATCCACTGCTTTCAGCTGCTTCTCCGCCTCTTCGGAAGCAATGGAAAAAGCCTGCAGCATCGTCTTTCGATCCTGCAGGGCCTTTTTGTCGATTCCCTGAAAACAGCCCTCCGGAAACCGGATCTCCACAACCTCATAATCATGCTGTCTCGCAATCTTCTTTGCGTAATAGAGCAGTGGCTTATCCGTGTGGTACCCGATTCCCGGAAAAATCACCGCAAGTTTTCTCATTCAGACAATTCCTTTCCTATATGCTGTAATCCAATGCCTCCAGCCGCTTCTTGCGACGGTTTACCAGATCGGCGATCGTCACATTGTCGACCACATTGTCGATGGCCCGGGCCAGTTCCCGCCAGACTTCCAGCGTCTCACAGGTATCGCATCTCTCGCAGGCTTCCGCTCCCTCATCCAGGCAGGCCACCGGCGCCAGACTGCCTTCTGTCACCCGCAGGATCATACCCACCGTATAATTCTCCGGTGCTTTGGAGAGTCGATATCCGCCCTGAGCCCCGCGTACACTGTTGACAAAGCCGGCTCTGCTGAGCGCCGCAATGATCTGCTCCAGATATTTCTCGGAAATATCCTGTCTCGCCGCAATATCCTTTACTTTGATACATTCTCCGGTGTTGTTCAAAGCCAGGTCGAGCATCACCCTCACGGCATACCTGCCTTTTGTCGAAATCTTCATGGTTTCCCCCTCTTTTACTCTTCTGTGAACATCGGTGTGGACAGATATCTGTCACCGGAATCGGGAAGCAGCGCCACAATGGTCTTTCCGGCATTTTCCGGTCTCTGCGCCAGAACCTGCGCCGCATATACCGCCGCACCGGAAGTAATTCCCACCAAGATTCCCTCTCTATGGGCGATCGCTCTGCCTGCGGAGAATGCCTGATCCGTCGTAACGGTAATGATCTCATCATACACCTGGGTATTCAGCACGGAAGGCACAAAACCTGCTCCGATTCCCTGCAGCTTATGAGGTCCGGGCTGTCCTCCGGACAAAACAGGCGAGTCTGCGGGTTCCACCGCCACCACTTTGATTCCGGGATTCTTGGATTTCAGGTACGCACCCACGCCTGTCACGGTACCGCCGGTACCTACACCTGCCACAAAGATATCCACTTTCCCGTCGGTGTCCTCCCAGATCTCCGGTCCTGTGGTTGCTGCATGCGCCGCGGGATTTGCCGCATTGTCAAACTGTCCCAGGATGACTGCACCCGGAATGCTCTTCTCCAGCTCCTGCGCCTTAGCGATCGCACCTTTCATTCCCTTGGCGCCTTCCGTCAACACCAGCTCCGCCCCGTATGCCTTCAGCAGATTCCTGCGCTCCACGCTCATGGTCTCGGGCAGTGTCAATATGGTGCGATAACCCTTCGCCGCGCCCACACTTGCCAGACCGATGCCGGTGTTGCCTGAAGTGGGCTCAATGATCACGGAACCTTCCTTTAAGATTCCCTTTTTCTCTGCGTCCTCCACCATCGCCAGCGCGATCCTGTCCTTTACGCTTCCGGCCGGATTGAAATACTCCAGCTTCGCCAGGATCGTTGCATTCTCAATCCCTTCCGCCTTGCTATAATTGGAAATTTTCAGTAACGGTGTCCGTCCGATCAGTTCGGTTGCCTTTGTATAAATTTTCCCCATAATCATGATCCTCCTCGTTTTAGAGATTATCAATGTTTTGTTTTTGCAATTCCTACTATCTTAGTAGGCTTGTTATGAATTGATGTTACTACAGTTTTCAGGATATGTCAACACATTTTTTGACATTCCCTTCTTTTTTATATATACTCAATATGAGTTTGAGTTGCCGGCTCCTACAGCCGGCACGGAAAAGGAATCGACACTATGCAGACTACAAAAATTTATTCCGAACATTATGATCCGTCTTCCGATCTTTATCATGTACCGTGCCTGCAGGGGATGACCTCCGAGGGGTCCGCCCCCGTCACGGTGCGCGTACCCGGTTCAAAAAGCATCACCAATCGGGCATTGCTGCTGGCCACGTTAGCGGAAGGCACATCCACACTGAAGGGAGTCCTGTTTTCAGATGATTCCAGGCATTTCTTAAGTTGTATCCAGACCTTGGGATTCGAAACCTCCGTGGACGAGGCAGGAAAGGTCATCACCGTCACGGGGCACGGCGGCAGTGTACCGAAGGAGAAAGCTTCCCTGGATGTAGGCAGCGCGGGCACGGCAGCCCGTTTTCTCACCGCCTATCTGGGAATTTCCCACGGCACCTATCACATGGATGCCTCCCCCCAGATGCGTCGTCGGCCCATGGCGCCGCTGTTGGCCTCACTGCGGGAGTTGGGATGCGAGATCACCTGTGAAAACCAGGAAGGATTTTTTCCTTTTGTAATTAGAAGCAACGGATTCGGACAAAATGAGATCCGCATCAACATCGACAGCAGCAGTCAGTTTCTGAGCGCACTGCTGATTGCCTCCAATCTTGCGCCGGATACCTTCCGGATCCGGGTGGGTGGCTCCCATGGCATGGCATATATCGATATGACGCGGCATATGATGGAACAATTCGGCGTGACCGCATCCCGGCAGACATCCGACACTTTTGTCACGGAAGCGGGGCAGAAATACCGTGCCCGAACCTATCAGATTGAGCCGGATGTATCCGCTGCCTGCTACTTTTACGCCTGTGCGCCTTTGCTGCACATACCTGTACTGGTGGAACACGTGCATTTTGATTCTCTGCAGGGGGATGTGGCATTTCTGCGCATTTTAGAGCGCATGGGCTGCACCCTGGAGGAGACCGAAAGCGGCATTATTGTCTTCCCGTCTGCAGGAAAACTGCACGGCATCACCGCCAATCTGTCCGCCTGCTCCGATCAGGCGATCACGCTGGCTGCCATTGCACCCTTTGCGGATGGCCCTACTACGATCACCGGCATCGGTCACATCAGGCTCCAGGAGAGCGACCGCATGCAGGCCATTGTAAACGAACTGACCAAAATGGGCATCCGATGTGAGATGATCCGGACAGGCACTTCTTCGGACACCTCCGCAAAGCCCGACGGTCTCAGAATCTATCCCGGCACTCCAAGTCCCTGTGCACTGGATACCTACGAGGATCACCGCATGGCAATGGGACTTTCATTGATGGGACTGTGTGTCCCGGGCATTGCCATAAAAAATCCGGCCTGCTGTGCCAAAACATTTGAAAATTATTTTGAGGTGCTGGAGGAAACAATTGTAAAAAAATTCAAAATATGATATACTTATTTTCTAAAAACACTATCACAAACGAGGCAATCTTATGAGCAAAAAAAAAGTTGTGGTTTCTTTGGGACATGAAGCATTAGGCTATACGACCTTGGAGCAGATGGATGCGGTCAAGGTCACCGCCAAAGCTCTTGCCGATCTGGTCGAGGCAGATTATCAGCTGACGATCACCCATTCTAATGGTCCCCAGGTAAGTATGATCCATAAAGCAATGACAGAGTTACGGCGTGTCTATATCGATTACACGCCGGCGCCTATGTGCGTGTGCTCCGCCATGAGCCAGGGCTATGTGGGATATGACATTCAGAGTGCATTGCGCGCGGAACTGGTGAGCCGCGGTATCTCGAAGCCCGTGAGCACCATTCTCACCCAGGTTACGGTGGATCCCTACGACGAAGCTTTTTATGAGCCCACCAAAGTGATCGGCCGCTATATGTCCAAAGAGGACGCCGAGGTCGAGCGGGGAAAAGGCAATTACGTGAAAGAGACTCCCGGCAAAGGCTTCCGCCGCGTGGTGGCAGCTCCCAAGCCCATTGATATCGTGGAAATAGAAGCCATCCGCACTCTGGCAGATGCCGATCAGGTAGTCATCGCCTGCGGCGGCGGCGGAATTCCCGTCATTGAACAGAAGGGAATCCTGAAGGGCGCTTCCGCTGTGATCGAGAAGGATGCGATTGCCGGGAAACTGGCTTCCGAATTAAAGACGGAGGAACTGATCATCCTGACAAATGTAGAGTATGTCTATCGGAATTTCAACACACCCGATCAGACTCCGATCCCTTCGATGACAGTTGCCGAGGCTAAAAAGCTGATCGCGGAAGATCAATTTGAGACCGGCACAATGCTGCCCAAGATTGAAGCTGCGATTGCCTACCTGGAAGCTGTACCTTCCGGCAAAGTTCTGATCACCTCCATGTCCTGCGTGAAGGATGCACTCAAAGGGAAAAAAGGTACCATAATCACAGCCTGATCTACTTTTTTCGACTTTATATTATTTTTAAATTTTCTTAAAAGCGCAAAATATAGCAAAGGCACCCTCCGGGTAGCCACTAGATATTGTAAAATAGGTTGATTTTTTGATTTTTTGTAAGCAATTACATCAATTCCTGTCTATTGACATCCTTCGGGATTTTATTTATACTAATATGGTAAAATAGTTTTGGGACTTAGTATGCTTTATGATAGGACTTGAACTGAAGAGTTCTATTCAAATATATCAGAATGAGAAGTGAGGCGAAAGCATATGGCAACCAGTTTTCAGTGCGATGTACCCAGAGGACTCCTGAAAAAAATTGATGGAAACGAAAAGGCGCTGTATCTCGAAATTTACGATGATTATATCAGCGGAAAAGGTATTATATATCTGGAGAGTAGCCAACGCGAATACAGCGGGGACATCAGCAATTACGAGATCAAATCCATTAAAAAGATTGAGAAGACTGTATATGAAGGTATGGATGCTCTGTATATTTACGTGCGTATTCAATCCTTATATGGTGCCCAGAAGCTTCAGGTTCGTCTTCCTGGCTTACGCAATATCAACGAGGCGATGGATATTCTGAACGAGATGATCTTATCAGCTAATCCTTCCGCAGCACCGGCACCGACGCCCGCTCCGGTAGCTCCCACCCCTGTGGCTCCAGCTCCGGCAGCTCCCACCCCAGCGGCTCCAGCTCCGGCAGCTCCCACTCCTGTGGCTCCTGCCCCGGCAGCTCCCACTCCTGTGGCTCCTACTCCGGTAGCTCCTACCCCTGTGGCTCCTACTCCGGTAGCTCCCACCCCTGTGGCTCCTACTCCGGTAGCTCCCACGCCCGTGGCTCCTACTCCGGTAGTTCCCACACCCGTAGTTCCTACCCCTGCCCCCGGCGCAGGTGGTGCTTCTGTCATTTCCGTTGAGGAATATAAGAAGAAACTGGAAAAACTGGAAGCAATCTACCAGACCGGTATGATCACCGAAAAGGAATACAAGAGCACCAAGGCCGAATACATCAGTGTATTGAACGGTTTGGATGCGTTCTACAATAAAGTAAAAGTAAATCTGCAGTACAGCGAAGTGGGATTTTTGTCCGCAGCGGAATTCGAAGAATTCAAGCGCAGTACCATTGCAGAATGTTCTGATCTGGTGACGGTATCGAATGATGTATTGCGTCAGAATCTGAAGAAGCTTTTGATTCTGTACATGTTTGAAATCCTCACGGATGATGAGTACGAGAAGATCTGTTCCGATATCACAAGATCTGTACAGTATTCTTCCAGCGACACGGAAGAGATGACGATTGACAAGATCAACAAGTGGCCGATCCTGAAGGAATGCGAGATCATTTCTGAAGCGCAGTATGAGCAGTTCATCAGACAGGTATCCGATGATACCAAGATTCGTATGAATGAAAGCCTTCCTGTACTGGAGCACAAGTTGATGCGTCTGACCACCATTTCTCAGACCTTCCTGTTTACGCCGGAAGAGTTTGCAGCCAAGAAACAGGAACTGGTCGCTCAGATGACAACCGTGGACTACAGTTCTGAAGCGCAGGTAAAGAGTCAGATCTCCTGTATCGTAACCTTGCACAGATGCGGCTGGATCAACGATGCAGAGTTCCAGGCTAAGAAGACCGAGATCGTACAGACAATTGAAGCGGAAGAGGATATCGTAAGCAGACTGCAGAAGCTGGGTATGCTCACCACGATTGGTTTCCTTTCCGATGCCGAGTACAAGGGCTTCGAGCAGAAGGTAATTGACGACATCTTCCAGCCTTACAGCGATATCAGTGAATTGCAGAAGAAGGCACAGAATCTGATGAAGCTGAAAGATGCGGGTATCATTGGTGAAGAAGAGTTCAACGGTTATAAGAAAAAGTTGCTGTCCCTGTCATAATAGAAGATTCAAATATCAAAATCAAAAAGAGACTGTGAAGAAATTTCATAGTCTCTTTTCTATTGCTTTTTCAGTTTCCACGGCGTCTTATCTTCCAAATAATCTGGCCAATGGAGACACAACGGAATGGAGATCGCTGATCGCCTGATTCAGTTTTTCAAAATCCACGGATTCCAATCCTTCTGTCACCTCCCGAAGTCCTTCCAGACTCGGTGTCAGGTCTTCTGTCACTCCGCCCAGCGACTGCATCATTCCGTCTAAGTCGGTCGTCATCGTATTTAAATTGTGCATCGCTGAATTGATCTCCTGCAAGGTACCCGTAAGTCCCGGCACCACAATGGCAGCGGCCATGATGATCACCAAAAGCATGCACACGGAACAGACTGCTGTGATCACCGAACAATAATACTGCCGTTTCACATATTTTTCCAGATCCTTCTCCATACTGGTCTTTCCTACTCCTTTTTGCTATGATCATCCAATCAATCCTGCCGCTTATTTGGTCAGTTCCGCAACCACCTCATTGATCACCTTGCCGTCGGCTTTCCCTTTTAATTCTCCCATAACGGTCTTCATGATCATTCCTTTATTCTTGGTTGCCAGCACATCCGCAAACTTCTCCTGCAGGATTGCTTTCACTTCATCCGCAGACAGAAGCTTGGGCGCAAATTCGTTCATGATCTCAAACCGTTTCCTGTACTCCTCCAGCAATTCCGTTCTGTCCGCCGGACAGGTATCAATCTGTTCTTTTACGGATTTGATTTCTTTCAGGATTGCTTGATTCGCCATATCATCTGGAATGTTCTCCCTGCATCCCGCATCAATCCCTGCCTTTTTGACAGCAGACACCAAAGATGCGATCGCATCCTTCCGAAACTTATCCTTTGCCTTCATGGCTGCTACCATTGCGTCCTGTAATTCCTTGAGTTTCATGTTATTTTCCTCCTTCTATGCTTCCCTTTTTTCTCTATTCTCCTAAAATCTCTTTGATGACCTCTTCCAGCTTCTCAATCTTCGGCGGCTTCAAAATATATCCGTCCGGCTTTAGCGCCATCACTGCCTTGATCTGTGCCGCGTCCTTGACGCCTGTCAGAAATACCACCGGCACATCCTTGGACTCCTCAGACTCCCGGATCATCTGCAATGTCATCTTCCCGTCACACACCGGCATGTCGTAGTCCAAAAATATGATGTCCGGAAGTTCCTTTCCGATCTGCATCATCGCTTTCATCCCGGATGTGGCAAGGCGTACATCATATTTATCCGAAAGCAGATTGCTCAGCGTGCGCAGCTGTATGGCATTATCATCCACCAAGAGAATACTCTTTTTCCGGATTTTATTCTCCACCGCCTGATCCTTGGGTATCACATCCCGGATCCCGGTCAGACGCATCACTTCCTCGGCCACGCCGTCGCACCCGGAGGTCCGTTCCAGCTCCTTAAACTGCTTGCCCAGCATATACTCCTGAAAACGGGCCCGTTCCGCATCCGTGCCGATACACACCGTCGGAATATGTCTGTAATTATATTGCAGCTCCGCAAAAATGCGATTGTTCTCCTTTCCCAGTCCGATCATACATAAGACGATCACGTCCGGTGAGCGCAGCTTGATCATATCCCGCATCATATCCGCGTTGTCGATACATGCCTGCACCTGAAATTTTCGCTCCAGTTCCCTGCTGAGATCGTGAAAATAAGAATTAAATTTGCCCACCAGCAAAATTTCTTTCATCCTACTCTCTCCCTCCGTTTCCGATCCGTTCTGCTTCTGCCTGATATGACAGGATCTCCTCTATGGTCGCAAGTGCTTCCTCATCCTCCAGATTCAGGATCTGGTCATCCAACCGGTCCACCCGTGCCTGCAGCTGCGCCGGATAGGCATATTCCTCTATCTTTTTCATCAGATAATCCGAGGTATTGAAATCACCCTTTTCTATACTCTGCCGCAGCATCACAAACAAGGGCATCACTTCCTCCAGCCTCTGCAGATCCTTCTTTTCCTCCTGCGGAACCAAGATCTCCAGACGCTTTCTGTGCTTCTCCAGTTCCTCCAGCAAAATCGGATGCAGCGTCCTTATTTTCGTAATCTCTCTTTCCCGCGCCGCCACTTCCAATAATCTTGCCAGTTTGGAAAGGAGCAGCGCCCCCACTGTGGCAGCCGTACTCTTCAATGCATGTACCTGGATCCTATATGCATTTAAAGATTCCTCCTGCTCAATGCTGTCCTCATAAAGGCTGAGCGCATTGGATATCCCGGGAATGGAGCGATAAAAGTCAACCATTGTCTCTTTCAACAGCGCCTTGTTCCGCAGCAATCCCATGGCATATTCGTAATCAAATTCATCCAATTCGGGCAGATCGATCTTCTGCCCCGCATCTTCCGGCATCCGCCCGCCCTGTGCATTCTCCGGATCCTCCTGCACTTCGATTGTCTTCACAAGCTTAGACGGCAAGTACTTCAAAAAGATTTCATCCAGTTTGTCCGGCGCGATCGGCTTTGACAGAAAATCCTGAAATCCTTCCTGCAGATACTGTTCCTTGGCACCCTTCACCGCATTTGCAGTCAGCATGATCACCGGAACATCCTGACACAGATTTTTGCTCAATCGCATAATATGAAATGTCTCTATCCCGTCCATGACCGGCATCATGTGGTCCATAAAGATCAGATCAAACCGTTCTTTCTGCACAAGTTCCAGGCATTCCCTTCCGCTGGTCACGTCCGTGATCTGCATTTTGGTCTGCCGCAGCAGATTTTTGAACACCTTCCGGTTCATATCATTGTCGTCCACCAGAAGGATCCGGGCCTCCGGCGCCTCATAAGCCACAGCGTGATAATCTCCCGCGGAAAAACGCTCCCCCCTGTGACTGTAATCTCCCAGCGGTTCTTCGCTTACGATCTTCTGACGCAGATCAAAATAAAAGGTACTTCCCTTTCCGTACACGCTTTTCACCTGGAGCGCAGAACCCATCATCTGCAGCAGCTGCCTGGAAATACTGATGCCCAGTCCCGTTCCCTCAATATACCGGTTTCTCTCCAGATCGATGCGCACATACTCCGAGAAAAGCAGCTTGATATCCTCCTCCCGGATTCCAATCCCGGTATCCTTTACCGCAAAATGCAGAATTTCATAAGAGGCATCCTTTTCATCCCGGGCGCCGGTCACCGTCAACGTCACACCGCCGTCTCTTGTATATTTTACCGCATTATTTAAAATATTCAATATCACCTGGCGGATTCGGACATCATCCCCATAATAACCGGAAGGCAGGTTCTCGTCCACCTCAAAAAGAAGATTCAGATCTTTTTCCGCTGCCCGTCCACTGATCATATTATGCAGATCCGTCAAAAGATCTCCCAACTGATAGTTTGCCGGCACAATCTCCATCTTACCCGATTCGATCTTGGAGGAATCCAGCACCTCATTGATGATACTCAACAGAGAGTTGGCCGCACTTTTGATATCCAGAGCATATTTGCGCACATCCCCGTCCCTGCTCTCCCGCAGGATCATCTCATCCATCCCCAGCACCGCATTGATCGGGGTCCGGATCTCATGGGACATCTTCGCCAGAAAATCTGACTTCGCCTGATTCGCCAGATCCGCCTCCACCTTCAGCCGGCGCATCTGCTCTAACTGGACGCGCTCCTTCGTCAGGTCAAACAAAAGCAAAGCATACCCCTGCAGCTCCCCCTCTGAAAGGATCTTCTGAATGTCCACGCGCATCACGTAATCGTCCGCAATGATCTCCCCATCCTGGCGGTCCCGAAACGTGTCCAACAACAGTTCATCCGAGATCAGTTCCCCGGACTTCTGTGTCCTGAGGCTCGGAAAAATCTCCAACGCCCGGGCATTCGCCTCCACAAATCGATACTCTGCATCCGTAATGATCACCGGCTCTTTCAGCTTACTGATAATGCCAGCATACGCCGCCGCAGAATGGTGGGAAATATCCTGTCCATTTGATTTAGGCACAGACGCTCCCCCTCTCATCGGTGTATTTCCGCCGCACTTCATCGATCCGGTCATACGCTCTCTGAAATGCTTTCACCACCTGCGGATCAAACTGCGTCCCGCTGCATCTTACAATCTCGTCATAGGCCTCTTTCTCGCTCCATGCAACCTTGTAGCTCCGCCTGCTGGTCAATGCGTCATAGACGTCCGCCACAGCCACAATACGCCCCTCCAACGAAATCTCATCTCCGCTCTTCCCCGCAGGATATCCCTTCCCATTCATCTTCTCATGATGCTCCAACGCCACGATCCGGGCAAGCTCCATAATATCGCCTTCCACATTCTCCAACAGCTGCCCGCCGTAGGTGGTATGGGTTTTGATCACCGCAAATTCCTCGTCCGTCAGCCGCCCGGGCTTATCCAGGATCTCAGAAGGAATGATCAGCTTACCGATGTCATGCATCGTGGAGGCCAGCCTGAGCGCCTCCGCCTGTTTCTCCGACATCCCCATCTCCAGCGCCAGGATCTTCGTATATTCCGCCACACGCCTGATATGCTGCCCGGTCTGTCCGGACTTGTTCTCCGAAATCTCGGCAAACGACAGGATCATCTCCTCCTGGATATGCTGCGTCTGATCTGCCTGTTCCTGCAGATAAGCTCCGTATTCAAAGAGATAGGAAAATAACAGTGTGATCAAAAACAATACCGCTCCGACCAGGGGCGCGTACAAGACCACAAAGATCAGCAGCCATGCCACCCGTCTGAGTTTTTTGGCAAGCTCCAGTTGAAACGGTCTGTCCTCCTTCGCGATCACGGTGAGAATATCCCGGAAAAAATTCACATAAAACATCGTCACCAAAAAGTTGATAAATGCAATAAACAGCGCGATCGCCGCCTGATATGTGTTTTCCATGCCATCGAGGATTCCGTTGTTCTGCAAGGTCTGGAACAAAAAAGAATTCGAAACAACTTCCGCCCCTGCGATCAATTTCTGATTGCAAAATATCACGATGATGAATACGATCGTCCCCACCAGAACCGCTTTCAGGACATAGGATGCGATCACACACAACACCCGCAAAATACCGGCCAGTTTCTGTATCCTCTTCTTTGCATATTCCATCTCGTTCCACTCCTCCGTTTATCTTACTCCGCTTATTTTACTACGCTTCTGCCTCCGCGCAGGCCTGCTCCTCCGTCACAGCATTCTCTCTGTCTTGCTCTGCGCGGGCCAGCTGCTTCATGAACACCCGGCACAGCACCAGAAAGACAAAGAAAGACAGCACAAACGCCGCCGGCTGTGCCTCCTGGATGCCCGCCATCCCTCTGAATTTTGCAAAAAGAAGCAGCACCGGAATAAACAGGACACCGCTTCGCAGCGAGGATGCCACCGTGGCCAGCACCCTCTGCCCGGTGCTCTGAAAGCCCATCTCCGTCACCATCGTGATCGGCACCAAAACAAGCGCCGCACTGTGAAGCCTAAGCGCCCGCACCGCGTACCCGATCACCTCCGCGTCATCCCGGAAGATCCGCACCACATGCTGCGCCCATATCGCCACCGGAAGCACGATCAGGATCAGCAGCACCTCCGCCAGTCCAAAGGTAAACCAGTACGCCCTTCTGACTCTGTCAAATTTTCCCGCCCCGTAATTAAAACTGCTCACCGGCTGGAACCCCTGCCCGATCCCGATGGCAATGGCCATCATAAAGAAGCTGACCCGGGATACGATACTCATAGCAGCCACCGCTGCATCCCCGTAGAGGGAAGCATTGGAGTTCAGCACGATCGTTGCCACGCTGTTCAGGGTCTGTCTGAGCAGACTCGGAAAACCGGTTGCCGCAATATTTCCGATCGTCTTAAAATGCAGATCCACACAGGAGATCCGGATCTTCGTCTGGGTTCTCCCGGACAGAAACATTCCCAGCAGGATCAGAAAACTGATCGTCTGGGACACCGCTGTGGAAATTCCCGCTCCGGCAATTCCCAGATCACACCCGAAGATCAGCAAAGCGTCTCCTCCGATGTTTAACACCGCTCCCGTCATCAGCCCCACCATGCCAAGCTGTGCATGCCCTTCATAGCGCAGCAGATTATTTAAAGTCAGGCTGGCCGACAGAAACGGCGCTGCCAGAATGATCCATGTAATGTAGGTCTTTGCGTAAGGCGCAATGGTGACTGTGCTCCCCAGGCCATACACCAGCGAATCCAGGCAAAAAAAGCTGACACCCCCGATCACCGCTCCCAGGCAGAGCGACATAAAAAATCCTGTGGAAGTAAAGAGGGTTGCACGATCCAGGTCTTTATTTCCCAGGCTGCGGGACATGATACTGCCGGCTCCCTGCCCGCACAAAAAGCCCACCGCCTGCAGGATCGCCATATACCCGAACACAATGCCCACCGCTCCGCTGGCACTGTTGCCCAGTTTTCCCACAAATGCCGTATCCACCAGATTATAAATATTGGTCACCAACATGCTGATGACTGTCGGTACCGCTAACGAAGCCACCAGTTTTTCCACCGGCGTCTCCGTCATTTTGATGTACTGTGTCCGTCCTGTCTGCTCCATCTCATTCCAATCCCTTCCTGCTGTCATTCCCCTCAAAGCTCACAAAACGCTTCAACCGTTCGCAGACAATCGCGCTCATCACGCCGATCAGCGCTCCCGAAAGCATTCCCGCAAACCACAGGATCACAAGATACCCCAGAAGTGCCTGCGTTCTTAAAAGCACATAGGCTGCCAGGATCTGTCCCACATTATGGGCGACCCCGCCGGCCACACTCACCGTAATCATGCGAAACCATCCTGTTTTCTTCAGCCCAATCATGACGAGTCCACTGAGCAATGCGCCCGCCAGACTGTAATACAGGCCAAAACCGTTGCCGAATAAAACCGACACCAAAAATACCCGCAGCAGATTGATCCCTACTGCACTGTCCGTTCCTATACAATATAGCGCGAACAACACCACAATATTCGTAAGTCCGAGCTTCATTCCCGGCACCGCCCAAAAAGCCGGCACCAGAGATTCCATATAACTTAAGATCATGGCAAGCGCGATCAACATCCCGTATGTGGAAATCCTGCGAGCTCTTTTCCCCTGCATGTAAACGCCCCCTGCCCTGCCTTTTCTTATTTCATTCCTGATTTTGTTTCTGATTGCGCGTCCAAAACTTCAAGTACCACCTGATTCGGCAGACAGACGATCGTCTGCCCTTCTCCGGAGATCCTGCCCATGTGAACGCATAATTTGTCCGGACAGGAAGCCTCCGTAAGCCATGCCTGCCCGCCCTCAATGTGCAGATGATTGGTGCCTCCGTTTACGCCCCGGATCACCACATCCGCATCCTGCTCCAGCAGATAAGTCTGCACCACCTCGCCGGCCACGCTGACCTGCAGCACGTCTCCGCCCTGACGGTATTTCAGCCCATACAGCCCTGCTATCACAAACCCGGCTATCAGCAGCCCAGTGATCAATAGCCCGTCCTTCCCTCCCTTGCCTGTTGCACCTTTTCCTGTTGCATGTTTTTCTTCCCGGATTGTTCCCAAAGTCTCTGTCATACCTCCGGCTCCGCCTTATGTTTGGATACATACAACACCAGTGCCACAATAAACACAATGTCCACCGCGATCGCTGCCGCAATGGATGCCATTCCGTAAAAAATACCCGCATCCGCAGCGATCCTGCCGATCACCGACGGCATCAGAATGGAGCCAAAGCTTGCCGTTGTCAGTACAAAACTCCACGACAGCGGATATTTCTGGATCAGTCTGCCTGAAAACGACACGGTCGTAGGATAAATACCAGCCATGCTATAGCCGAATCCCATGATTCCCACCATGATCCACAAGGTTGTCCGGCTCAACAGCAGCAAGACAAAAAATCCCACCAGACCTGCCCCCATCACGGGAAGCAGTTTTTCCTTCTCCACTTTCGTGGTCAGGTACGCGGTGGTCAACCTTCCCGCCAGGATCATGATCCACAGCACACTGGCCGTAATCTGCGCCAGAGAAGGCGCCAACAGCCCTGTGTCTTTAAAATACGTGATCATCCAGCCAATCACTCCCTGCTCCGCACACAAATAAAAGAACAGGGTGCCGATACACAGATAAAATAACGGTTCCCTGAAGAATGCAAATTTTCCCTGCGCTTCCGCCCGGCGTTCTTTTGCCATGCCGTCTCCCTCGGAACGATCTCCGGCCGCTCCCTCCGGCTTCTTCGCCGAAGCTTCCGCTTCCGGAATCAGCAGATACAGAACCCAGACCAGCACACCCACACCGGTCATCATCCCGCAGACATACACCCAATTGGCATCCGCCTGTCTGGTGACCAGCATCAATAGGATGGGAAACAAAAATGCGCCGATGGCAAACATTCCATGCAGTCCGTTGATAAGCCATGCTTTCCCCGGCGCCAGACTGTTGATCTTCAGATTGCAATAATTGCTGGCAGCCCCCCTTGCAAATCCGGTGAGGAAAAAAGCCAGCGCCAGCACTATATTACTGCTGCCAAACAGAATCAGTACATAAGAAATACCAAAGAACAGTTCAAAAAACAAAATACTTTTTTTCGGTCCGACCCACAGAGGCAATGCCCCTCCTAAGAAGCTAGACATCAGATTTCCCACAGAGTGCAGACTCACGATCAGTCCGCAAAACGCATACTCCAATCCTCTGGCATCCCGGATAAAAGGAAGCAGTGCACCGATGGACAGCGCCAGCATTCCGTTGATCAAAAATGCAAAGTAGGTCAGTATGAGTTGTCTGTTTTTCACTTTATCTTTCAAAAAGACCATATCCGAATCATTCCCTATATTTAAAATTCATCACATTCACAATTTCATCATTTACAATGTCAAACCTGCAGATATACGGGCTGGTCTGCCCTTCGATGACCGGCGTGTAATAATGTCCGTCTTCCAGATGTTCAATATAATACGGCACCCCGTCCAGCTCCGGAAATCTGCTCCTGATGTCTTCGTAGCTTCCGCTGCCGAATCCTTCCAACGTCCTGCTCCTGACGATCGTTGCCTTCGTCTGATCATATGCCGCATCGGAGGATGTCACCAGATAAAAGTAATTCTGCTCATGCCGCAGCTGCACCATACCTCCGATCTCCGCCGCTACACCATACACCGCCTTCGTCCGGAAGCTCCGCTTGTTCACCACATAGATGGAACCTTTGCCCATGCTGGGAAAATAGAGATTCGCCCCATCGATGGTGAAGGACCTGGTGTAACAGCCATCCAGATCCCGGATATATGCGGTTCTGCGCAGCGTGACCTGTAATCCGTTCCCATTTCGCTTGTACAGATACATTGTACCCGTCATGGAACTCCACACATAGAACTGCCTGGTGGATGCATCATATACCACATAATGCGGCCGTACCCCCACATTTTCAAAGCATTCCACTACCTGAAATCCGATGTCTGTCTTTGCATAGGTGACCACCCGGTTGTTGTCCGTATCGACCACCATATAGACTTCACCGTCCGATGCAATGGCATGGGGTCTGAACAAGCCTACGCCCACCGGCCCCCAGCCTTCAGGCGCACTGGCGCAATCCGCCGCATGAAGCACCTGATGATTATAGGCATCCGCCAGAAAGAAATCACCGTTCTTATAATACACTTGGGTGGGCACATGAAAAGCGCCCGGCCAAGGATTGGGATCATCGTAAGCACATACATCTCCCGGTGTCGACATGATATGCTCCTCCTGCTCCACCGCATGAACCGTGAATCTCCTCCCGATCGCAGTCACGCTGAACAAGAACAGAAAAACTGCCGTCATCACCTTAATCCGCATCTTCAGTTTGCACTTCCGTTCTCTCTTCCGCGCTCTCTCCAACCACATGTATGATCCCTATTTTCCCTTCAAATGTAGGCGCAAAAATATGCTCTTTTATGGTCTCTGTAACATACCCGTCCCATTTTGCATGTAAATGCCCCGCAACAATCTGCACTACCTTGGAATCCTCCGCATACATCTCATTGATCAGTTCCGTCGTCTCCTTATTCGGCAGATAAACTCCGTTGTCATGACTCCAGTAATAGATCCTGTTTCGAACCTGCATGGACTCCTGCTTCAAAGAATCATCCACTTTGGAGTAAAACGGCACATGGGTCGCCAGAATCACCGGCTTGTCCTGATTCAGTTTTTCCCGAATAAACTGATGTGCCTCCGCAGAAATATTGCGGTACGATTTATTGATCCCCACGATCATAAGATCATCGAATTCAATGCATTTATTTGGATTGTCTCCATCCAGCACCAATGTCTGCAGCCTCATACCGTCGCTGTCGGTGAACCCGCTCCCGCCATACCAGCCGCCATAGTCATGATCCGAACGCAGGTACATGACCCTGTCTGCAGGATATTTCAGTCTTTTGAGTTCTGCGTTCAATGCCATAATATTGGAATTACTGCAATAGTCCAGGAGATCTCCGCCAAAGATCACTGCATCAAAATCATTATAATTCAGATAATTGATAACCTCGGGCCAGAGCTCCTCCGCAGAAACTCCTTCCTCTGTCATCGCCAATGTCTGATATCTGTTTTCAACCAACGGCAGATTGTCTTCTGTGACATCGCCGGATTCATGATCCATGATCAAATGCAGGTCATTGACAAACGCAATCGTGTAATCTCTCTCCAATCCCGCTATCCGCACCGTGATCTCATCCGTTGTGAAATCATATCCCGGGACGGGATAGGTGTGTACCGGGTTTCCCGCATTTCCGCCGGAAACCGTCGCGGATGCAGCCTGCAGTGCATCATTGCCGGAAACGTCTACCGGCAGCTGTGTATACTCAAATGTCATGAGCTCCGGTTCCGCGTCGATCCCGGTCCCCCAGCCTGCATTTGCAAATATGGAAAATACTGTCGTCATAAGAAACAACGACAGTATAATGATCGGCGCCACCGCTTTATTTGGATTTTTATTTTCCTTCATCACTTAAAATACTCCGGTATATTTTCCCGGATCCATTCTCTGGTCGCTTTTGTCGTTCCGTTGTACGCATCGACCTTGTATTTCTCGTCCCCATCCAAGTCATTAAAATACCAGAATTTTTTCATATCTACGGTCGTATCGGAATTCTTCGCTCCCGTATTTACAATGGTCAGCCCCTGTTCTTCCTTCACCTTCTCGATAATGGCATCATACGCATTCTGGTATTTGGAAACATCCTTCCCGGCTGCCTTACCGTATGCGATCAGGTCATCCAGCACAAGCAGATTATAATCCGTTTCCTGCAATACCTCTATCATGTAATCAAACGCTTCCTCCTGCGTCATGGATCCGTCTGCCAAGCCGGTCTCGCAACGTTTTCTGTAAATCCAGCCACGGCAATAGACAAAGCGCATCTGCAGGGGATCTTCCAGATCATACTCATCAAACAGCAAGGTCTCCCCGTTATCCTGGATGGAATATGCCTGTTTTGCATAAGTCCATGCTTCATCCCGGGACCACTGTTCCCGCTCTGTGATCTCGTTGATCTTCTGAATATAATAATCCTTAAATCGAGGGATCACACCCTCCTGATAGGTCATGAATTCCGTATCATCAATATTATATCCCTCACCTTTCAAGGAATCCAACAATTTTATGATCGGCTGCGTGGTGTTCCTCACTTCGTTAAATCCTGCATTTCCAAGCGACTGCTCCTCAATCCCGGAACAATACGTCACCGCTGCATCTGATACAACCTTGAAAGCTGCCTGTATCTTACTCTGTGCCTCCTCTTTCAGATTATTCTCCTTCGCAATCTCCATGTACCGGGAAATTGCCTCCGTACCCAGCTTGACAGCGTTGCCGTAGGCACTCTCCTGCAATGCATCCCTTGCTTCGGCCACTTTCTCATCTACCGCATCCAACAGTGCAGGATCTCCCTTGGAACCGGAATTCTCCGTCTGCTCTGTGGTTGCAGGGACGGTCTCGCCGGACGTTGTCTGGCCGGCAGTTGTGGATTCTGTGACGGATGACTCCACCGAAGCATTGGATGGTCTATTGTCTGCCTGTTCCTTTCCGGAATCCGAGGAACCTCTCAACGCCAAGAAACCTCCGATCACTGCAATCGCAAGAACCACGATCACCGGAATCACCGGGAATTTCTTCTTTTTCTGCTCCGGTGCCGGAGCGGGCTGCGATTCTGACTTCCACGGCTGTACCGGCATCGGAGGAATTGCCTTGGGCTGCGGCTTCGCCTCCGTAGGCTTGGGCTCCTGCTTCGCCTCCGCGGGCTTGGGCTCCTGCTTCGTCTCGGGTATCTGAGACGATCCGCATTTTGCGCAGAACTTCGCTCCCTTTTTTAACTCTGCGCCGCACTTGATGCACTTGACCGTCTCTTCCGGCTTCTTTGACTCCTCTTTTGCAACGGCTTCTATCTTCGTACCGCACTTGGAACAAAATTTACTGTTGTCTGCGATCTCGGCATTACAGTTGGGACACTTCATTTCCACGCACCTCTTTTTTCTCTGATCAGCGGAATGCGTCAGTCACATTCCGTATATGTTTATCTTAATAATTTTACTCTATTACAGTTTCTTTGTCAACAAAGCCTCCCTGTCGTTCCTCGTTCTTCAGAGCTCCCAGAATCCGCTAACGGAGCACAAGGGAGACCTTCTCCGCAATCCCGCTCCAATACCTCCGCTCTGTCCGCTCTCTCCATTTCACCTTATGGAAAAACAAAAGTACCACTTGTCTAAACCGATCCGTTCTGCAGGACTCTACAATATCCTGCACCTTGACATCATAGAGTTCCATCAAGGCCAACAATGCATCCGCCGCCGGATAACTCTTACCGTTCTCATATTTATACACCGCCTGGACAGACCCCAGGCACAGATATTCCCGGATCTCCTCCACGGTATACCCTCTCTCTTCCCGCAATCGCTTCAGATTCCGCCCCACGACTTTCGGGTCATACTCCCGCCGTTTTCCCATGCTTTCCGCCTCCTGTCAGTATACTCCGTACTCATCTGCCCTTTCCGCAACATCCGTATATCCCTGAATTCCCATAGAAAACCACAGGTCCCAAAATTCTCCGCCTCTCACCTGGGCGTACGCTTTCAGGATCACAGCCGGAAGCACATAGACGGAAATCTCCGCCAACAATCCCCATGCACCGTTCTCCTGCGCTAGCTGCCGCCGTTTAGGCAGATCCGCATCCAGCAAAACCGCAAGCCTGCGCAGAAACTCTACCTGTGCCTCCGGCGCCGCAAAATCACCGCACTCTGTCATATGCCGAAACACCCAAGACAGACAGGCACTGCGAAAAGCATAGGTGCCATCCGCCAGCCGGCTTCTGCTCTGTTCCGAGAAAATATTCTGCCAAGCCGGATATGCTTCCGTCCGTAACTCTGGCGCATCCGCCACACACAGCACCGCCAGCAGTTGCTCCTGTGGCACATCCGTGAAGGCCAGAGGACACTTTTCCCACACTTCCAGATCCGATATCCCCCGAAATTTCTCCGTCTGCTTCAGCAACAGCAGCAGCTCCCACAGGCGCCCTCTCCAGGGAAGTCGTATCTTCCTGTCTAAAATCTCCTCCAGCCACGCCGCATAGTCCTGCACAGGACAGATCTCCCCGCCACGCATCAGACAACAGATCGTTTCAGACATGCTCTCCTGCAAAATACCTGTCAGGATTTTCTCCGTGCTTTTCCCCTTAAAACGCGCAAGGCACTGCTCCCGGACCCTCCGAATGCAGTGCTCATACTCTTCCTGTTTTTCCTCCGGTATCTGGACCATACCGGCCATCTGATAAATTGTCTTACTCATAAATACTCTTGCTCACTTCTCTTTTTTAAGAGTATTTTAATATAATATCCTGTGTTTGTCATTTAACTCGCAGTTCAATCCTTTTTGTCGGAAATCTCTCCCAGGAACTTCAAAAGCCCTTCATCTTCAGAGGTATACGTTCCCTCCGAGGTCAGAAGCTGCACCTTTCCGTCCAGTGTCTCCTTGTAAGAAACAACCTTCGACAGCGGAATCCGCTCGCCGCCCAGTTTGATGTAAACCTCGTCACCGTCTTTCTCGATGCTCTGAGAGACCGCGCGATATTTCTCATATGCGCCGCCCACCGTCTCCGTGGCAAGCGATTTGATCTGCGTCGGCGTTGCCAATCCGAAATAGATTGCCAGCAGGATTATGCCGCCGACGATGGAAACCGTCTTCATGATACCCTTCAGAAGTTTCACGCCTACGACCACCGCCACGACCACCACCACTGCGATCAATACCTGTTGTGTCGTGAATCTGCCCTTTACCACAGCCTGAACCACCGTATCTATCAATTCCATTTTCCATTACCTCCTGTTATCCATGAAAACGATCGGCCCGTATAAGGCAGCATGGATTGTATAGGGTCATTATATATGCTCTGAAAAAGGTTTTCAACATGTATATTTATTCCGTTCGTATCTTTACCTTTTTCCCAGAGAAGGCTATCCCAAATTTTATGATATCTGTTATACCTTCAGAATGCATTTCTGTGTCATAACCTTTTTCATTTATCTGATCAAGAGCCTCTGCAGATAATGCATCCAGTTCTTCATCTTTCAGATCTTTATCCCATTTCAGTTCCATGATCATCCCCGGATACTTGTTTTCCCTCGGGAACATGCTGATATCATATCGTCCGTCGCCGCACTCTCTGTTGGACCTGATACGGTACTGGTTATCCATTAATGCAACAAGCCCAAGAACCAGCCCGTGATAAAACCCTTCCGCACCGGCATCGTAGAAGCTGATGCTCTTCTTTAAGTATTCTCCTATTCCATCCTGAAGTTTCTTTGTATCCTGTGAATAAAGACTTTCAGCAATCTTATTGGCTGTAGCTCTCCCCATTGCACCGATCTGCATCAGATGCGAGAGGATCTCGCTCTTATACACTGCCGTTATCTCTCGGTTCGGTATGGAAACCTCACACAGCCACGCCCCATCGCCCTGAAGTTCCTTCTTAGGAGTCTTCAGATATCCGGCCACCAGAAGCAGACTGTAGATATTCGCAGGATCTTCCGCAAGCGATCTGTATACCACATTCTGATCGATCCTGGCAATAACACATTCTCCCTGGAGAAGGGAATACAGCTTCTCAGTAATATCATCTGTTGCCACTTTCAGCACATCTTCCAACACCTCGTTTTTTCCGGTGTTCACCCAGTATGCCTGTGGCAGACATCCCCTGGAAAGATAATTGATCACTGACCACGGGT
>DFDT01000110.1:0-3617 GCA_002368865.1 Lachnospiraceae bacterium UBA3821 | reverse complement strand
CTGACCACGGGTTATATATTTCCTTATTTCCGAAGGAATACCCATCGTACCAGCTCCGAAGTTCCTCCTCCTTATCCGATGCTCCGTAATAAGCAAGCATTTCACCTACTTCAGATTCCGTGAACCCAAAGAAACTATCGTACTCCTCGTCCATGACTGAATTAACCATAAGATTGTTCAGACCGCTGAAAATGCTCTCCTGCGCTATTCTTAAGATACCGGTCAGAAAACCATATGACAGATTACTGTTATCCTTAAATGCTCCGGAAAAGAAATTCCGCATGAATCCGATGATCTCATCATAAAACTCTTTCGAATATCCCTCCTGGATCGGTGTATCGTACTCGTCAATGATGATGATCGGCGCCTTCCCATAATGAACGGCAAGCATTTTGGAAAGCTTTTGAAGAGAGGACGACAGCTCTACTTCATCCGCCTGTCCGTTCAGAACCTTCTCAAAATAATCTTTCTCATATTTTGCAAGCTTATTACTGTTTTTTAGCTCGGAATGTCTTCCGAATTCCTCCTGTAACAGCCCTGAGATTTTTGCAAACGTTGCTTCCCAGGAATCATATTTTACATCTTTAAATGTCAGGAATATTACGGGATATTTTCCCTGATGCTTTCTGTACTCATCTCCGCACTTCCAGATTGCTTTGTCCGCAAAATATCTGCCCGTATCCTCATCCGATATCTCAAAAAACACCCTGAGCATATCCATATTCAGGGTCTTTCCAAACCGTCTCGGTCTTGTAAACAAAGATACAAAAGTCTTGCGGTCCAGGAAATCCCTGATCAGAAGAGTTTTGTCCACATAATAGTATTCCGACTGGGCACGAACATAATCAGATATTCCTACCGGAAGTGGTTTCTTCTCCTTCTCCGTTCCCGACTTGACATATCGTCCGGTAGCTATACGCTTGTCAGCAGGACGTTTAGCTTCATCCGGTATCTGCCATTTTTTCCCAACTTTAACAGCACCGGGGATCATATCTTCCTTGCATAATTCCGTTACTCTACGCTCTGATATTCCCCATATCACAGACATTTCCTTGCAGGATTTCATATGAGCATTCCCCTTTGAATCTATCATTTCTTACAGTATAAGCGTTTTTCGGAAGTATGTCAATTTATTTGTGATTTCCTTCCGAATATATTTCCGAATAAAGGTACTGTAATGTGGTGGATTATCTCGCATTGCAAAAATATGCCATCTAGTGAACCAATAACTTCATAGAATAAGGACACTCTTTGAATTTTCTTCAAAAAGTGTCCTTATCGGTACATTACCTATTCATTTAAGTGCTGAACTCTTTATTTTGCCGTATTATTCTTTGTTATGCCAATCAGCCGCATTGTTGATTATCATGTCTACCTCATCTCATATAAGCCGTTCGACGAAGTCAAGCGCTTTCTCCATCAAAAATTTATGGTGAAAATCGTTGTATATTAGCTAATATATGGTATAATATAATTAGCTAAAAGAAAGTGAGGTGACCGATTATGTTCGGAACAATAGCCACTGCTACTGAAATGCAAAATAACTTTGGTAAATATCTTGCACTTGTTTTAGAAGGCCAGCAGATAATTGTTACCCGCAACGGCAAGGAAGTCGGGCGATTTATACCCAAAGAGGAGGCCATATCCTATCTCACAGATTCCCTTACCGGGATACTGAAAGGGGATTATGACATTGATGCAGTTAGAGATGAAAGACTGAGGGAAAAGTATGAGATTACTGATTGACACAAATATCATTCTTGACATCCTCATGGCAAGAGAACCTTACTATAAGGATTCAGCACAAATCTCAAAACTGTGTGAAACAAGCATTGCGGAAGGTTATATTTCAACATTAACTTTTGCAAATCTCGCATACATTATGAGAAAGGAACTGAACCCCGAAAAATTAGAAAATGTTTTAAAAACACTTTCTTTGTTATACAGGTTTGAAGACCTGACTGCAACAGATATAAACACTGCCGCCTCACTAAAATGGGATGACTTTGAAGATGCCATGCAAGCATCGATTGCCAGAAGAATACATTCTGACTATATCATCACAAGAAACTTGAAAGATTTTAAAAATAGTGAAGTAATGGCTCTTACACCTTCTGAACTGCTAGCCAGAATCGATCTGTGAAAAAAGTGCCCTGCGAAAATCGCACGTCAAGACTTTATCCGTCGCTATTTTTTAACAGCCAGCCCAATTCTCTGACGTGCGAAAATCGCACGTCAGGGTTATTTTTCTCTCTTCCCCTATTGCATCGAACATATATTCGTGATACGATAAAATTATACCAAATTTAAGGTCTATACAAATTGTACCAAAACATCTTAATTATTACAGAAAATACGGCAAAAATAAGTACCAATTCAAATGGTCGTTAGATTTGATATGAAATGGAGGGGAAAATGGCAACAAAATAGGAAAATATCACACGGTTTGAAGAACTCATGGCGAAAGTCGAAAGGGATGGCAAGGAAGATCTGATGGACTAGCCGAAAAGAACAGTCCATAGACCGTCAGATCCGGAACATCAAAGCCTCATACCCTGCTGCCGTAATCCTTCAGGAAGCGTTCACCGGCACAAAGATGGATCGGCCGGAATGGAACAAGCTGGTCAAAAAGGCAGGCACCGAAGATACCATTGTGTTCGACTCCGTATCAAGAATGAGCAGATCAGCAGACGAAGGCGTAGAAACCTACTTCCAGCTGTACGAAAAAGGCATACAACTCGTCTTTTTGAAAGAGCTACACATCAATACGGAAGTATACACACAGAATATGGGGGACAAGATCGCCCTGACCGGCACTGACGAGGATGAAATCTTCAAGGGACTCAACAACTACTTCCGGAAACTGGCCGAAAGACAGATCCGGATCGCTTTTGACCAAGCGGAGAAAGAATTCACAGACCTCTGAGTATGCTTAAATAGTCTTGCCTTTGGTCTACGACAGCATATATGATAACCCGCTTTCCTTCTTCGTCTATTCTATAAAAAACCAGATCTTTCTTTAGTATAAGTACCATATAACCTTGTCTTCGCAAAACAGGATACTTCGGCTTTTCCCCCATATATGGATTATCGCCAAGCACCATTATCGAATTTTCAAGTTCATCAAGTTTTTCCAAAGCGACAGAATTACCAAAATTCTCCGCTATATACAAGACGATTTTTCTGATCAGGGAATCAGCTGTATCCGTGCGTACCACTTCATATTTCAACTACTTGCACCCCCTAGCATCTGCCTCAGATCATCGAATGTATTTTTGACAGGCGCTATCCTGCCTATTGTTACATCTTCCTCTGCTTCTGCAAGTATTTCCAGCAGTTCGATCCTCGCTTTCATTCGCTTATATTCTTCATACGCAAGTGATACCGTATCACCTCTCCCATTAACTGTGATAATTACAGCTTCGTTGTTTTCTCTGCAAAGCTTTGATATTTCATTATAGTGATTCCGCAAATCAGCAGAAGGTCTGATGCTTTCCTGAGTCATATACATTATTTACACCTCCATTATAGACATATTATATCACAATACGTCTATATAATCCAGAAAAATTTATATAGTTGGAGGTGTATACTGATCCTGTATAATAATAGTTGGC
>DFDT01000133.1:1356-3208 GCA_002368865.1 Lachnospiraceae bacterium UBA3821 | reverse complement strand
CCGGATACTTTGAGGAGACCTCAGTAAAAGCCCCTTTTAAAAGAGCGGAGACCGCAAGGCCTTTGAGCTTCTGCTCATCTTCCCAGTCATCCCGGCAGGAATAATAAGCCAGCAGGATGGTCATGTCCGCCGCGTAACGGGTATAGAAATTGCGCCTGGAAGTGTGTTTTTTGAAGGGATGGGCGATGCAGGTGGATGTAGTCTTTTTTTCGTCTTCGGGTTCATAGAGACAGGAGAGAAGAAAGCCCAGAAAGGTCGTGTCATAGCTCAGCATGAGCTGCCCCGACCTGCCGTAATAGTAATGCAGGTCTTCACATAGCCCGCAATAATAGCTGCGGTACAGGTCCAGTTCCCGTATCCGCAGCTCCGGTTCATTGATCACTATATATCCAAACATATTGTCAGAAAAACCTCTTGGTAAAATAAGGAGAAATACTTGTAAATATGTATCCGCTTATCAGCTCTGCTTTACAAACTCTGTGCCGCATTTGGGGCAGCGCACCATGATCCTTCCCTTACCGCGCGGGATCCGGATCTTCTGACTGCACTGGGGGCATTTATAAATGTGATACTCTATGTGCTGGGAAGAACTGCGCCCACTTCCGCTGAAAAAGGAGAGAAACTTGTTCCGCAGAGCCATATATTTCTGGTTTTCCGCATATCTCGCCGGTATATTGCGGGAGAAAGTTCTGAAATAGATCACAAACAAAAGGACAGCATACACAATCCCGGATACTTTAATGAAAGAAAGGCTTCCGGGGAAAGCGGGAAAATGTCCTGCTATCCAGCTGGCGGCGATCAGGATCAGTACCACCACGGACAGAAAACGCGACAGCTGGTCCGTGCCATATCTTCCCTGCATAAACAATGCGAAACGATAGCGAAGATTCTTAAACATAGATAATGATTACCTCACATTTAGCAAAAAAGCAAGTCCGGAATAAGATAAAAGAGGAAGGGTACAGGCCAATGGCGGCAGTACGGCCGTGCGGGATCCGGAGGAAAAACTCATAATCATCACTGCCTGCCGCAATGAATGTATACGGCGTGCAGATACGTAATTACTTAAACGGGTAATATCTTGTAACCATTAATATATTGTAAGGTAATAAATATGGAATTCAATGAACTCACCGCAAAAAATAATTAAAAAACAATGAAGTAACCGGGAAGCAGATATACACCGGGTAAATGATCCCTGACCGGCCCGTGTCTTCCGCAAGGCGGATAAATGATTAAATACTTAATACATTACACAGAAAGTATCATTAAGGGTGAGGTGGTCTTTGACGGCTCCACCCTCCCGCTCAGACCATGGCATAAACCTGACTATGGCAAAAAAAAGAAACTCCACGAATAATGTTTACAGGCATTTTCGTGGAGCTTTTTTATTTGCTATGAAAGTCGATCACCGGCCGCAGAAAAAACGAAAGAACCTGCCTGGCCGAAAAAGGAAACAAACAGCCCGGTCATAAACCTGGAGAAACGGATCAGTCCATAAATCAGAGAACCAGCCCGGTCAGAAAGACAGTGACACAGCAGCTGACGGCGACGACAAAGAGATCCCCGTTGATCCAGGCCATGATCAGGCCGACAGCCAGGGCTGCAACGCCTGACCAGACATTTTCCGTCGCAGTGACGATGGCGGGAAAGGTCATGACGGCAAGGGTCACATATGGAACATAGAACAGAAAGGAACGCACAAAGCGGTTTGTGATCGGCTTTCTGAGGAAAAGAAGCGGCAGCAGACGGATCATATATACCGTTCCGCACATGATCAGGAGAGAAATATATACATTATCATTCATTATCTTTTTTATCCTCAAAAATCAGTCCGTGGACTGACAGGCTC
>DFDT01000133.1:0-1293 GCA_002368865.1 Lachnospiraceae bacterium UBA3821 | reverse complement strand
GCTCCGATATGTTAATGCGGGGAGATTGTCAGTCTGTCTCTTCAGCCATTTCAATGGGCTTCAGGTATGCGGCGGCACCCGCCAGCAGGATGGTAAGGATTATGACCTTGAATCCTGAGGAGATTCCAGCTGTCAGGGGCAGGACACTGAAGACCCAGCTCACCGCCATGGAAACAGCTACAAGTCCGCCGATGAAATGGTTTTCCTTTGCGGGCGGAATGATGATGGCCAGAAACATACCATAGAGGGAGACGCTTAGAGCATTCACTGCCATGGGGGGAAGGATACTGCCGACCAGGACGCCCATAACTGTTCCACCGGACCAGCCCAACACGGAAATCACAGTGATCGCGTAGGTGTAGAAGGGCTCCAGGTAGTCCGGCACTGCAGAGGAGAGTCCGAAGATCTCATCAGTGATGCAGTAGGCGACTCCGAAGCGATGAACGGCAGGGATACTGGGCTTAAGTTTCTGGGAGAGCGAACAGCTCATGAGAAAATACCGCAGATTGACGATGATACAGGTGGTGATCATCTCAATCACACCTGCGTGTGACTCGATTAAAAGCAGGGCGGCAAATTCTCCGGCGGAAGCGACCATTCCGGTCGACATGAGGAAGGACTGGAAGGCTGTCAGCCCCACCCGTTTGGCCTCGATGCCAAGCGCAAAAGCCACAGCGAAATATCCCAGACAGATGGGAAATCCGTCCCGAAGCCCCCTGAAGACCCAGCCCCTTCGGGTTGAGGGATAAGTGATATGACCAAATTCAAGGCCTGATTCCATTTCTGTTTCCAGAGTTTCGCTGACGTTATTGTCGGGAACAATATTGTTTTCATGAATTGAAGTATTCTTTTCCATAAGTTCAGTATCTATTTTCCTGTTTTTATGATACAATAATAAACTGTTCGTAACTGTTTTAACTGAAAAAGGTCTGTTTTCACAAACCTCTGCCGGTGCCGATTCTTTTTTAAGACACAGAGGGGGGAATCCTGTTCATCAGTTGCTCATCAGTTACAACTTTTCAATTATAACACATCGATACAAAAGGGGGAAAAGAAATGTTGCCGAAAGATCCTCATATGCTGGCAAGCTTTCTGAATCTGAAGCTTCGTGATTTTTATCCGTCACTCGATGCTCTCTGCGATGATCTGGATGTAGATAAGCAGGAGGTTCTGAAGAAACTCGAGGCGGAAGAATATACATACGATCCTGAGCGCAATCAGTTTGTATAATTCGTTTATATTTCTGTATTTTACCGTTCCGGATCAATAAAAAAACAAATTTAAGGAGAACTT
>DFDT01000222.1:24491-27046 GCA_002368865.1 Lachnospiraceae bacterium UBA3821 | reverse complement strand
CCTACAAAAACTTTACGCTAGCTTCGAAAGTTCCATGTTTCATAATTTTATATGTGCAAAGAAATTGTTTCCAAATAGCGTCTTTCTACATTCGCATGAACAGATCCATACTCTATCATTTCATCCCATGTTTCGTCTCTTAATAAAGATATTTCAAACCATTTACCTTTTAATACAACAAGCAATCTTTCATCGCTAAAAGCATGGCAGTACCATGTTTCTTTTATGTGCTGTTTTAACATATCCGCTACATCTTTCATTTTGTCCTCTGCAACTTGGTATTCATTTATATGCCACACTGGGCATTCATCTTCCGGCACATTTTCAATACGCTGTGACACAAAATATGGAGTCAAACCACATAGTATATCTTTATTATCAATACTTTCTTCAATTATCCCCAGTCTATACATTAGAATCTCCTATTCTGACCAATTCATTTCTCCATCGGAAATTCCCATTTTCCGACATTCGTTGCATACATAATCTTTTTCCGCCTGATTGCCAATCTGATATTTCAATATTTTATCTTTGAAAACAATGTACTTCACATTCCCGGCCTTAAAATCAATAAACCAATTTCCACCGTTATTCGGATCAGTTCCCATTACTTTGGATACTTGCTCTGGGAAATCCTTTATATCACTGGTAAAAAACAATACTGTCCAGTATTTCGGCTTTCCGCCGATATTCCACAATTCAATTTTGTGCACATTCAGCAAATCGATGATCGCATCATCTGTTACACTTTCTTTGATCAGTGTCCCTTCATATACTTCCTGCTTTTTCCCTTGAATTGCATTATTTCCACAGCTGTGCACTTCCTTAATTTCACTTAATGTCAATTCATCCTTTAACAACACATCCATGGAAACATGAAATAGCTCTCCCAATAATAATATTTTTTCGGTTTCCGGTAATGCGATATCCCTGTCATATAAGCAAGCGCTATAAATTCTTTATCCTTTAACCAATCTCTGAGAAAATCCAGATATTTAGTCTGTCCCTCCTTATCTTCTTTGCGCACACGAAATACAGCATCCCACTCATCAATAACAATCACAAACGCAATTTGTGATTTATGATAAAATTTGTTCATACTGTAAGCCAGATCATTCGGATCATATTTTACTTCCGGATAGATTTCACACAAATCATCCAAAACACGCTGAGTCAATAATTTCAACGAATTCTCTACCGACACATCCTTTTTTATGAAATCCGTCATCACAATGCGGATTACATCATACTTGCCAAGATAAGCATCCCAGCCGTCTATTTTCCCCAACAATGTCTTTTCAAAAAGGAAGCGACTATCTGCTGATCTTTCATAATATGCGCAAAGCATATCAGCCGCCATCGTCTTCCCGAAACGTCGCGGTCTGGATACACTTAAGTATTTTCGCTTTGTCTTAACAACCGAATTCACATACCTAATCATTTCCGTTTTATCTACAAAAATATCGGATTGGACTGCTTCCTCAAACACCTGATACCCCGGATTTAAATAAATCCCCATATCCATACCTCCAAGCAAAAAAGCCTTAACCTATGATTTACAATACCATAGTTTAAGGCTTTCGCAATATTCCTATCGTTTCACTTTACACCTGCTCAAACGCCTGCTCCAGATCCTCGATAATGTCATCCACATGCTCCGTACCGATGGACAGGCGGATCGTATTAGGCTTAATTCCCTGATCAGCCAGCTCCTCCGCACTTAGCTGAGAGTGCGTGGTGGTCGCCGGGTGAATCACCAGACTCTTCACATCCGCAACATTTGCTAACAGCGAGAAGATCTGAAGGCTGTCGATAAACTTGTGTGCTTCCGCCTGACCTCCCTTGATCTCAAAGGTAAAGATAGATGCTCCGCCGTTGGGGAAATACTTCTCATACAATGCATGGTCGGGATGATCTGGCAGGGAAGGATGATTTACATGCTCCACCTTCGAATGCTTGGATAGATACTCCACTACCTTCTTGGTATTCTCCGCATGGCGATCCAATCTCAAAGACAGGGTCTCCACGCCCTGCAGCAACAGGAATGCATTGAACGGAGAGATGGTAGCACCGGTATCACGAAGCAGGATTGCACGAATATAAGTCACAAACGCTGCCGCACCTGCTGCATCCACAAAGGATACGCCATGATAGCTTGGGTTCGGTGCCGCGATCGGCGCATACTTTCCGCTTGCCTTCCAGTCAAACTTACCGGAGTCAACGATCACACCGCCCAGCGTGGTGCCGTGTCCGCCGATGAACTTGGTTGCGGAATGTACCACAATATCCGCACCGTGCTCTATCGGACGGATCAGATAAGGTGTGCCGAAGGTATTGTCGATCACCAGAGGCAGACCATGCTTATGTGCGATCTCAGCAATGGCATCAATATCGGGGATATCGCTGTTCGGATTACCCAGGGTTTCCAAATAGATTGCCTTTGTGTTCTCCTGAATAGCTCCCTCCACCTCGCTCAGATCATGTGCATTCACAAAAGTAGTCTTTACGCCAAACTGGGATAAGGTATGTTCCAGCAGATTGTAGCTGCCGCCGTA
>DFDT01000222.1:0-24447 GCA_002368865.1 Lachnospiraceae bacterium UBA3821 | reverse complement strand
CCGCCGTAGATGGTCTTCTGCGCTACGATATGCTCCCCTGCCTGTGCCAGTGCCTCAATGGTATATGTAATCGCTGCCGCGCCGGATGCCACAGCCAAAGCCGCCACACCGCCCTCCAGGGCTGCGATTCTCTTCTCAAATACATCCTGGGTGGAATTGGTCAGACGACCATAAATATTACCTGCGTCTGCCAGCCCGAATCTCGCTGCCGCATGTGCGGAGTTCCTAAATACATAAGAGGTGGTCTGGTAAATCGGCACCGCTCTGGAATCGGTAGCCGGATCCGGCTGCTCCTGTCCTACGTGTAACTGTAATGTCTCAAATCTGTAATTTTTGCTCATACCTTTGTCCTCACTTTTCTATTTTATAATTATTATAATATTTCGTTTTCTATATTCAGTTTTTCATCGGCTCCTGATTGCAAAAAAATCCGGAAGCCTTTTGATTGCTCCCGGACACGCATACCTATCTGCAGGCAGTTACTGACAGCAACAAGACACATTTACATGTCTGGCTGCATCCCATGTCCGGGAGTCTCGCATTCGACAATTACACATACAACACATCTGCATTCCATTCATCATATTGCTCATCATCGGACATGTCCTCCTTTCAGCAGGTCCTGTTTTCCTCTGTTTCTCACCTGTTGAAATGAAGTCTACCACTTATTTCCTACTATGTCAATAGGTTTAATAAGATTTTTTAAAATTTTTTTATTTTATCAATTCTCCCAATGTTTTAAACAGTTTATCCTGCTCCACCGGTTTCGTCAAATGCGCGTTCATTCCGGCCTGCAGCGACCGCTGCACATCCTCATCAAACGCATTTGCCGTCATGGCAATGATGGGAATCTTCTTCGCATCCTCCCGTTCCAGCGCACGGATTGCTTTGGTTGCTTCCAAACCGTTCATCACCGGCATCTGCACATCCATCAGAATGGCATCAAAATGTCCAACCTCACTGCGCGCAAACAGATCCACGGCAATCCGGCCGTTTTCTGCCAACTCTGCCTCGACTTCTCTGGCGGAAAGAAGCATCTCCATGATCTCCGCATTGATCTCCACATCTTCCGCCAGCAGCACTCTCTTGCCTGCAAGTTCAACCGCTGCCGCCCCTTCCTCCGGAGATTTCCGCTTTTCACTTGCCTTTCGGTATGCCGGCAGGACATTGGCTGCAAACAACGGCTTTGCCATAAAGTGGTCTACGCCAGCCTCCAAGGCCTCTTTCTCAATGTCTTCCCAATTGTACGCCGTCAACACGATCACCGCAGATTCCGATCCCACGATCTTACGGATCTCCCTGGTCACCTCGATCCCATCCTGTTCCGGCATTTTCCAATCCACCAGGATCAGATTGTATGCCTCATTCCTGCCGATCCGGACCTCAACATGCTCGATCGCTTCTTTTCCGCTCCGGCAGATATCCGGCGTGATCCCGATCTCGCCGAAGGCAAGTCTTGCGTGTTCACAGTCGACAGGATCATCATCGATTACCAATACTTTCAGTTTACTGATATCAAGATCTTCCTCCGCGCTATGTTCTCTGTCGCTGGTCTTCAATGTCAGCGTTACCGTAAAGATTGTTCCCTTACCTTTCTCGCTCTCCACAGCAATGCTGCCGTTCATCATCTCCACAATATTTTTTGTGATCGCCATTCCCAGTCCTGTGCTGCCGTATTTATTTGCCTTTTTATCATCTTCCTGGCTAAAGGCATCGAAAATCTTCGGAAGATAGGCCTGATCCATTCCGATCCCCGTATCTTTCATCACAAACCGAAGGGTAGACCTCCCTTCAAACCGGGCTGTCTGCTCCGCCGTAAAGGTCACTGTTCCCCCCTCCGGCGTAAACTTCACCGCATTGCCCAGGATGTTGATGATAACCTGTTTCACCTTCATGACATCACCGATAAAATAATCATCAATCCTGTTCAGAATACGACATTCATAATGCAATCCTTTATCTCTGCACTGCCCACCGATCATGGTATTGATCTGAGCCAGCATCTCCGAGAAATCAAACTCCTCTTTTCGGATCGTCATTCGGCCGCTTTCAATACGGCTCATATCCAGGATATCATTGATCAGCCCCAACAGATGCTTGGCACTTCCGTCAATCTTCTCCAGATAATCCCTGACATTCTTAGGCAGATCCGGCTCCTTTAAGGCAATCTCGTCCAGACCGATGATCGCATTCATCGGCGTCCGGATCTCATGGCTCATGCTGGAGAGGAAAGCGGTTTTTGCCACATTTGCACGCTCCGCCTCCTCAAGCGCATTTGCCAGAAGCTCATTGCGCTCACGCTGCTCTCTTATCACCTCCGTGATATCAGACTTTAAGAGAATATAATTCTTTGCCTCTCTGTCAACCACAAAATACATGAACCTCTTATTAAAGATTTCCCCATCAATTTCGCAGCTCACATCCACGGTATAGGGCTCCGCTTTCTCCAACTCCTCACTGACCGTTTCAAGCGAAAGCATATGTAACAGCTTTTCTTTCTCCTCATCGCTTCCGGTCACGACCGGTATCACCTGTTCTTTCAGATAGTCCATATAAATACCGTTGCGCTTCTTCGGGAAAATACTCCCCTTCGCAATTTTAGCGGCATCTCCGATCACCACACCATAATATCTGCCCACCAGATATGTCACCATATCATATTGCTGTGCCAGAATCTTATTATCCAACACATCATTGATCATTTCCGTATTGCATTCTGTTTCTACACTGAACGCGATCACATCGCCCGTCATGGGATTCCTGCTCGCCGATCCGGAAAATTTGACAAAACACTGTCTGCCGGATTGTCTGCGGCAATAACCGATAAAGGTCGCGGGGCCCTCACCATTGTTCGCACGCTCCAACAGTTTGTCCAGCGCAAACGTTTCCATGTAGCGTTCATAATCGCCTTCCACAAGAAAGCTTTCCGCCCGTACTCTGACGCTCTCCTTAATATCACCGCCCGGATAGTCTACATCATAGAGATCCCGCCCACGCACTTCCTCCGTAACACCGGTGGTCAGATTGGATCTGGTCACCGTCAGGCTCTCATCCGCAATGGCATTAAACTGCTCCATCATACTCTTATAAGCAGTCTGTGTCTCATCTTTCTCCCACTGCTCCCGCAGTACATCCGTGATGTCGGATTTTAACAAAATGAAAAATTGGGTTTCCCAGTCCACCACATAATAAGAAAAGCGCTTTGTGAATGTTTCACCGTCGATCAGACAGGTTACATCCACTGTGTAGGTCCCATGATCTGCTAGTTCTGCCGCAATGGTTTCCGGAGCTAACGCGGTCTCCATCTCCTGCTTTTTCTGTGCATTCCCATCGAGCACGGGAAGCACCTGCTCCCTGATATAATCCCGATAGATTCCGTCCCGCTTCTTAGGGAAAATACTGCCCTTCTTGATGTTCTGCGCTTCGCCGATCACAACGCCATAACTGTCCCCAACCACATAACATACCATGTCGTACTGCTGTGCCAGAACCTTATCGTTCAACACTTCCGTAACCTTCTCGGAATTGTATTCCGTCTCCACGCCCAGTACGATCACATCTCCCGTGACCGGATCCTTCCGCATGGCAGCCGAATACTTAATAAAACACTGCCGTCCGGACTGTCTTCTGGAGAAAATGACAAGAGACGTCGCTCCCTCTCCGAGATAATACTTTTCTTTCAGTTTCTCCAGGTCAAAAGTTTCCACATAATTCTTCCGGTCTGCCGCGATCGGCATATTTTCCATCCGAACCTTGATCAGATCTCCAATATCCGCTCCCACCTGATCTACGTCGTAGAGATCTGTCCCACGCACTTCCTCCACCACGCCTTTGGTGAGGTTGGAACGCAGCGCCGCCAGACTGTTGTCCGACAAGGCATTTAATTCCTTATTCAGCTCTACGTACATCGCCTGGGTCTGCGCCTGACTTTCCTTCAGCTTGGTAATATCTTCGTACATACAATAGGCATACTGCTCCCCTTCATTTTCCAGAAAGGCATAGCGCACCTTCACCCACTTCCAGTCACCCTTCACCGTACGTTTCCGGACATCCAGATGATTCGTTCCGCTCTTTGTGCGCTTGTGCAGGAACAGATATGCCACTTCTTCCTTATCCTCCGGATGAATCGAATTCATAGCCCCGCCGCTTTCCAGACAGAAATACTCTTCCTCTGTTCCCTCAACCATCTCCAGGAATTCCTTGGAACACCAGATGGGATAATAATCCCCTTTCTCCCCTACTTTCATCATGACAGCGTTGCTGTCCATGGCTGTGAACAAGCGCTCATAAAATTCGGGTTTAAATTTCATCATCCTTTGTCCCTCCTGCTCCGAGAATTCCTGTCGTATCATTTCTGTCAGGCTCATTTCTGTACTGCCTCATTACCCATGCAATGAATACAATGACCACTGCCAACAACACAATTTCCACTACAATTGCCGATACATATTGTGATAAGACGACCGTCCCCGCATCGGCTGCAAAATGTACCCCTACTGCTGCCGCATAATACCGGATCCTGCTCTCCCGAACCGCCCGATATACCAGATAAGACATCCCGATATGTAAAAACACTGCCGATATCCGCTCCACTCCCGCCATGTAAAACTGCCATGCCGGAAGGGTACAAAGCTGCTCCACCGCCGTCTGAAATGCCTGTGCCGTCGCTTCATCCATCATTCCCGTGAGCGCCTGCAGCCCGCCGGAATTGATCATAAGCGCCATCGCCAGATTGGAAATATACGTCATTCCGACCACCAGCATACACTCGATCCCACCATGTCCGATTCCGTACATGACGGCATTCTCCCGACTCAGTGTCCGCTTCATCCAGAACTTCATCGCCACAAACCTGCCGGTCTCCTCAAACAGCCCTGCCGCCAGTCCGCCGTACAATGCGTACAGCCATAGATTGTTCCGCAATCCATCTCCCGCGATCGTAAGAACCGTTGTATGCAGCAGTTGTTCCAGGATCAACGCAAACAAGACAAACGTTCCGCAGCCGATGAAAAATGCGGACCAGTTTGCCTTGACTTTAATCTTCCAGAAGATTAATAATCCGATTGGCAGAACAAATGAAAAAATAAGAATACACACAATAGCGATCAGGTTGGATGCAGGTACCGTATACATAGCATGGACTCCTTTTCTTTTTTTCCATTGTACCATGCCGGGATTTTATTTACAATCTTCAACCCCAAATCCGCATCAGCCAATACCCCAGCCCCAGAAGCCAGGTTGCAAATACACCGTACAAAATAACAGGACCCGCAATCGTGAATATCTTGCAGCCGATGCCGAAAACCTGCCCTTCTACGCCAAACTCAATTGCACAGGAGGCCACGCTGTTGGCAAATCCGGTGATCGGCACCAGTGCCCCCGCACCGCCCCACTTGGCCAGTCTGGCGTACAGTCCAAGCCCGGTGAGTAGTGCACTCAAAAACACCAGGATCACACTGCACCAGGTCGCCGCATCCTGTTTTTCCACGCCCATATTCCCCAAAGTGTTTAGGATAAACTGTCCTAAAATGCAAATTATCCCCCCCACAAGAAATGCCCGGACGAGCTGCATCCAGAAATTGTGCGTGGGCGTCACCGTTTTTACATATTCATTGTATTGTTGTTTTTGAGCCTCTGTGATCTCTGTCATTTGCGTTCTCCTTTTTAACACCGTTTTCATAAACAGTGTGCCCGCATCTTTCTTTTCTATTCGCTTTTCATTTCCGGATTTTTTCTTTTAATCTTATCCTGCAAATGTTTTTCAAACAAATGCTCAAACGTCCGCTCTGCCTCCGTTCCCGCCTGCGGCAGCTCCACCATGCGGTGTTCCCAGGACGACAGATAAATCGCGTTCCCGAGCAGAAGACTTTTTCTCCCCTCCGTACCGGGTGCAATATTGCTGCCCCTGCCCAGACACTCATCTGCAAAGCCCTGCAGTACCTTCCCGTACGGATCTTCCTCCTTCGGGGGTGTCACCTCCGTCCAGGTTCCCTTGATCTTACGGAAAAAATCAGTGGAGGTCGCCCGGTACTCCGCTTCCTTACAGCCCATCTCCTGCACCAGTTCTCCGATCTGCAGCTTTCCGTTCTCGCAGACAATCATCGCCTCCTCCAACGAAATCTCCAGGCGATTGATCCCCGGCGCATCCCCTGTGGATGTGATAAATGTACCCGTTGCGCCGTTCTCCCATTCCATATACGCCGTCACATCATCCTCCACCTCAATATCATGGAAATGCCCCTCTTTACAAAATCCCTGCACCCGCACAGGCATGCCGCAGATCCACTGCAGAAGATCCAGATTGTGCGGGCACTGATTGAGCAGCACCCCGCCGCCATCTTTGTCCCAGGTGGCATGCCAGGAACTGGACGTATAATACTGATTCGGACGGTACCAGTCCGTCACCACCCAGTTCACCCGCTTCAGTGCACCATATTTTCCGCTGTGCACCAACTCATATAACTGTTGATGGATCGGCAGCGTACGCTGATTAAACACCATTCCGAATACCCGTCTGGTGGCAGTTGCCGCCTCCTCGATCACCCTTGCCTGCCTGCTGTAGACACCGGATGGCTTGTCACAGAGCACATGCAATCCGTCACGGAAGGCCCGCACTGCCAGCTCCTCATGGGCATAATGCGGCGTCGCAATGATCACCGCATCCAGTGCAAGTTCTCCGCTTTCCACTGCCTGAAAAAGTGCATCCGCACTCTCATACACCGGAATCCCCGCCTCAATAGACGGAAGCAGCATTTCTCTGTATGTCCCCCGCACTCTGGTGAGGGCGGAAAGCTCTAATCCGTCTATCTTTCCGTCCTGTACAAGCTCCGCATATTTGCTGCCCATATTCCCTACGCCGATCACTGCTATCTTCATGCCATATCTCCTCTTCCACCTTATATTGCTGTCCCATGTCGATAGATCAATACGCCTTAAAAATCTTGATCACCCTGCGCGCGATCTTATACAGAGGTCCTTCCAACGCCTTGCGTGCATTCTTTAATTCTTTTCGTATCTCAATGTGTTGAGGGCAATGCTGCTCGCACTTGCCGCACTCCACACAGTTGGAAGCCGCCGCGGAATCTTTCCGCAGTCCCGTACACATAAAGTATTCCCGAAACGCCTCCATCTTCCCATCTGATTCGATACGGTTATACGCGGCAAAAGTGCCCGGAATGTCCACCCCCTTAGGACATGGCATGCAATACCTGCACCCGGTGCATCCCACCTTGGTCGTGGCATTGATCTCTGCCACCACTTTCGCGATCAGTTCATGGTCCTCCTCCGTAAAAGCACCCGCCTCTGTCTCCGCCGCAATCCTAACATTCTCCTGCACCATTTCCAATGAATTCATGCCGGACAACACACAGGTCACCTCCGGCTGATTCCACAGCCACCGGAAAGCCCACTCTGCAGGAGACCGCTTCACCGGATACGATTCAAACAGCTTTTTGGCCTTGGGCGGCAGCAGATTCACTAACTTTCCGCCCCGCAGAGGTTCCATGATCACCACCGGTATGCCCTTCGATGCCGCGTAATGCAGACCCTTTTTCCCCGCCTGAGAATTCTCATCCAGATAGTTGTACTGAATCTGACAAAAGTCCCAGTCATATGCGTCTGTCAGCTGTATAAACATATCCGAACTGCCGTGGTAAGAAAATCCCACCTGCCTGATGGCGCCGCTCTCCTGCTTCTCCTTCAGCCACTCCTCAATCCCCAGGTCTTTCAAGCGATCCCAGGTCTTCACATCCGTCAGCATATGCATCAGGTAATAGTCCACATGATCTGTGCGCAGGCGCTTTAACTGCTCCGCAAAATATTTCTCCATGCTCTCTCTGTTTTTGATCAGATAATGCGGAAGTTTCGTGGCAATATACACCTGATCCCGAATCTGATTGCGCGCCAAAATCTCTCCCAGAACCACCTCGCTACCCGGATAAATATACGCCGTGTCATAATAATTGACCCCCGCACGGAAAGCAGCCATGATCTCCTGTTCCGCCTTCTCCAGATCAATCTTGCCGTTTTTGGAACTAAAACGCATGCAGCCGTATCCCAAAAGGGACAAGTCATTTTCATATCTGTCTTTTCTGTAATTCATGATTTCCCTCCGATTATTTGACTGCAACCTCCCGCTCAATTCTCTGTAATAACTCTGACTTTAAAGCCTCTGGAGCAAATGATGCCTTCACAGAGTTGACCATCAACTGCCGTACCTCCTCTTTGGATAATTCAAACTGATCGATCAGCAGTTTATACTCCCGTTTGATCGTCGTGCCCTCTATGGAAGGGTCGTCCGTATTCACCGTGACGACAATCCCCTTCTCCAGAAAAGTTCGAAGCGGATACTGCGACAGATCAGAATAAATTGCTGTATTCAGGTTACTGGTAGGACAAAGCTCCAACGGCACCTTTTCCGCCGCCAGCCGATCCATCAGACTTTCATCCTCCGAAGCGCGCACCCCATGGCCGATCCGTACTGCGCCGAAATCCAGCGCGCACCTCACACTTTCCGGTCCATCCGCCTCACCTGCATGGATCGTAAATGGAATTCCCATACTCCGCGCATATGAGAAAACATCTGCAAAATCTCTGGTAGAGAACAGTGCTTCCGCTCCCGCCAGATCCAGCGCACATACGCCTTTCCCCAGATATTCCCCGCAAAGTTCCACCGTTTCCATGTTTTCCGCCCGGTTATCCGCAGCCCGCATGCAACATAAGATCAGCCCACAGGGGAGCTCCGACCGCTGAATGCCGGTCAGTGCAGCCTCCACAGCCTGCCGCTGCGTCATGCCACGGTCACAGGATTTCTGCGGTGCAAACCGGATTTCCGCATACATCACACCCTGCTCCTTCAATTCACTGCATAGATTAAAAGCGGCGCCTTCCAGTCCCTCCTTGGTCTGTAGCAACGAACAGGGAAATGCAAATTTCTCCAAAAATTCATTCAGATCTTTGCAATCCGCTGACACAGTCAACAATGCTTTGAGCTCCGCATCCCTTTCCGGGATCTCAATACCCTGCAGTTTAGCCAATTGCCTTGCCGACTCCATAGAGATTGCACCGTCCAGATGCAAGTGCAGATCCGTCATACAGGTTAATTTCTCCACAAGCAATTCCTCCTCTTTATTGCGCAGTGATCCTCTCCGCCAGTTCATTCAGATACACCCATCGTTCCATCTTCTGTTCCAGCTCATTTTCTTTCTGCTCTTTCAGATGACTCAATTCCGTCAGTTTCGCCGAATTGGTGGCATTTCTCGCCATATCCGCATCAATGTCCGCAATCTCCTGCTCCAGTTTTGCGATCACTTCATCAATGGTGTCATATTCCTTCTGTTCCTTATAGGTAAACTTTAACTTTTTCTCATGAGTCCACGTGGCGCGTGTATCCGATGTTCCTGTGTCCTTTTCGACTGCCACTGTCGCCACCTGCGCAGTCCCTTCTTCCTGTTTCCGACTCTCGTAGTCGGTGTACCCGCCCTCATACTGTCTGAGCACACCGTCTCCTTCAAAGGCAAAGATCCGCCGCACCACGCGGTCCAGAAAGTACCTGTCATGGGAAACCGTGATCACCACGCCCTGATAATTGTCCAGATAGTCCTCTAAAATCTGCAGGGTCTTAATATCCAGATCATTGGTGGGTTCATCTAAAATCAGCACATTGGGCGCCCCCATCAGTACCCGCAGCAGATTCAGCCTGCGCTTCTCTCCGCCGGACAGTTTCGCGATGGGACTGTACTGCTGATCTGCCGTAAACAGGAACCGCTCCAGCATGGCGGACGCACTCACCTGCCCGTCCTCCGTACGCACATACTCCGCCACATTTCGGATGTAGTCGATGACCTTGTCATTCGGATTCATATAAGCCACGCCTGCTGCTTCATTTTCCTCAATCTCCTGCGTATAATACCCGATCTTCACTGTCTGCCCGATCACAATCTCACCGGCATCCGGCCGGACACGGGAATCGATCATCTTCATCAACGTGGTCTTGCCACACCCGTTAGGTCCCACGAAACCGATACGGTCACCTTTCAGAAACAGATAAGTAAAATTCCTGATCAATACCTTATCTCCGTACGCTTTGGAGATAGCTTTCAGTTCAATGATCGTCTTGCCCAGTCTGCTGGAAACCGAACTGATCTCCACCTGTCCGTCGACTTCCGGTGCATCCATATCCCGCAGCGCCTCATACCTCTGAATATGTGCCTTCTGCTTCGTGGAACGCGCTCTGGCCCCCCTCTGGATCCAGGCGATCTCCTTGCGCAGAATGGACTGCCGCTTCCGCTCGGAAGCCAACATACTTTCCTCTCGCTGCGCTTTCAATGAGAGGAACCCCGAATAATTTGCATCATAACTGTATATGTGCCCCTTGTCAATCTCCACGATCCGTCTGCACACACTGTCCAGAAAATATCTGTCATGAGTTACCATCACTAACGTTTTTCGAAAAGCACGCAGATACTCCTCCAACCATTCCGACATCTCTGAGTCCAGATGATTTGTAGGCTCATCCAACACCAGAATATCACAGGGTGCCATGAGCACCGCCACCAATGCCAGGCGTTTCTTTTGTCCGCCGGAGAGTTCTCCACACTTCTGATCAAAATCGGTTATGCCCAGCTTCGTCAGCATCGTCTTCGCATCGCTCTCACGGGAACCGTACTCGTCATGTCCTCCGCACGTTTTCACCACACTGTTTATGACCGTTTCCTCCGGATCAAAGTGCGGTGTCTGCGGCAGATACGAGACAACATGATTATTTGCCAGAATCACTTTTCCCGCATCCGGTTCCTCCAATCCGGCAATGATCTTTAACAGCGTAGATTTGCCCGTGCCGTTGATGCCGATGACACCAACTTTTTCTCCCTCCTCCAGATAAAAAGATGCGTCATCTAAAAGCATTCTCCCTATGTAATTTTTTGAAATATGATCTAATGTGAGTATGTTCATAATAAAATTATCTTATCATAAACCTGATGAAAATAAAAATAATTTTATTTTTGAAATTTTAAGTTGGTTTAAGGTTCTCTGCTTATAATAACATCATCAAGCAGACAGAAAGGGGTTGACTTTTATGAAGAAAAAAATGATTATGTTACTGACCATCAGCACCTGTTCCATGCTGGCACTGGCCGGCTGTGCAGGCAGCACATCCAATACAACAGGAACTAGCTCCACCTTCACCGAAACACTTGCATCCGAAAGCTCTTCTCAGACTACCGCAAAGAACAGTTCCACAACTGCTTCTGCAACAGTCAGTTCTGTCAGCACAGCTGCGGCAGACAACCAGATCGATACCGACAGTCTTTTTTCTGACAGAGATTTAAAGCAGACCGCAGATCTGAGCAGCGCTGTATACTATACCGTAAAGAGCGGCACCGACATTCACATCACGGAAGCAGGTGTATATGTACTGAGCGGCACGGCCACAGATGTCACAATCTATGTAGATGCAGATTCCGATGCAAAGGTACAGTTGGTACTGGATGGCCTGGATCTCACGAATGCGGATTTTCCGTGCATCTATGTGAACAAAGCGGATAAGGTGTTTGTCACCACAAGTTCTGACAGTTCCTTAAGCGTTACCGGTACTTTCACCCAGGACGGCGATACCAATACAGACGGCGTGATCTTCTCCCGCTCTGATCTGGTGTTAAACGGAACCGCCACTCTGACCGTTTCGTCCACCGACAACGGTATTGTCTGCAAGGATGATCTCAAGGTCACAGGCGGCACCTACAACATCACGGCAGGCACCAAGGCTTTTGAAGCCAATGATTCCATTCTCATTGCGGACGGGACTTTCAACCTGACAGCCGGGACCGATGGCCTCCATGCAGAAAATGATGAAGACGACACCAAGGGTTATGTCTACATCAGCGGTGGCACCTTTACCATCAATGCCGGCGATGACGGCATTCACGCTATATCAGTTGTCCAGATAGACGGCGGTACTTTCACCATCAAAGCGGCTGAAGGCATCGAGGGTACTTATATCCAGATCAATGATGGCACCATCGATATCCAGGCCAGCGACGACGGCATCAACGCAGCCAAGAAGTCCAACTCCTACCGTCCTACAATCGAGATCAACGGCGGCGACATCACTGTTGTCATGGGCGCAGGAGACACCGACGGGATCGACTCCAATGGCGACATCTATGTCAACGGCGGTACCATCAATGTGACAGGCAACTCTACCTTTGACTATGACGGCAACGCAGAGTATAACGGCGGCACCATTATCGTCAACGGCGAACAGGTTCAGGCCATCCCCAATCAGATGATGGGCGACGGCAGAGGCGGCTTCGGTGGGAACACCGGGATGAACGGCAATGCTAATTTCGGTGGAAACACCGGCATGAAAGGAAACGGCAACAGAGGGAACAGACAGTAAATCAATAGACGATCAATCAAAAGGACACAGCCTGTCAAAGGCTGTGTCCCTTTCTTTCTATTTTCTCGCCACCAGATGAAGCCGAAACTTCTTTTGCTTTTCCAACTTTTCTACTTTGAGCCCGGCACTTTCGCAGAACGTCCGAACCTGTTTTGTGGTATAACACCGCACATCACCATGCCCTGCCAGATTCGCAATGGGCATCTCCACATGATTCATCAACCACACCATAAAATCATAAGAGGTATAATCCCGCAACACAAGGACGCCTCCCTTACGCAGCACCCTTGTGACACCGTTAAAAAATTTCTGTGAGTTCGGATAATGATGGAAGCTGTTGGCACAGATGACCACATCAAAGCTCTCCGCCGGAAAAGGCAGATCTTCACTGTCGCCGACAACAAATTGCGCATTTTTCAAATGCTTGGCATTTGCCGTCTCGATCATTTTTGGCGTCAGATCCAATCCGGTATAATGTTTCTCCGGATATTCCGACACGAGCAACTCTATCATCGGTCCGGTACCGCACCCCACATCTAATAGATTTTCAAAGCGCGTCTCCCGCAGTTCCTCCAGGATTGGCGGGTAATCATCTTTACACAGCTCATAAATTCCGGCATGACCGCTGTCATAGATTTCCGCTGCTTTCGTGAATTCCTTTATGGACAACTCTTTATACGCTTGACCGTTCACGATCTTCCCCCTGCATTCTTGTTGCATTTATTAATCTACGCTCTCAAAACCAAGTCACATCTTTCTTCAATCCTATAATGCAAAAAGTATTTTTCCTCCATAGGAATCCAACGTTCAAAGAACATTTCGGCTTTCGCATCTCCCTCCCGCTCAAGGATCCGCGCTCTCTGCTCATCTGCCGAAATCGACACAAACACCCGGAGATCATAATGATCCCACAGCGCCGGATGGCAACTGTAGGAACCTTCTACAATACTGACCGTACAGTTTTTCGCTTCTACTGCCTGCCTCAATGTCTGCGTCTTACAATCGTATGGTCGATAACTGATACCGTTCTTCCCCTGCTTTAACGGAAGCAGGATCTCCGAAAGAAAACGCTCATGATCCACATTGCCTCCGGGCATATCCAGCCTTTGCTCCGTCCGCTGTTCCGGCCGCAAAAAATAATCGTCCATGTGAAACACCGTGCACCCGGTCTCTCTCTGCAAAGCGGAGGCAAGTGTTGTTTTTCCCGCGCCGCTTCTACCGTCTATTGCCAGGATAAACTGCCTGTTCTCTGCCAGCTGCCATTGCATCCGATCTTTTATCTGCTTAAATTCCATGCTCTCATACATCATCTGCCTATCTCTTATTCACCCTGTCTACTATTCCGACGGAAATTCCTTTCGTTTCGCTCCCTATATGGCAGGCAATGCTGCATGCTAACGGTCTGTATTCCACATCATAGTCAGGAAATATATCTTTGATTCGTCCGATCCATGCCTTCACATCCCCGTCATCTGTCATAGTCCCTGCCACGCCGATGTGTATCCTCTTTTTGTCAATATTCGCAAATTTCTCTCTGAGCGCGTTTTGTGCTGCCTCCAGCATCAGATTTTCACACGCTTTTACTCCTCTTGCCCTAGCGAAAGCATCCAATCTCCCACCTTCGATCTTAAGCACCGGACGAATGCCTGCAACAGTTGCCACTGCCGCACCTGCTGCCGTGATCCTTCCGCTTTTTACAATATATCTCAGATCATTTACCATAATATAAATGATTGACTGAGCGGCGTTCTCCTCCAGTCTCTTTTTGATCAAAACGGCATTTTGTCCATGGTCCGCCATGTATTTGGCATCATACACAGAATCCAGCAAAGTCATGGAAATACGGCGATTATCAACCACCTGAACCTTACCGGAAAAGTCTTTTGCCAGCATTGCCGCTGTCTCCAGCGAACCGCTGAGTCCACCCGACATCGGTATGTACACAATTTCATCATTTCCCTCTGCCAAAATCCTATCCCAGCATTTCTGCAGATCATATGGCGATGGCTGCGAGGTAGAAACACTTTTTCCTGCTTTCAACGCAGCAAAAACACGGTCATGGGTTATATTCTCCCCTTCCAGATAATCCTGTCCGTCTATTTGAATCGGCATAGGCATAGTAAAGATTCCATTATCCAATCCCTCTTCTGCCAGAATACCGCTGTTTGTATCTGTCATAATCGCTGTCTTCACGCTGAAGTCCTTCTTTGGATTTATTGTACTTTTACAAATACTATTCTAAATAATATACTATTCTGCTCCCCAATGCAAGAAATGATTTTCTTCACGAAACCCTGCCTGCATCCATGACAAGCGTCCGATCCGCAATACACATTGTGGAGGAACGATGCGATACCAGCAGGATCGTCTTATTTTGCGAAGATTCCGTCAGCGCTTTCAAAATCACTGCTTCATTTAAACTGTCCAGACTGCTGGTAGGCTCATCCAACAGCATAAAAGGTGCATTGTGGAGAAATGCCCTGGCAAGACCGATACGCTGCTTTTCCCCGCCGGAAAGCGTGCTGCCCAGCTCGCCCACCTCTGTCTCATAGCCTTTGGGGAGCGTCATGATAAAATCATGGATTGCTGCTTTCCTGCATGCCGCCTCCACCTCCTGATCCGTGGCATCCAGTTTTCCGATTCGAATATTGTTCGCAATGGTATCCTTGAACAGTTGGGTCTCCTGCGTCATATAACTCTCCATATCACGAAGATCTGCAGTACTGATATCTTCCACATTTCTCCCCGAGATACGGATTTCTCCCTGATTCACTTTCCAAAATCGCATGAACAGCTTCAAAAGTGTGGATTTTCCACAGCCGCTGGGGCCGACGATTCCGATGATCTTATCCCGGTCCACCCTTACAGAAACATCCTGCAGAACCGCCTCCCGATCATATACAAATGAAACCTTCGCCGCTTCTGCGCTCTCAAATCCGATCTTCTCTTTTCCCACAATGTCCTCCGTCTCCGGCTCTTCATCGATGACGGCCAACACTCTGGCGCCGGATGCCACAGTACTCTGCAGCGTTGTTCCCAGCGCAGACAAAGCGGTAACCGGTCCAAACGATGACATCAGGGCGATCATCGGAATCAGGAATCCGTCGAACCCAACCTGTCCTGACTCATAAAGAAGCAGGCTGACCACAAACATCGCCAGATCCGACAGCCAGATAAAGGTATTGGCAAGCGCCATATTGGTTCCGGTCAGTTTGTTGAGCACCCTCTGTTTATCGGAAAGCGAATTTGTTTTATCTGTGATCTCCCCAAGCCTTTTTTCACCGCCCCGGTACTGCAGGATCTCATCCAGTCCCCGAATGCTCTCCAGCATATGTGCGGAAAGTGCTCCCGACTCGCCTCTCAGATCATCTCCAAGGGTTCCGCTGCGTTTGGAGATCAATACCGGCAGCACTGCCCCTACTGCCAGAAAGGATATAAGAGCAAGGACGCCGAGAATCGGATGATAACTGCCGATGTACAGACACATGATCGTTTCCGTCACAATCGCGATACAGATTGGAGAGATCGTGTGGGCATAAAACACTTCCAAAAGCTCCACATCCGAAGTAAGCAGTGAAATCAGGTCGCCTTTATCTCTCCCCTCCAGCTTTGCGGGACATAAGCACCGCAGCGCCTTAAAAACACGGTCTCTGACAATTGCCAACAGCGTGAATGCAATGTAATGATTCGCTCGCTGCTCCGAAAAACGGAAAACCGCACGTAAAATCGCAAAGCATAAGAGACAGCTCACGATGGTCCGAAACGAAAGGCCGGTCTCCACGCCAAGTCCGTTCAGCACGGCATATCCGCCAAGGATCGGAATAAATTGAGCAGTAAGAAAGCCAAGTGTCCCCAGCGTAACGGCGAGCACCATAAATCCCGCAAGTGGTTTGACCAACTTTAGCATTCGAAACAGAACTGTTATTTTACTTACTTTCTTTGTCTTTTTCATGATGCTCTGCCCTCCTTTCCGAATGCTTCCAATTCTTTCTGTGTGTCCCACAGTTTCTTATATTCCGCACAGCTCAGGAGCAGTTCCTCATGGGTTCCCGCGCCTTTGATCCTGCCGTCCGCCATGCAGAAGATCCTGTCCGCCTCCACAACATTTGCCAGCCGATGGCTGATCATCAGAATTGTTTTGGACTTCGCAAGCTCTTTGATCTCCCGCAGGATCACTTCTTCACTCTCCACATCGATATTACTGGTCGCCTCATCAAAGATATAGATCTTCGAATCATGCAACAACGCCCTGGCAAGGGCAAGTCTCTGTTTTTGTCCGCCGGACAGATTTCCCGCATTCTCAGTCAGTTCCGTATCCAGACCTTTTTCACCTTGAAAAAATCCTGCAATATTACATTCTTCCAGCACGGACCACAATCGTTCGTCTGTTGCTTTCGAATCTGCCAGCAAGAGATTCTCTCGAACCGAACCCTTGAAAAACACACTTCCAAGCCCTACATAAGTCATATTTTCCAAAAGTGCTTCCTCTTTTATCTCATCCAGCCGGACGCCGTCTATCGTGATTGTTCCTGATGCCGCGGTATTCCGTCCCATCAAAAGAGAAGCGACCGTAGATTTCCCGCTTCCGCTCTCGCCCACAATTCCTGTGAAACTTCCGCTTTCCATCCGAACCGATACCTCATGCAGGACCTCCCGGTCAGACGTGTAGGAAAAACATACATCCTTCAGTTCGATATCCGGATTGCCATCCGGATAATCCTTGGTTTTCTCAGCCGGCTCCGGCTCGCTCAAAAACCGAAAGATCCGATCGCTGGCTGCCATACCGTTCATGGCAACATGGAAATAGCTTCCCAGCCTACGCATGGGCAAAAAGAAATCAGCAGAAAGCAATATCATAAAGATCACAGCTGCCAGCCCAATCGTCCCGTCCACAAAGGCCTTTCCCGCCAGCGCAATCCCCAGGGCAGCCCCGCCATAGGTAAAGAAATCCATGATAATGATTGAGTTAAGCTGCATAGTCAGCACTTTCATGGTCACTACCCGGAAATGTTCCGATTCCGCATTCATTTGTTCATTTTTAAATTCATCCGCCTGATATGTCTTAAGCGTGGTCATGCCCTGTAAATTTTCCAGAAAGGTGCTGCCCAGACGCGTATACTGATCCCAATATTTTGAAAGCAGCTTCTTTGCAATCTTCTGAACCATCATGATTGCTCCCGGGATCAGCGGAACACATACAAGCAACACAGCTGCCACTTGGAAACTGCCGGCTGCGCCAAACAGAAAAAACAATGTGACCGGTGCCAGAAACGCATAAAAAAACTGCGGCACATACTGTCCGAAATAGCTTTCCAACTGCTCTACCCCTTCCACCGATTCCTGGACAAGTTCCGCCGTAGACGCATGCTCCCGATAAGTATTCCCAAGCTTCAGGAGCTTTTTATAAATCTGTTCCCGCATCACCCGTTTCACCGTCCGCGAGGCAAGATAACTCATTTTTATGGCTGCTTTCGTCACAAACCATCGGAGGAAAAGTGCCACCCCGAGAATTCCTACCCTGATCAAAATCGTTTCGGTATTCTCGTTTTTTTCATAGAGCCCTTCCACCATAGCAGCGATCATGTCGATCATGACCGCATTCAGAATAAGCTCAAACCACTGAAACACAATATTTCCTACAATGTATTTTTTACTTTCCGGACACATCTGCATCAATCTTTTATCGAACATACGCATTCTCCATATCACTGATTTCAAATTAGCGATCGCTAACCGTTAACTGTATCATATACCATTCACCCACAAAAAGGCAAGCGTTAAGGACTTGACACGCTCAGGCAAAGATGATAATATATGCTATGAACATTTTTGTATTTGTTCATAGATAACAGATCAAAGGAGAACACACATACATGGGCAGAGCATTTAGCGAAGAAGAGCGGGCCGAAATAAAGATTGCACTGATGGAAAGCGCCTTGGAGCTTTTCCATGAACAGGGAAAAAAGAGCCTGAGCATCCGGGAACTGACCAAGCGCGCCGGTATCTCACAGGGTGGCTTTTATACCTTTTGGGAAGACAAAGACGCTTTGATATTGGACGTGATCCGCTACAGAGCCGCGCAAAAGCTGGAGGCGATCGTACCGCTTTTCCCGGAGTCCCTGGCTTCTCCCCGCAAATTTTTGGCAGACCAGCTGTACAACTGGTGCATTGACCTGAAGGAAAAGATTCTGACAAAGCCTATTTATCAGGACAGTATGAGTCAGCTTCGGAGACAGTCTGCCGAAGACACAAACCGCATGTCCGCGATCTATTCGGATTTTCTGAACAGGCTGGCAGACTACTGGCTCTGCAATCATGCAGTCAAAGCGGTGGACATCGACGGTCTGATCAACCTTTTTGCCGCCGCAGGCATTCTGATGAGTGACCAGATCCAGCTTGACGGTAATTATTTTGACGAACTGCTCCGCATTCTCATTGACGGCGGCGCAGAACGTTTCATCATCCTGTAATCATATTTCATAGTGCACTGCATAGAAGGAGGAATTCACATGTATACCCTGAATTTTAGCAAGATCCATAAAGATGATGTGGCTGTGGCCGGCGGAAAAGGCGCCAACCTGGGCGAAATGACCGCCGCAGACATTCCGGTGCCCGCAGGCTTTGTCGTGACTGCAGAAGCCTACCGCTATTTCATCCGCCACAACAACTATACAGATCATTTTGCCGCTCTGTTAAAAGAAGCCGGCACCGATGAAGCAAAACTCTGTGCTGCGGCCGGCAAACTCCGCGCCCTGATCCTGGAGGGACAATTCCCTGCCGATCTGGCGAAGGAGGTAACCCAAAGCTACAAGGAACTTTTAAACGATGAGGCGCTTACCGTCCGTGATGGCGCCCGCGTGGCAGTGCGATCCTCTGCCACCGCGGAAGATCTTCCTGACGCCAGCTTTGCCGGGCAGCAGGAAACCTATCTGAATGTGCGCGGCACCAAAGAAGTTCTCACCCATATCAAGAAATGCTACGCCTCCCTCTGGGGAGACCGGGCAGTCTGCTACCGCCTGAATCAAGGCTATGATCAATTGAGTGTGGCGCTTGCCGTCGTGATTCAAGAGATGGTCGAATCCGAAAAGGCAGGTGTGCTTTTTACCGTCAATCCCGTGACACAGGATTCCTCGCAAATGCAGATCAATGCCAGCTACGGTCTTGGCGAAAGTGTGGTCAGCGGCAGAGTCACCGCGGATTCCATCCTGTGCGGCAAGGACGGCCGCGTGGTCAGCTACGAGCTTGGCAGCAAGAAGACCCAGATTGTATATGACGAGAAAAATACCCGTGAAATAGCGGTGGATGCAGCTACGCAGGATATGCGCTGTCTGAATGATGCAGAGATAAAAGACCTATGTCTGGCAGGCAGAAGGATCGAAGAGCACTACGGACATCCCATGGATATCGAGTGGGCAATCCGCCAGGGAAAAACCTATATCCTGCAAGCCAGAGCGATCACGACGCTTGGCAAAAAGACGGATGAACAGGAAGAGGCTGCCCTCATCGCAGAGTATATAAAGGACAGCCGGATCAGCGGACCGCTGAAAGAAAATATGGCTTTCCAGTTGGAGAAAATGCCCTACGCATACAGACCTCTGGACTACGATCTGATGATCCAGATCAATACCCAGAAAGCCAAAATTTTCCATGAAGGTGGCATTGCGATCACCAGTGATCCCCGGATAGATGATGACGGCATCATGACACTTCCCGATCCCCACAAGGGTATCACCAAAAATATTGTCAGGCTGCCCGGCCTTATCAAAAAGATAAAAGACTTCCGCTATTGTGCGGAACAATGTAATGCATTTATGCCGCGCTATGAAAAGCAGATTACAGAACTTCAGAAACTGGATTTTGATCAGATGTCCGCAAAGGAATGCGGCAGATTTCTCTCCGACGCCTATGAACTGTTGGGGGAGCTTTGCTACGACCGATTCAAATACGCTCTCTTCCCCTCTGCTCTGGGCGGTAAACTTACCAAGGCTGTACAGCGCATCAATAAGAAATATACCAATTATGACCTCTACAGAGGACTGGACAACAAAACCGCTGTGATCACCAGGGAAGTGGCAACACTGGCGGAGACGATCCAAAAAAATGCTCCTCTTTGCAGCGCAATCCTCTCCGGCATGCGGTATGCCGAACTCACAAAGGCATTTCCCGAGAGCAATGCATACTTCTCTGCCTTTCTTGCACGAAACGGCTTCAAATCGGATTTCAACTGCTACTGCATTGAGGCAAAAACGCTGCATGAAGACCCGGATCGGTTATTAAACATCCTCCGTCCGCTTCTCTCTGGAAGCACCCAGGAGGAAAATACCGTATCCGACAAAGATCCTGCCAAAGAATATGAGGAGATGCTGCAAAAGCTGTCTGTTCTCTACGGCGGGAAATATCCTGCACTGAAAGAAGAGATTGAGCATTTCCGCCTCTTTCATATTGTGCGTGAGGAAAGTCAGTATCTGTGGGAGACACTCTTCTACTATGTCAGAAAATGTCTGGCAAGATTAAATCAGCTTTTCCTCGGTGATGCCAACCACGTGGAAGGAATATCCAATCTGTTCTATCAGGAGCTGCTTGCGGCCTGCGAGCGCGGTGCTCTGAACGATGCGGAACAGGAAAAGATAAAGCGAAGGAACGCAAAACATCCTCTTTCCCAAAAAGTCTGGGATGCCTCCAAACTGCTGGTGTTCGATATGAGTGGGGAAGTTCTGAAAGGGATCAGCGGAAGCAGCGGTACCGCTGTGGGAACCGTGTGCATTGTTCACAGCCCGGCGGAATTCTACAAGATGAAAAAAGGCGACATCCTGGTCTGCGAACTCACCGATCCGGAATGGACACCGCTTTTTGCGCTGGCTTCCGCGGTGGTAGCGGACACCGGTTCCTCCTTAAGTCATGCAGCCATTGTTGCCAGAGAATTCGGCATCCCCGCTGTACTGGGCGTAGGATTTGCCACTTCAAAATTCAAGGACGGCGATACCATCAAAGTAGACGGGGACAAAGGCGTGGTAAGCGCCTGTTAGAAGATTGTAAGAGGAAAAAAGAAATGACGAAAGAACAACGACGTGAAATGATACTGACCAAACCGATCCTCCCATTATTGGTACGCATGGCCATCCCTACCATCATCGGCATGCTGGTGACCATGATCTATAATCTGACGGACACCTTTTTCATCGGTCAGTTGGGAAATAAGAGTATGACGGCTGCCATCGGCATAGCTTTCAGCTTCGTGAGCTTTATTCAGGCGCTCGGTTTCTGGTTCGGCTACGGCAGTGGCAACGCCATGAGCCGCAGCCTTGGCGCGGGGAATGACGACGAGGCCGCCATTCTCTCCTCCACCGGCATCGTGCTTGCCCTTGCAACAGGGATAGCACTCTGCCTGACCATGTTTTTTTCGGTGGAAAGAGTCGCTGCTTTTCTGGGCGGCGATGCTTCGGACAGCCTGCTGCAATACAGCACACAATATCTCCGCGTCATGCTCTGTACTGTCCCATTTTCTCTGTATGCCACAACCCTTTACAACCAAATGCGTCTGTGCGGCAATGTAAAAGACGGCATGATCGGTCTGATGTCAGGCATGCTCTGTAATATGATCCTGGATCCTATTTTTATCTTTGTCTGCAGGATGGGCTTTATCGGCGCAGGCTGGGCAACCTTTGCCGGTCAATTACTGGGCGCAGTGGTCCTGACACTCCTTTCCATGCATAACGGAAATATCCCGGTGCGCCTTCATCGTGTGAGTCTTCGCGGCGGCAGACTCTATCATATCCTGGTGGGCGGTGCACCCAATTTCTCCAGGCAGGGCATCACCTCCGTTGCTGCCATACTGCTGAATATGATTGCCGCAGACTACGGCGAAGAAACAATTGCTGCCCTTACGATCGCCGGGAGGGTCGCAGCTCTTTTCTACATGATCATGATCGGCTGGGGACAGGGTTTTCAGCCCGTATGCGCCATGAATTACGGTGCGGGAAAATACGACAGAGTGAAAAAAGCCCTGAAATTAAGTACCGCGATCGGAACCGTATTCCTGATCGCGGCAACAGTCATTCTTGCAATTTTTGCAGAGCCTCTCTCGGCAATTTTCAGTAAGAATCCCGAGGTCATAGAACTCTGTACACAGATTCTGCGGCTTCAGTGCATCAGCCTTCCTTTCATGGGTGTCTATGCCCTCAGCAGCATGTTTGCGCAAAACATCGGCAAATACTTCACAGCGCTGTGGATCTCCATATCGCGTCAGGGACTGTTTTATATTCCCCTGCTCTACCTGCTGCCGCCGTTCTTTACCCTCATAGGCTTGGATGCCATGACAGGACTCTTTTGCGTTCAGCCCATAGCGGATATTGCGTCCTTCCTATTCGGCGGCTCTGTCATGCTGTGGTGCCTGAAACATATGTGACTTCATTCGCGTGCAATCTTCCAGCTTTGTGTTTTCATCTGCTGTGCTTTCATACGGCTGTATATACCGTCATGTCCGGAAAGAAATTCAGGACTACCCTCTTCCGCTACTACCCCATCCTGAAGCACTACAATATGATCCGCATTCGCTATGGTTCTCATCCTATGGGCAATGATCAGAACCGTCTTATCCTTGATCAGTCTGGAGAGTGCTTCCTGAATTGCCGCTTCATTTTCCGCATCAAGGGATGCCGTAGCCTCATCGAGCAGAATCACGGGAGCATCCTTCAGGAAAGCCCTCGCAATGGATATTCGCTGCCTCTCGCCGCCTGACAGCTCACTTCCGTTTTCTCCGATATAGGTATTATACCGATTCGGAAGCAGGTTTACAAATTCCTCGCAATTCGCCAATCTTGCCGCTTCCATCACCTCTTCGTCCGTTGCACCGCTTTTTCCGATTCGGATGTTCTCCATAACCGTATTGTTAAAAAGCGTGACATCTTGAAATACAATAGAATAATTTTTAAGTAACTCCTCCGGATCGATCTTTGAAACATCAACACCGCCCAGTGTAATCCGACCTTCATTCACATCCCAGAATCTGGCAGCCAGCCTCGATACGGTCGTTTTCCCTCCTCCGGACGGTCCGATCAGCGCCGTGACCTCACCCTGTTTCGCAGTAAAACTTACATCTCTCAGCACATCTGTATCGTCCGCATACTGAAAGCCCACATGGTCAAATACAATATCATACCCTTCATTCTTCATCTTTTCCGAACCGGCCTGAATTTCTGTCGATAATACTTCATCCAGTCTTTCGCACTGAATGCCTGTGGCAATGATCGCCGCAAAATTCTGTAATGTGATCTGCATAGGATCGTACAGTCTTGCCACCAGCATGAGGAACATAAAGAAAGTAAGCACCGAAATCTCTCCTTTTGCAAATAGTGCTCCACCCACAACAGCAGTGGTTCCGATTCCCAGCTTCAGAATGATGGCCGCCGAATTTACATACAGCGCCATTTTCAGTTCTGTAAAAAGAGCCTGCTTTTCCACATCCCTTATTTTTCCTTCCAGTTCATCCATATATCTGTTTTCTGCATTGTTGGCCCTGAGATCCCTGATGGCCTCCAGACATTCCTGTATTCCGTCCGTCATGGCAAGTTTAACTGCCTGGTTTTTCCTGACCGCGTTTTTCTCCGCTCCCGAACAGGTAATGATAATGAAAAAGGCAATCGGTATGACCCAGAAGCTTGCAAGCACCATTCTCCAGTCAAAGGCAAAGAAAAGACTTATTCCCACCAGCGTGACGGAAATAACCGCGCCGATCAGTTCCGGGATCCAGTGGCTGGATGCCGTCTCGATCTGAGCGCAGTCCCCCATGATATTTGTCGTCAGATCAGCAATATTCTTTTTCCCGAAGTAGGACAAAGGGAGCTTCCTGAGTTTTTCGGCAAGCGCAGTCCTTCTCACTCCGCTCTCTCTGTATGTAGTGAGAAAAGTTGCATTATACTGGATAAAATTGGCCAGGGCGATCAGTGCCAGTATGATGACAGAAGCGATCACATAGAACGGAATCCTGTCCCGGGTCAGCGTTCCCTCCAAAAGGTCCTTGATCAGGCTGTAAAGAACCGCCGCCGGCA
>DFDT01000112.1 GCA_002368865.1 Lachnospiraceae bacterium UBA3821 | reverse complement strand
CATGCCCTGCATGCCTTTCAGGCTCTTCAGGCCTTTCATGCGGATCTGCCATGCAATGACACTTTCATAAAAGGGTGCTCATACTTTCGAACCGGGTTTCATGATTCTGACCCATTTTATTTATTATCCGCAGTATTTTTTTAGGGGTAATTCTTTATTCTGTGATAAAATAGATATGGAAAATGTATTCTGATTTCATATTAATCCGCAGTCCGCGGAAATCTATGATATTTTGTATTTCAGTATACATGATTTTGCAGGTTAATGAAAGGAGGACATCAATTATGAATTTACTTCAGTTACTTTTGGGTGCCATGACTTCTCAGTCATCGACGGGATCCGTGTCCGGAAAAACAGGCCTCTCCAACAAGCAGGTTCAGCAGCTCATGATGCTGGCTATTCCTCTTCTGCTGAAGTATATGACAAAGAATGCGTCTTCAGGCAATGGCGCCCAGTCCCTGCTGGGAGCGCTTTCTCAGCATACCAGCAAGAGAGATATGGACAAGCAGTTAGACGATGCCGATGAAGAGGATGGCGGGAAAATCATCCATCACATCCTCGGAAGTAATCAGGGCAAGGTCACTCAGGATCTCTCCGCCCAGACTGGTCTGACTGCCGACCAGATCAATAAAGTCCTCGCAATCATGGCTCCCGCCCTGATGAGCGGTGTATCCAATGCCGCGTCCCAGCCCGCGGAAGCTGCTCCTGCCAAGCCTGCGGCTTCTGCTCCCGCATCAGGTGCAGGTCTTCTTGGTTCTCTCTTCGGCCTCGGAAAGAAAGACAATGCCGTAGAAAACGATGATCCCGATTTCAACGGAACTGCTCTTCTTCAGGCCCTCCTGGGAGCCAAAAAGTAAGTCAGCGGGTATAACCTCATAGTTTACAGTTCCATAAAAATTACGGGTTCCTTTGCAGACAGATCTGCAAGAGAGCCCGTATTTTTTGATTGATGGAATTTCATGAACGCCCCTGTGGATCTGCATTAGGGCTGGATCAGGGAACTTACCTGATATTCATTCTCAAAAGGCGCTACCGCCTTCTTATAGAGTTCATCCAGAGATTTAAAGCCCGCAAGAGTCTTAAAATTGAGCAGCCCCGGAAGGGTCACATCATCTCCTTCTCCAAAGATCAGCTCGATCGGCGTAGACGATTTTTCCGGGTGTTTTACTTTTGTATAGTCGGCGATCAGACTGCCTGTTTCGTCGAGAACCAGGTTGTCATAGCGGATGTAATAGTAATACTTCATCTCCTGTCCTTTTTGATCCGAATAATTTACTTCAAAGGCGCAGACAAGAAAATTATCCACTTTCTTCCCGGCAGTCCTGTCACCGGCAGTCTCCTCTCCGCGGTCCTCTCCCGCTTCCCCGCCGGCGCCGTTGCCGTCCGTGCCTCTTTCTTTGTCAGATTCCTCCTGCTCATCGTCCAGTCTTTCAGATTCTCCGGATCCTGTGTCTTTGCCGGATTCTGTGTCTTTTCCGGATCCTGTGTCCTCACCGATGGATCCCTCTCCCGTTCCTTCGTTTTCGCCCTCTCTTAATTCTCCTGAGCGTGCATAATACATCCCCGCATTTTCGATGCGCACAACATCTTCACCATCGCCGTACTCATCCTGGATCAGGATCAGAGCTGCAGTCTTTCCCTGTTCCGACAGTTCTTTCAGATTGTCTACAGTAAAGTCCTTAATAGATGTGGGATTGATCAGAAGACCGGAAACAACATACTCCTTCTCCAGGGCAGCGGGCACTGCATGATACTCCGAGACGAATTTTTCCATATTATAGCCGGAGGTGAACTCTCCCTCCACCGTGATCGTGTCTCCGTTGTGGAGATGTTCCGCGGGCGCACAGGAAAAAACAATGGGGTATTGCCCCCTGTAGACAACAGATACCAGTCCTGCTCCGTCAAAGCCTGAAAAGTCCACATTCAGTTCTCCGAATGGATCAAAGGGCACTGCCTCGGGAAGTCCGCCGACGGTCATTTCCAGCGGATTGCAGTCAAAGGCAAGGGAAAAGCCTTTTTCACTCAAGAGATCCTGCTTCTCATCACTGATCGTGACATTTAAAGTCACGACATCTCCGTTTGAAAGGTTTTCCATATGAGACTGCTTTTCGTCTTTGCCGTCGTCGGAAACCGCTTTATAGACAGAGTACTCAAATACGGGATCTTCCGCCACAGTTTCCGCAAGCTCCCGGATTTCTTCCTCTGTGAGAGATGCCTTTGATGGCAGCAGCTTTTTCGAACGGGACAGCATCTTCTCTTCCAGCTCGCCGCAAAAGCCCTCCCCGTCAAATTTCGCGCAGGCGCGTCCATACCCGTCCGCCCCTTCTATGCTCAATTCAATATAAGGATCCAGGATAATTTCCTCCACACGGTTTCTGGATGCCATCAGGAGGGCAGCACAAAGAACCCCTCCAGTCAGCACCAGAAGGGATACGACTGCGACTGCCTCCGCCAGCGAAAGCTTCGTTTTTCTGCCGGGTCCGGAAAAAGGACTCTCACTGTATTTTTCTTCCATATTCACTGCGCCTCCCGGTTCATCCGCACAGTTATCCGTTCATCTCATGTGCCCATTATAATGCAAAATTATATGGAATATACGTATAAAATTCTTCCAATTTGTGAAATTAAAAAAAGAGTCTCACATGTGAGACTCTCGCGCCGATCACGGCCGCTTCAGCGACATGATTCATAACGTGCGGGTGCGCATCCTCCCGGAGGTTTTTTACCTCATAGGAAATCGCAATTTCCTATGAGGTAAAAAAAGCCGTGGTACAGTTCTTCCCTTAGAGCTGCCTCACGACTTACATAATTTATAATAATGCACCCTGCCAATATGCCCGATGTCGCTTCCAGGTGCCAGCATGAAAGAACAAAAGACAGACAGGGTGCATCGAATATAGATTACAACGGTTCTTCACCTATATCCCTTACAGCGCAATCCGCCTGGATGTTGAACCGCTGCATCCCCCCTCTTTTTTTGTGGATTTGTTGAGATCAAAAAACAATAAAACAAAGATTACCCGGAAAAGATTCAGACAGTGCTTAGATTCATACTTCTCAAACATTTAGTAAATGAATAGTTAGTGTGCTAACTATTTTTTATTTATCATACTTCTGAATGCTTGTCAACACTTAATGGAATCTATTTACAAAATAATCATGATTTATCTTCAATTTTCAGATTTCAATGCAAAACGCGCATTTTTTAAACTCTATCTATAGAAGCGGCACTCAACTTTCTTCAATTTCAGAATGAGTGTTTCAAATACGGACTTTCCATTATCATGCCATATCTGTGCCTCCTTTTTTTTCATATTTCCTACCCGCATGCAAATTTTTCATATGCAACTTTCTATGCAACTTTCATAGACAACTTTATATGCAGCTTTTCATATGCATCTTTCTTTCAGATGTATCAGATTGATCGCAGATGTATCTTTTGC
>DFDT01000056.1 GCA_002368865.1 Lachnospiraceae bacterium UBA3821 | reverse complement strand
CAAGGTCATCCAGCCCGATAGCACCATCAGAAAGCAAGGCCAGAATATTCATGTACATGTTCGACCGGCTCATTTGTGCCACGACGCCCACGCTCTTCTTATCCCTGTTGATACGTTTCTCCAACTCCCAGAACTTGTCTGAAGCATCTCCTGGAGATGAGAGCAAAGCGATATACTCTTGATTCAGCCGATCCATGTACGCTTCCTGCCAGTCAGCCATTCTGCTGCGGAAAAGCTTCCAGTCAGATTCATTCACTTTGATCTGCATGATCCGTCTCCTCTACTTTCTATGTTCCCGGAAGAACGCCGTTTCCCTTTCCATTGCCTCTGTACGCGCTTTTCCAATGAAGCCATGATTCTGGCCTTCCATGACCACCAGCTCCGCGTTTTCATAAACATCGACAGCGCGCTCAGAATACCTCAACAGCACAATACCGTCCCTGTCCCCGTGGAGAATGAGCACATCGCCCTTATAATTCCCAATCACGTCATAGATGTCAAAGGAAACCGCGTCCTCCCCATAGCGATGCCCTATGGTGATTCCCATGACAGACTCTGTATCCGGGAACGATCCATCCGGGTTGGCCCGTCCCTTCGCATCATCCTGCAACACAAAGGCCGGGAATTCCAACACCATTGCCGCAACGTCCTCCGGCTTTCGGGCCGCCACATAAGAAGAGACAAATCCGCCCTGGCTGGCTCCCCAGAGATAGATACAGTCGAAGCGGTCATCGGTTTTGAAATGATCGATGATCGCATTCAGGTCTTCCGCTTCGGTCAGCACGGACATCTCCAGCATCGTTCCGTCACTCTTTGAACCGAAACCCCCACCGCAGAAGTCAAAATTGAGCGTGGCAAAACCTTGCGACGTAAAGTAGTCCGCATAATCCTGGTTGCCGGCATGCGAACCACCGAAACCGTGGGATAGGATGATCAGAGGATAAGGCGTTTCTGCCCCCGGCAATTGGAGAATGCCATACAGTTTACCCATGCTTCCCTGGATAATGATCTCGGTCATATCGATTCCCTCCGCCTTCGTGTATTTGGAGATGAGCATGGAGATTATCGCTATGGCAATCGCCATGATTCGTTTAAGCATACCATCACCTTTGTTCACTTCCAAACGTTCAACGCTTGTTTGCCAAGCCTGGTCATACATTTCGCGGTTATATTCAACCAGCTGACACAATGGTCAAGTATGACGGAGTCTGTGGTAATGACGTTCTCCTGTTCCCATAGCGCCCGATCGACATCTCGTTGAATCTGTATATCCAGGCCCAAGGGGTATGCCTCGCCAATCTCAGCGATCAACGCTTTCAACCGCCCGGAATTGGATACCGGCTCGTCCAGAAGAATGTGCGCCGCCTGGACATCCATTTCCTGTAGGGTTTTCAATAACAGCTGTACAGCGCCCTTCGTTTCCGGGATAATCCTGTATGTCCCCCGCAATGCCGCCAAATCTCTGATCGTCCCATCCATGCAGGAAAAAAGGATGGAATCGCACAATAGCACTTCCAGTGTGATGATGATGTTGAAACCATCGATATAGACCGTCCTGCCGGATACTGAGGATACTTCTTTACGACTGCGCTCCACAAGCTGTTCCTTGGTTGCCAGACTCCGCATGATGGCAAGCCGCTGGCGCTCAGACAGCAGGAAATGGTTCCCGACAAAAGTCGCGGCCTGCTTCAGGTCGTAGCCTTCGTTGATCAGGAATCCGATATGGCGGGAAGCAGTCCTCATTTTCTCCAGTGCAGCAGAAGAAAAGTTCTTTTCGTCCTCCGGCACATAGCCTCGCTTTGCGTTCATTTTTCCAATACAATCTCTTCGCCTGCTTCGACGATCAGCTTGCCCGGCCCATCAAACCGCTCCGCTCTTTCCATATCAAACAGCTTGCCCGGCGCCATGTGATAAGGGATGCTGTGGCGCGCATTGACAAGAACAGCGCAGGAGCTGGCTTCCTCGATATCCATGTTGTATTTGCCGTCGCAGCAGAAGAAAGCGTAGTCAATATTCCGCTCGCCGAGCTCCCCCATCTGATCGGTTGTGGAGGTGTCGCCGGTCGCATAGATGGATATTCCATCAGACAACGTTATCAACCAGCCCACGCAGACATTGATATCATGATTCTTGTTGTTCCCGGCCTGGACCGCCTCCACTGTCGCATAGCCCAGATCAAAGATCTTATATTCGCCGTTTACCAAGGCATCCGTGTATTGAATGATCCTGCAATCATCCGCACGGTTTTTGATGAGGTCTATAGCGGTGTGGTCAGAATGCCCGTGGGACACCAGGATCAGGTCAGCAGGGAGATCATATCCCTCACCTGCATACGGATCCACATAGATGATCTTTCCCTCAACGGTAGTTATGCGCAGGCTTCCATGGCCCTGGTACAAAAGCTTTGCCATATTCTCATCTCCTTCGGCTATCATCGTTGAGCATAGTAACAGTAGACAAATCATAATACTGAACAGCTTTTTCACAACAGTGCCAACCTCCGTTCTGAAAATGATGTGAAAGTCATCTTCGATCGTGCTGCCTTTTCCCCATTTTACCATACCTCCTTCCGGCTGTCCATATGGCATTTTCAGAAAAAATAACGCGGGTTGTACTCACACAGCCCGCTTATTTTTTTCTCATCCCAGCGCCTCGCTGAACAATTCGAAATTATCAGTTTCACGAGGCCCACAATTAATCAGCAAAGTGCCTTTTGTATTTCTCAATATTCTTTGCAGGTTAATTATGCTTAATGACCATTTTACAACCTTTGAATGCATTTTGTCCAATCCTCTTTACACTTTCCGAAATGACCACTTTTTCCAGCTTCGAG
>DFDT01000225.1:1864-2754 GCA_002368865.1 Lachnospiraceae bacterium UBA3821 | reverse complement strand
CTTGACAACGGGACCACTTTACTGCGGATCAGGCAGCCGGTGCCCATATTATAGTCAGTTCTTTTCGGAATCCCGATTCCGGATGATCAATCCTCTACGATACTGTAAACTGTGCCGTCCATATCTACGAACTCACTGATATCCATGCCGTTGCCCATAACATAGAACTTCAGAGTGCCCCTTAACAGTTCAAAATCAGATTCGGAATCTGTGTCGAACATTTCGACCGTCAGATCCTCTGTGTCACCGATCATCTCCTGCAGAGAGGACGCGTAGCCTTCGCCGTCTTCAGCGACCTGATAATCTGTCACGGTATAGAAGCCATCTTCGTTCGGGACCATGTGCATTTTTCCGGGGAAAGCGCCATAGGCCTTCATAACAAGTCTGCCGTCTTCATAGTCGAAGAAGTAGGCCTGGAATTTGCCGTAGAAATCAACTTCTCCGTTCTCGTCCTCCACCGTAAGGATCTCGTTGGGTACAGGAATCAGCAGATCATGGGAATCAAACTGCTCCTTCGCGTATTCCATAAAAGGCTTATAGCTGGCAGTGATTGGAGCGTCACCCTGGGGCTCAAATTCAGGAAAGGACGCTGCCGCGGGCGCTTCCGTAGCTGCCTGGGCTGCTGTCTCTTCGGTCGCTGCTTCGACCGCCGCCGTCTCTTCCGCAGCCGCCTGGTCTGCTTCCTCGGGATGCTGGGCCTGAATGGTCGTGACTGCTTCATTGGAAGGTACTTCTCCGGATGCGGCGGCTCCTTTACTGCACGCTGTTGTCAGAACTGCCGCTGTTACAAGCAGTACCGCAAGTACTGTCTTTTTCATATTTTTCTCCTTCTTTATTATGCTTTTTTATGTAATTTTGATTCTGCCGCTTATAATTCTTCTATTTATAAT
>DFDT01000225.1:0-1791 GCA_002368865.1 Lachnospiraceae bacterium UBA3821 | reverse complement strand
TCTATTTATAATCTTCTATTTATAAATGAATGTAATAAATTGAATGCTTCCGCTGTTTCCGATGCTTAATCAGCGTCGTCATCCATGCCTGAAATCTCGGGAACGCCCGCAGCATTCAGGACCATCAGATCATCATCCGACAGTTCCTGCATACCACCGCGCAGGCCGTAGCGGGTCTCAGTCTCGCGGATCATTCCGCCAAGTCTGCTGTCGTTCTCGAATCTCTGGTAATCAAATAGTCTTTTCAGTGTTCTGTTCATTGTCTTACTCCTTTTCCTGTATATTCATTCAGATCCTGATATTTAAACCACTTCGTCATGTTCATGCAGCATGTTATATCTGCTGTCACATAAATATACGAACGAATGAACAGGAGGGACAATGAAATTATCACTCCGTCTGATCCTGGTCCCGGTCTTCCCCTTTTGCCGCGCTGAGATCACCTGCCGCATTCAGGAACATCAGATCATCATCTGACAGTTCCTGCATACCGCCGCGCAGGCCATAGCGGGTCTCCGTATCTTTGATCATCGCTTCCAGAGCGCTGTTGCCTTCAAATTTCTGGAAGTCAAAAAGCCTTTTCAATGTTTTACTCAAAATCCAACTCCTCTCCCGACATAAAAAGATACCGCGCCATTCTGTCTGTCAGGCTGTACTAATCGATCTTCATATGTCTGCGCATATACCCCAGCGCTTTATTGTGGATCAGCTTGCAGTTGCTGTAGGACATACCCATCCGCATGGCAACCTCCTTGAGGGTCAGCCCGCTGTAATAATGAAGGATCAGCAGGTCTCTCTCCCTCTGAGGAATCTTCTGCAGGGCTGCCGCCAGTTCTCCCAGTGTTTCCTGATTCAGGATATCATTAAAGGAATCGTCTTCACCGGCGACTTCAGCCACTTCGTCATCTATATCACTGTGGACGTGTCTGGTCCTGAAGAAGTCTATAACGGTATTCCGGGTAATATTATAAATCCATGTAGACATGGAAGCCTTGGATTCATTGAATTTGTCAAAGTTCTGATAGACTTTGATAAAGACCTGGCTCTGCAGATCCTCAGCATCCTGTTGATTGGAAATTTTGGATCGTATATATCGCATCACCTTGTCTGAGAATTCCAGGTAGACCTGTTCCTGTGTATAACCGCTGTCTGCCATATTTCTGCCTCCTTCTGTAAGGGTCATTATAGCATGAATCGTCAGTGGTTTCCATGAATTAACACTTTCTGTGTATTTCGCGTCTTTTGGACTTCTGTGCCGGTTCTCAGATTCATATTTTGCTGCCTGTATACTGCAAAGTTGTTTTTAATGGCAAATAGTACAATTTTTTTCCCGAATTTCCGCTTTTATACTGGTGAAAGTGACAAACTTTTGTTACATTATACATAGCAGACTATGCTGTCACGGTATAGCCTGGGTAAAAGGTATAGCAATAAAATTTATATCTTATAAGGAGGTATTCCCCACCATGAAACAATTCAGCTATCTCATCACCAATCCCCTTGGAATCCATGCGCGTCCCGCCGCTCTGCTGGCGCAGGCCTGTGTAGAGTTCAAAAGTGTAACAACTTTTGAATGCAACGGAAGTAAAGCTGCCGGCAACAATGTCCTGCAGATCATGGCCCTCCACGCCGCCAAAGGACAGACCCTTGAAGTCACTGTTGAAGGTTCTGACGAAGAGGCGTGTGCGGCCAAAATCATGGATGTTCTTCAGAACATCGCCCCCAAGGACAAGGCTGTCCCGGTTCTGAAAGTCGCTTTCTTTGGTACCAAAGATTACGACCGTATTTTCT
>DFDT01000157.1 GCA_002368865.1 Lachnospiraceae bacterium UBA3821 | reverse complement strand
TGCAGTTGATCCCGTCCAGAATGAAGGAGTCCCTCATAATGAGATTACCTTCCGCATCGCGAAGAGGCGTCCCGTTCCGGTCATGTTCGAACATCAGATACTTAATGGGCTTTCCATAGTCGGCACTCTTACTTGCCAGATGTTTTAATGTAGCCACGATATTCTCCTCCAAAAGCCAGAAGCTCCTCCCGCATTTTCATCACCTCATTGATACAGCGGCGGAGCTCTTCCTGCATCGACTCGGACTTTACCCCGCCCATATGAAAATACCTTGTCAGCTGGTTCAGGTTGTTACTGATCGAGGACAGCTCGGCAGAGATCCTTTCCAGCGAAGAAAAATTCGCGACGATGTGATTGTGGATTTCGATCTTTCCATAGATGGCCTGATTCCGCATATATGCTGCCATCTTCATACCGGCAGCGTTTGCCGCACTCTGCACCAGGGCATACTGCGCGTCATCCAGAAGGACCTTCATGTTATGCGTCTTCTTATCTCCATGTTCCTTTTTAGGGTTAGGCATACATCCCCCTTTCTGCCATGCGCACTTGCAGGCTCATAGATTACTCATGCGAAGCATGACCGATGTGTTGCGACGAAGGAGAAACGCAGCGCTGCAGACACAGAGACTGTGGAGCCAGAGAATCATTTCCGATTTTCAGACCCATAGAGGCAGAAAACGCCCTAGAAATGACACGCGAGGGAATGGGGAATCGCAATCCCCATCAAGTTTTGCGATGACCTTTTTTCGAAACTGTCGAAAAAATGGTCAGCAGCAGAATCTTGCGTTGATGTGTCATGCCCCTGGGATTCTGCGAAATCTCCTTCTATTAACCCCAAAGATTTTGCGGCGCAGGAAAGCAGGAAGAGATTAATCAATTTCTTATGCAAAGAAGTGGAGGTTCCGGGATATTGTCTTAAATGATGAAAGTGGGCTGTCTGCCCACCAAAGAGATTTGTTTTGAGTGTACAGTGTAATAAATGTAGATTGTTACAAACATAAGCATGAAGAAAGCTGGATTTGATCCAGTCCTACGGTTCTGGCATCCGTCGGGCTAAGACAGCCATGGAAGTCAACGGTTCACCAAAGCTGGTCTTCAGCCCGAATAATGACACTGACGATTACACGCTTGCCGTAGCCTATGTTAATGAGGAATTCGACAGGATTCAGGAAGAAAGCGACAAAAGTGTCAGTGACATTGGCATTGAGAATGGCATTGAGAATGGCATTGAGAGCAAAGCGCCCGCCACAGCTGAATTTATAAAAACCTATTCTCAAAGCAGGAGAAAAACAGCTGTGAAGATTGCTTTAGAAATCCTGGCAAATAGCATGCTGACTATTCCACAGATATCAGATAACTCTGGAGTGTCAAAACGTACAGTAGCACGATATATGAAAGAATTCCAGGATGCAGGTGTTTTGATACGAGAAGGCAGCGATACCAACGGTAAATGGATTTTGGTGTAGAAGGCATTTGAAGCAGTATCAGGGAAAGGCAGGACATAGAACATGAGAAAAATACTCTACTACTTGATTGGCAGCGGTGAGGCAGAAAGTGTTGGATCCCAATGAGATCGGCCGCCAGCGGTATGCGCTTTCCAAGCTGTGCAATATCCTGTTTACCTACGAGCTGGATCGAAAACTGAAAAAGGCGGGTTCTAAGGTCGCGGTGAACGCGATAAATCCGGGACTGATGCTGACCACGAATCTGGGCGGCCCGCGCAGAATGACGACAGAGCAGATCAAGGCACGGGAAGCTGAAATGTCTTACTGGGTGGGAGACGTCAGAAAGTCCGCCGAGACAGTATATACGGTTCTGAGCGATGCAGCCTATGCGGATGTATCCGCAAAATACTTTGATCGTGGAACCGTTACGATTCCGTCTTCGGAATTGTCCTACAACGAGCGGCTTGCAGCAGAATTGTGGGATAAAAGTGTTCAGGTGACAGGGCTTGATAAAGAAAATACACTATTCATTATCAGCTGAACGGCTTTCTTGAAGAATAAGACAGACCAAGGCTCCCACACTGCCACCAAGCGGCGGCGGGGAGCCTTCTTTTATGCTTCGATGTCAATTGTGATTCCAGACTTGAATTCCACGGTGAAGTGATCCTCGAAGACCGTAATCTTCATGATCAGGCGTTTGACCAGCGTTTCATCAAATTCTGTGATGGTGGTAGGCTGCTGCCGGATGAAATCCTGCAGGTCTTGGATCAGGCGCATCTGCTCATCCTTTACCACAGTATCCACCTCAGCCTGCTTTCGCATATCCCGGAGTCGGAGGATTTCATCCGCGATGGCGTCGTAATCGTCTTTCTGGTTCGCCTTCTTTACAAGCTCCTTCTGCAGCTCTGGGAGACGTTCATCGATGACTTCCGGCGACAGGGTATCCCCCTGTTTGATCACCGTGGCGATGTTGGTTTGCAGGGTATTCAAGAAGTCGTCCTTTTTGCAGAGCACCTGATTGATGGCCTCAATGGCCACTTCCTTCAGGAGCACCTCGTTGACCGTCCGGGCGTGGCAGGCGTGACCTGTGGCCTCAAGCCGTGAGCAGCAGCGCCAGACAATGGACTTGCAGCCCCGGTTGTTCCAATGGACGCGCCGGAAGAATTCGCCACAGTCGCCGCAGAAAACAATCTGGGCAAAGCAGTGATTGCATGAGTAGCAGCGCCGTTTGCCGTTCTCTGTGGTATGCACCAGCCTTCGCCGCGCAAGCTCCTCCTGCACCAGAAGGAAGATGTCCTTCGGGATGATTGCTTCGTGATCGCTCTCTACGTAGTATTGTGGAACGGTGCCGTTGTTC
>DFDT01000187.1 GCA_002368865.1 Lachnospiraceae bacterium UBA3821 | reverse complement strand
GCACCATAGGCAAAACTCACAATTGTAGCATTACCGTATTTCTCAAAAGCGGTGTCTTCCGTCATTTTTATTTCACCGGACTTTTGAATCTCAAAATGCTGCACATTATGACCGGAAACTGCATAAATTCCCGTTTCATCATAAGCAATCGGATATGCCGTACCCATGCTTTTTATGGTTCCTATGTTTTTTACCGCCCCATCCACCGGATAATAAATATCACATATAATTGTCGCCTGATTTCCCATACCATCCTGATAGACCTGTGAAGCAACAAGCAAAACAGGAAGCTCGGCATTTGTATCTATAATTGCAAAAAGCTCATCATCCGCCAATCCTCCAATGGTTTCGCCATAGATCGCGGCAATATCTTCATGCCTGCTCTCTGTTTCTTCTGCAAACAGCAGAACATACTGCCCCGCTTCCTCCTGCCCTTTCTCAAGATCCGCATAGCTTAATTCTCCGATCGTACCTCCATGTTGAAGCCTCGTGACCATCTGTTTCCCGTTATCTGTCCACTCATCATAATCTCCAAAATGATAGTCCTCATTTCCCTCCGGCAGCGTATGCAGCTTCAGTCCATCCATCCGAAAGTCTTCCGCCGTCAACCGATCTGTCTTATATTGATATACATACATTCCCGCACTCGTCATGGGATGCAGATACACTGTACTGCCGTCCTCGCTCACAAACTTCTCGCAGGCATTGTCCCCCTGTGTCTGTTCACACCCGATGGCTTTCAGATCCACGCCCGCAATAACTGCCCCGTCACTCTTGGAGTAGACAAACAATCCGTAATAATCACTGAAAATAATAATATCCTTATCCGCATACAAAAGCTGCGTCATATCTGCCCCTTCTATATCCGCCAGATTTACCGCAGGGCGGGGAACTTCTGAAAATACGGTTGCGGATGCCTCCGCCTGCGCCTCCACGTTCTCTGATACAGGATTGGTCAAAAAGCATATCGCCACCACAACACAGCCGGCCAATGCACACAGGAGCACCCAGAAGGCCGGTTTCTTATAGTGCAGCACGCCCTTTACCCGCCTCTTGACATCCGTTTCTCCAAAGGCAAGCGGACAAACCGCGACCACTCTCCGAGGCCTGCTCAGCGCAAGGAGCGCCTCCGAATAAGCCACCGCATATTCTCTTCCCTTATCCTGTATCACTTTTTCATCGCATGCCGCCTCTATGTCCCTGCACAGCAGAATATATGCCACCCAGCAGGCAGGATTGAACCAGTACACCGAAAGCAGTACAAATCCCAACGGCTTCCACCAATGGTCAAGTCGCTTGATGTGGGCTGCTTCATGGGCTTTCACCATATCATAAGTCTGTCCGCTCAAAGAAGACGGCAGATAGATCACAGGACGAATCATCCCTAAGATAAACGGCGTCTTTACCTCATCACAGGCCATGATACGCTCTCCCACCGGAATACTCGCCCGCACCTTTCTTTTCAACAGCAAAAAGCTGAGAAGCGCATAGGAAAGCATCAGAATCATGCCCACACCCCATAGGAAAGATGCTGCCGCAAGTAGGATCTGGAGAGGATTCGCACTGTCTTCCATTGTCGGTGCAAATGTCTCCGAAATCACCGGATTTACCGTGTCGTTGATGACAGAAATTCCTGTATAGATCACCGGTTTCCGCTCCATCGCGATATCAGCCGGAATCACCTCTCCGCTGGGCAGCAGACTGAACACACTCTCCATGGAAAACGGGCACACAAGCCTGATGGCCACAAGCGCCCATAAAATACAGGTGATCCACCTGGGCACCTTCTTCATCAGGAAGCGCAGAATGATCACGGCAAGGATCAGCCATGTGGCATTGATGCTCAAATTCAGAATTTTTAAGAATATCTCACTCATTCCTTGCCCTCCTTAAACGCATCAATCATTTGTCTGATCTCCTCGGCTTCCTCCACTGTCAGCCTTTTCCTTGCAATAAAAGCAGCGATAAAAGCAGGCAGAGAACCGTCAAAGGAATCCTCTATGATCTGTTCCGTCTTGGAAGAATAAAAGGCCTCCCGGGAGATCAAGGATGTGACAATGCCATCCTTATTTTGAAGCAAACCCTTTTCACATAGCTTCCGAAGCACTGTGTAGGTCGTGGGCTTCTTCCACTGAAACTCCTTTTCGCACAATTTTACCAGCTCGCCGGAACCAATTGGTTCATGTGCCCAGACAATATCCGCAAACCTCTCCTGCACCGCCCCCAGTTCAATTTCCTTCCCTGACAACTCTTGGACTTTTTCCTGCCTTTTCGCTTCATCAACCCTGCGCATACTCCAATCTCCTCTCTTGGTTTATTCAGATAAACCTTGTATTTAGTTTATTCCGATAAACCAACTTTGTCAACCATTATTTTAAAATATGTTTGCTTAATTCCGGAAACAAAAAAAGCGGTCCTTTATACAGGAACCGCTTTTTTCAACCTATTCTATCTCAAATCATTCTTTAAAAAACTCTACATTACGCATCAATTCAGAAGAAACCGCCTTCAACGACTCTGCCGCAGATGCAAGACCACTCACTGTCGAATCAAGAGAATCCATAGAGGCTGATGTCTCCTGAGACGCTGCTGCATTTTCTTCTGAGATTGCAGACAGACTGCTCATGGAATCCACCACAATATCCTTGGATTCATTACATACATTTGCATTTTCATTGATATCACCTACGCCGTTAACCGTAATCCCGATCTCATCAATCAGACTCTGAATACTTGCCACAGTGTTCTCCAACGTATCCTGCTGTGCCTTGGTTGATTTTGCAACCTCATCCGCAATCCTCACTGCATCCTGTGAGTCTGCACGCAGCACCTCCATCTCACGTCTGATTTCGCTGGCGGACTCTGCAGAACTCTCTGCCAACTTTCCGATTTCCTCCGCCACAACTGCGAACCCTCTACCCGCATCGCCTGCTCTCGCCGCCTCAATTGAGGCATTTAACGCCAAAAGGCTGGTCTGTGAAGCAATCGAATCAATTGCTTCCACCCGCAATGCGATATTGTCTACCGCGGTGTTGGTTGCCGCTACAGTCTCCGTGATCTTTTCAATAGACTTACTCATCTCCTGAGAAGATTTCTGCAGTTCCTTCAATTCCTGCTGAGAGCCCTTACTTCCTCTGGACATGGAATCCGCCGTACCCGCAAGATTGTCCGCATTATTCGTTACACTTTCAACATTCCTAGCGATCACATTGATATTTTCCACCGCCTGCTGAATTTCATCAGCCTGCTGGGAAGCCCCTGATGCGATCTCCTGCACCGCCTCCGATACATCTCCTACGGTTTTCGAAATCTGCTCTGCAGTTTCCGCCAAACTATTTGCAGAACCGTTTACGGAATTTGCCGAATCTTTAATTCCCTGAGCGATGTCACGAAGTTTTCCGATCAGTTCATTCGTACGGCCAATGATATTGCCGAATTCATCCCGACGTCCTTTATAGCCTTCGATGGTTTTAAAACGTCCGTCTGCCAACAATGTCAGTGACTCATTGATCTCCGCAATCGGCTTACTGATATTGTTTCCAAACTTAACCGCAATAAACAACGCGATCAACGCAATCACAATGCCCACTCCGATCACAATCAGGGCGGCACGGTTAGAAGACATCATGACCGTTTTATAATCGGATGCCACAATGATCGTCCAATTCGTAAGCGGTTCCCGCACATAAGAGGTCACACATTTTTTTCCGTCCACCTTCTCAATAAAACTGCCCTCTGCACCTCCTGCTGCAGATGCCTGGTAACATTGGGTATCCGACATATCGATAGAATCTTCCGCCCCCATCTCTTGTGTAGTGGTGGCGATCACGCTGCCAGCACTGTCCAAAATGTAGATATTCTGATAGGATTTTGCCTCGGTCAAAAGATGCTCATGCAGATAATTTACATCATAGTTTCTCGTCACCACACCGATTACCTTGGACTCTGCCTCATCATAAACCGGAACTGCAGGTACAATGATCCTTGCCCCGGTTGTCTTGGAAATAGAAACATCGGACACATAGGTATTCCCGCCCATCGCCTGCTTAAAATACTCTCTCTCGGAAATATCCACCAGATTTCCTTTGGAACGGGCTAACTGCATACCGTCAGGTCCCGTCACTACCGTAGAATTACCATCAGCAAGTTTTTCATCCACCATCTGCGTATGTCTGACCATCGCATCCTGATTCTGCGCAGGACTCTCAAGATATTCCCGTGTAGAAGGCGCATATGCGACCATCTCAATCGCCCTGACATTCGCATCCAATGTTTTGATAAAATCATTTTCCACATATTCCGCTGTCTTCAGGTTAAGATCCTCTGCGCTCTGTCTTGCCGTCGTACTGGATGACAGATAACTAATAATAATCGCAATCACCAATGGCACCACGCAGATCATCACCAGCGCAACGATCAGCTTGTTTTTAATGTTCATACCTTTTGTAGCATTTTGCCCCATAAATACCTCACCTCCATAAATAAAATACTTATTGATGTTTATTATAGTCTTGTCCATCGCTGTCTGTCAATTGCATGTTTTAAGGAGAATAGCAAACAAAATAGCAATAAAAAGGCGACCTTTCGGTTATCTTTTTATTGCTATTACTAAATGTGGAACAAAGCACCTGGCCATCTGGCTTACGCCCGCTTCGTACTCCCCAACTTTAAGAACAAAATACAGTTGGGCACATCCACCTTGATGGGCGGACCGTTCATGACCATATATCCGGCCTCCAGATTCAGGCTGAAGAAAGTCATATTATTACTCTCATGGTTCAGGGAAACCAGATACTTGTCATTCGGGAAAAACTCCGCATCCTTGGGATAATCCCCAGCTACCGGAAGACAAAACTTTTGCGTCAACATGCCCGTCTCCGTATCCACGGCAAATACCACCACGGAATTATCACCGGCATTGGAGGACAGCATATACTTGTAATCCGCCGAAAAACTCAGCGCACTGGCTGCATTGGTACTTCCCTTCTCCATCTTTACCGTATGAATCGACTGAATCTTCTCAAAGACAGGCCTGTCCTTGTCCACTTCATAAGAGTACACGTCAATGCTGCAGGTCCACTCATGAACTACATAGATAAATCTTCCGTCCAGCGAAATCTTGATATGTCTTGGTCCGGAATCCAGCTCACTGTGAAGGATGTCCACCAGCTTAACTTTGCCCCACTCCACATCCACGGAATATACCTTTACATGATCCATGCCCTGATCCGCCACCAGCAGAAACTTGTTGTCATGGGTCATACGGGCACAGTTGATATGAGGGCGGGAATTTCTCTCAGCAATACTGCCCAGTCCCTTATGAAAGACCTCATCCGTGATCTCCCCGATGGATCCATCCTCGTGCAGCCGCAAAACTGTGAGTTTTCCGTCATGATAACCGGATACAAACAAAAGACTGTTGGTATAATCCACTGAAACATAACAGCCTCTCATGCCATTGATCGGCGCAAAATTGATCATCCTCAGATTTCCGTCGGGCAGGATCGTATAGGATTCCACTCCAAAATCCGTAATGGAATACATGTATTTACAGTTATGGGACACCGTGATATAAGATGAATTTGTAATCTCTACCTTGCTTTTTTCTTTAAAACGTCCGTTTTCCATATCCACATCATAAATCCGGATCCCGTGGCTGTCTCCCTGCGTATAGGTAGATACATATGCCACATATTTGTCCGGTGCTTTCGCTTTTGCCGCCATGGATATTCCTCCTTCATTTTCTTATTTTTCAGGGCACACTTTCCTGAAAAAGTGCGCCCTGTGTGGTTCCAATAGGATGCTATTCTGATCTGTCAATCATTACAGTCACATTTTTCCTCGTAATTGTATGCAAAATCTGTTCTGAGAGGCGGCATGCCGCAAGGAGGCTCATTCTGTGGACCGGGGCCAAAATCCCCTCTCCTGCCTCTGCCCGGTCTGCCGTTGTGTTCACAGCCACAGTCATCACGATCATCGCCACGTCCATTGCCACAGCCGCAATTGCAGCACAACAGGAGTAATAAAATAATCCAACAATTCATCGCTTTACCCATATTGAATATATTTTACTGTATGATATTCTGTTTTCTCCCGTTGTTGCCTGTCTTTGCAAACTTTGTTTTCCGAAAATTCCCTTTGCGGACCAAATTCTTCCGGATACTCCGAAAAGTCCTCTCTTCCCCGTACTCGGCCAGCATTTTCAGATACTTTTCCAAAACCTTCGCCGTATATTCATGCATAACGTGCGCATTTTTCCCTTTCAGAAAATAGGCATAGGCATCCTTGTCCGTGTACTCTTTTCCTTTATACACTTTACATGCCGCAATCCGATCCATGATCATCTCTGCGATATATCGATCCGGCATCGGCACCGGCACCATCTCCCCGGGTCGCGCCTTCTTATTGTAGTCGATCCAGTATTCATAGTGATGCTTGTTGCGCCCCTTATGGTGCAGCCATGCGGAGGAATAACCGATTGCCTCCCGCTCCGCGTCATTGGGACTGCGGTTCCCCTGATAATATCTCACTCCCACCAGGAATTCCGCCGGACTGTACTTGGACAGATCATGCAGCAATCCCTGTCTGTACAGGCCCACCCGGAAGCATCCCTGCGCCACCAGATACTTGTGATATGTGATTGTCTTAAAATGCT
>DFDT01000172.1:899-2515 GCA_002368865.1 Lachnospiraceae bacterium UBA3821 | reverse complement strand
GAATAAAGCGAATACAGGCTCTGCAACGCTCTGCAAAGGACCGGCGTGAGGAGGACGTCTTCATCGCCGAAGGCGTGCGCATGTACAAAGAAGCCCCACCGGAGCTGCTAACGGAAGTTTATCTTAATGGTGCCTGTCACCATGAACAAAATGTGAACGAGGTGCCGGGCTGCGAGTATTTCGAAGTGGATTCCGCCACATTCTCCAAGATTTCGGACACGCAGACACCGCAGGGCGTGCTGATGGTTTTAAAACAGCCTCATTACACACTTGAAGATGTAACCAATGGAGATGCGCCGCTGATACTGATTCTGGAAAACCTCCAGGATCCGGGAAATTTGGGAACCATCCTGAGAGTAGGAGAGGCAGCAGGTGTCACTGGGGTTATAATGTCCAAGGGCACCGTCGATATATTTAATCCCAAGGTTGTGCGTTCCACCATGGGATCCATTTTCCGAATGCCTTTCACATACGTGGATGACATCGAACAGGTCACAAAAGACCTTAAAACCCGTGGCATCACAACATATGCCGCTCATCTCGAGGGTTCCGAAATATACACGGACTACGATTACAAAAAACCTACGGCATTTATGATCGGCAACGAAGGAAACGGACTCACAGATGAGATCACGGCATTGGCAGACAATAAGCTGTTTATCCCCATGGAAGGCAGCGTTGAATCCCTGAACGCAGGAATCGCAGCTGCTGTGCTGAGCTATGAGGCACACAGACAAAGGCACTGATTGATAATACAGCCAACCGGAATAGGCTACAGAAAATAAAAGAAACGAAAGGACATTGCATCATGAAAATCGGTTTTATTGGACTTGGAAACATGGCAAAAGCAATCATCGGAGGCATTCTTAAGGATAAGATCATCCCCGCGAAGGATATCATCGGCTCCGATAAATCGGCTGATATGAGAGACGGAGCCAAGAAACAGTTTGGTATCACTGTAGTAGATTCAAACATAAAAGTGGTGGAGGGAAGCGACATTCTCTTCTTTGCAGTCAAGCCTCAGTTTTTACCCGAGGTACTAACAGAGATCAAATCGTCGATCAAGAAAAATACAGTTATTGTCAGCATCGTTGCAGGAAAAACCATTGAATTTTTGGAAACCGGTCTTTGCACTGCAGGAAAGACTGCAAAGAAAGGTGCAACCAATTCCGCTAAGTTAAAGATCGTTCGCACCATGCCCAACACTCCTGCCCTTGTGGGAGAGGGATGCACCGGTGTTTGCCCCAACGAAAATGTTACAAAGGCTGAGCTTGATAAGGTGTTAAAGATCCTCTCTTCCTTCGGAAAAGCATATGTTGTTCCCGAGAGACTCATGGATACCGTAGGAGCAGTCAGCGGAAGTTCACCCGCATATGTATTTATGTTTATCGAAGCCATGGCAGACGGCGCTGTAGCAGGCGGAATGCCCAGAAGCCAGGCATACGAGTTTGCAGCTCAGGCAGTACTTGGAAGCGCGAAGCTTGTACTTGAATCCGGCAAGCATCCCGGAGAATTAAAGGATATGGTATGCTCTCCCGGCGGCACCACCATCGAGGGCGTAAAGGTGCTGGAGGAGTGCGGGTTCCGCGGTGCCATCATGGACTGCATGGAAGCTG
>DFDT01000172.1:0-814 GCA_002368865.1 Lachnospiraceae bacterium UBA3821 | reverse complement strand
TATTGAAAAAACCAAACGCCTGTAATATCTTTGGTAGAAAGCAAGTGAGACCCGTGGCTACGGGCCAAACAGCAAGTAAACAGCAAGAAAATAGCAACATCAACAGTAGGAAAACTTATGAATGACAATGATTTTAGAGAAGTAGACTTAGACGAGATCAAGGAAAACGAAAAGGTAGAAGCTGCAAAAACGGAAGACAGAACAACAACAGTAGAAGCTGCGCCTACCTCCGAAACCACCGCCCCCGGGGATGCGCCCAAGTCAAAGGAATACGAGGATGTGTGCTTCATCTGCCGCCGCACCGAGAGCAAAGCGGGCAAGATGATCCCCTTCCCCAACAATATATCCGTGTGCCAGGACTGCTGGAAGAAGACCATGGATACCATCAGCCAGTTTGATTATCAGGGAATGCTTCCGCCTACGGGGAATATGTACTTCAGCCCCGGTATGGACCTGCAGAATATGCTGGGAAACAGCGGATCCGAAGATGAGCCGGGCGAAGATGAAGGCGAGGACGGCAACGGGGAAGAGAATTCCGGCACAGGCAAGCAAAAGAACGGCCCCGGCAGGGGGATGCCCCGCTTCAGCTTCATCAATCTGGCAGACCTGCAGGGTGAGGGCGGAATCCCCTACAAGCAAAAGGTTAAAAAGAAGAAAAAAGGCCCTGCGCCTGTTATAGATATCAAGAACATTCCTGCACCTCACAAGATCCGCGCCAGCCTGGATGAATACGTGATCGGTCAGGATTACGCAAAGAAGGTCATCTCCGTTGCGGTGTACAACCACTATAAGCGTGTTGCCACCAACACCATGG
>DFDT01000119.1 GCA_002368865.1 Lachnospiraceae bacterium UBA3821 | reverse complement strand
ATTCTGATCTCCAGCAATCTGGAGCGTCTGATCTATCGCATCGCGGGCAATGACGCAGAGAAAAATGCGAAATTGATGGCGGCACTCAGCAGTCAGGGAAAATATGAGATCACGGATGAGATGAAGAAAGGTCTGAATGATTTCTACGGCAATTATGCCAGTGAGGCGGAGACTGCAGCGGAGATCAAACGCCTTTATGAGAGCTGCGGCTATGTGATTGATACCCATACAGCGGTGGCGTCGGCGGTTTATCAGAAGTATAGGAAGGAGACCGGCGATACGGCGAAGACCGTGATCGCATCTACCGCGAGTCCGTTTAAGTTTACCAGAAGCGTGATGAATGCCATTGATGCGAAATATGACGCTATGGGGGATTTTGAGCTGGTGGATGAGCTTTCCAAACTGGCGAATGTGAAGGTGCCGAACGCCATCGAGGAGATCCGCACTGCGCCTGTGTTGCATGATAAGCAGTGTGATGTGGACAGGATGCAGGATACGGTGAAGGAATTCCTGGGAATGTAAGATTTTATAAAATTGCCCCAAACGCAGGAAATATGCCACAAACGGGGTGACAAACCTTGCAGAATATGTTATAATGTAGGAGTAACTGGAAATGGATTTCCATTCATTTTTACAAGGAGGTAAAGCGTATGGCAAACTTTTTCGGCGTGTCTGCCTATCAGCAGGCAGCACAGACTTACAACAGCGGCTCCGGCAAGACGAGCGCCGCTAAGACAAGCTCTGCGAAAGCGGGTTCGTCTGCATCCGGGACGGCGAAGACTTCTTCCAGTGCTGAGAGTTCCGGCAGTTCCAAGGTAGAGACCAAGGCATGGTCGCCCATTGACACCAAGAGTTCTCTGGTACCTTCTGCGAAAGAGGGCTACGGAATGACGATCGGTGATGTGGAGTTGTCCGACAAGGCAAAGGACTACTATGACAAGCTGAAGTCCAAGTTCCACAATTCTGAGTTCATCCTGGTCAGCAAGGATATGAAGTCGCAGGTGCAGCAGAATGCGGCAGCTTACGGCAACGCCAACAAGATGGTGGTGCTGATTGATGAGGAAAAGCTGGAGCGCATGGCGACGGATGAGTCCTATCGCAAGAAGTATGAAGGCATCATTGCGATGTCCCAGAGCCAGATGGCAGCGGCGAAGAACAGCCTCGCCAGCAGCGGTGCAAGCGTGAAGAATTTCGGTATGTCCGTAAATTCCGACGGCACCACGAGTATGTTCGCTACGCTGGAGAAATCTTCTGATGCGCAGGCAAAACGTATTGAAAAGAAGCAGGCGGAGAAGAAGGAACTGAAGGCCAAGGAGAAGAAGCAGGCGGAGAAGAAAGCGCAGGAAGAACGCCTGGAGAAGGCCAAGGAAAATCGTCAGGCCAAAGAAGCTGACAAGAGTGATAGCTCAAAGGATGCGGATGAGGTGGAGACCACGGACAACAAGGAGTATGTGGAGATTCGGGCAAACTCGTTGGATGAACTGGTGGGCAAGGTGCAGCAGTATGCATATGACAATTCCGCAAGAGGCATCATGACAGACACTGAGAGATCGATCGGACAGAATTTTGACTTCAAGTTTTAGACTCGCATGAGGTAGGTATAAGACAGATATACGAAAACAGACACATTGGATGAAGCGGGATTCCAGTGTGTCTGCTTTTTTTAGTGTGTAGTTACCTTAATATTTGCTTAAAATTAAATCTGCCGCCTTGCAGTATTATTGCCGATAGAGTATAATTTTACGCATGGTGCCGGGATGGCTTTGCAAAAGAAAGGGCAGACAGACATGAAGAAAAGAGAGAAAAAAAATCCATCGGGGATGGATCAGTTTAAGAAGAAAAGCAATGGAAAAAAGAAGGTGAAATGGATCATTCTGGCGATTGTCCTGATCCTGATCGCATTGGGAGTACATGCATGCCGGAACGCGACGAAGAAGGCATTCGAAGTGCTGCAGAACATGGTTTCCACGGACACGGTATCCACCCGTTCCCTCATCAAGAGCGTGGGGGCAACCGGCAAGATCGTGAGCGTTTCCAGGAAGGATGTCACCACCGAATTTAATTCCGTGATGGATGTTACGGATGTGTTTGTGGAGGTGGGGGATACCGTCAATATCGGAGATAAACTGGTGGCTTTCGATACTTCGGATCTGGAAGAGGATCTGGAGGATGCGAGGAATGCGCTGAAGCGGACGCAGTCATCGAATGGTCTTAGCCTTTCTAACAGCAAGAGAAATATAGAGGATACAGAGCGCAACCGGGATTATACGCTGGCAGAGGCGGCTGATCTGGTTGCAGAGGCGAAAAAGGCATATGAAGATAAGCTAAAGCAGGAAAAAGAACTGGAAGATGCTAGGGATGATGCAGAGGATGATGCGGACGATGCCGAAGATGTGTATGAGGCGTTAAAGAAGCAGCTGGATGCCACGGTATCCGGCCCGGATGCGGCTGCGATTACTGCATATGAGGCATTGAAGGCGAAGGTCGATGCGGCAAAAGTGGCTTATGAGCAGTTGGATCAAGCCTATCAGAGAAGCAAAGAGGCATTGCAGGATTATCGGGACAGTGAAGTGGTGCAGAAAGCGCTGGACGCTTATAATCAGGCGGTGCGTAGTTATGATAATACGGTTGCCAGTCAGGACAGCATGATCGCTTCCGCCAAAAGCGGTTATACCCAGACCCAGTTGGGGAATGATACCACTTCCCAGCAGAGGGCGATCGAGGCGTATGAGAAGCAGTTGGCGGACGGCGTACTCACCGCTCCCGTGGCGGGAATGGTGACCCATGTGAACGTGGAGAAAGGGGAGAGCTACAGCCCTGCAGCCGGCGCTGTTGTGACCATTCAGGATGTGTCTGCCTTTGAGATCGAGGCGGAGATCGGGCAGTACGATATCAGTGATATTGCAGTGGGACAGCATGTGCTGATCAAGACGGATGCCACCGGAGATGAGGAATTGGAAGGAACGGTCATCAAAGTGTCCCCTGTGGCATCACAGGCGGCAGCGACCGGCTCCGGCGCTACTTATGCGGTGCGCATCTCTGTGGACACGCCGAATGACAGACTGCGTCTGGATATGACAGCCAGTCTGAGCATTATCGTGACGGAACATGAGAACGCACTGACGGTTCCGTACAACGCGATCCAAAAGGATGAAGCCGGAAATACCTTTGTGGAGATCCCCGGTGAGGACGGCGTGAACAATGAGAAAAAATACGTACATGTTGTGATGGAGAGCAATTATTACACAGAGATCCAGAAGGGTGACTTGGAGGAAGGCACCACGGTCATTGTGATCGACAGCACCAATGATTATTTGCAGTTCTTTGAGGAGGCAGGGTTCTGATGAATCAGACGGGAGAGATGCAAAAAAAAATTTTACAGCTGCAGGATATCCACAAGGCATTTTATATCGGGAAGCCCAATGAACTGGAGATCCTTCACGGGATCAGCATGGACGTTTTCGATGGACAGTTTGTGTCTGTGGTGGGTGCTTCCGGCTCCGGTAAGACGACGCTGATGAATCTGATCGGACTTTTGGACAGACCCACCAGCGGGAAGTATCTGATCGAGGACATTGACGTGGAGGACGCCACGGACGACGAACTTTCTTATATCAGAAATCAGAAGATCGGGTTTGTGTTTCAGACGTATAATCTGGTGGCAAAGACCAATGCGTTGAAAAATGTGGAGCTTCCCATGCTTTATGCAGGGATGCCGGCCGGGGAGCGCAGGGAACGGGCGGAGTATCTGTTGGAACTGGTAGGAATGTCAGACCGTATGAAGCATATGCCGGAGGAGCTTTCCGGCGGTCAGAAGCAACGAGTGGCGATTGCCAGAAGTCTTGCCAATGATCCGACCATTGTGTTGGCGGATGAGCCTACCGGCGCGCTGGATTCCAAGACGGGGCGGGTGGTCATGGATCTGTTTCATAAATTAAACAAAGAGCAGGGGAAAACGGTTATCCTGATCACACATTCCACCGAACTGGCAGAGGAGACGGAGCGCATTGTGACGATCAGCGACGGTCTGATCACGGGAGAGCGCGGAGGAAGCAATCATGTTATTTCTTGAAAATATCAGAATGGCTGTGACCAGTCTGAAAGCAAATAAAACCAGAGCTTTTTTGACAATGTTGGGGATCATCATCGGAATCTCATCGGTTATCGCAATCATGACGGTGGGAAATTCCCTGAGTGCGTCATTGTCGGATTCTATGCAGTCCATGGGGGCAAACAACGTGGAAGTATATATTACGCGCAAGACCCCCGAAATAGATGAGAAAGAGAACGGGATTGTGTTCGGAACAGTGGATCGTTCCAAAAAGATCACGGAGGACGATCTGATCACCGATGAGATGATCACGAATCTGTTGAAAGATTTTGAGGATTCCATCGAGGCAATCTCCGCCACGGAGGATGTGGAGTCCTCGGTTGTAAAGAGCGGAACGGAATCGGCTTCGGTTTCCGTTATGGGTGTGAGCCAGGGGTATTTTGTGGCAAACAATGTGAAACTGAAAGCGGGCAGCCAGATTTCCGCATCGGATGCATCCGGAGCCAGAAATGTCTGCATGGTCTCCGATCAGCTGGTGGATGATCTATATGACGGGGATTATGAGGCAACGGTGGGAAGACAGATTTCCATGGAAGCATTGAATCAGACGCTTACCTTTACCGTGGTGGGGGTCTATGAATATCACAAAACACAGATGGAATCCATGCTCGTGGGCAGCGGTTCGTCCGGCACCAATCTGTATATTCCCCTGACGACGGCAAAGCGGCTGACACACAGCAGGAATTATGCTTATTTTGATGTGGTGGGCAAGACCGGTGTGGATCCGGACAGACTGGCTTCCAAGGTGAAGACTTATCTGCAGGGATATTATCGGAGCAATGCTTATTTGACGGTGGATACCTTCAGCATGGCCACCATGGTGGAGAGTATGACGACCATGATGGGGACGATCACATTGGCTATCTCCATCATTGCAGGAATCGCATTGCTGGTGGGCGGAATCGGTGTCATGAATATTATGCTGGTGTCCATCACAGAGCGAACCAGAGAGATCGGAACCAGAAAAGCGCTGGGGGCAACCAATGGATCGATCCGGATCCAGTTTATCACAGAGGCCATGATCATCTGTCTGATTGGCGGCGCAATCGGGGTCGGTCTGGGAATCGTGATGGGAGCGGTCGCAGCCAAGGCGCTGGGCTATGCCGCCAGTCCTTCCATCGGCAGTATTATCGGATCGCTGGTATTCTCGCTGGCAATTGGCGTGTTTTTCGGCTATTATCCGGCGAACAAGGCGGCCAAGATGAATCCAATTGAAGCGCTGCGGTATGAATAAGATGTTTTCCGGGGTCTTTTATGGATATTTTCTATAGAAGACCTTTTTATTTTCTCATCTCAATTAACAATTCAGAAACATTTCTCAAACAATTCCCAAACAATCCCCTGTTATGCTTAGCCAAACAAGTCAAACAAAACAGAATTTGCCCCAGGCGGCGGAAAGAGAGGAATGGATGATGAAGAATCGTGTATATTTGGTAACAGGTGCAGCGGGATTTTTGGGAGGAACCATTTGCAGACAATTGATCAACAGAGGGGATAACGTGAGAGCATTTGTGCTCCCCGGCGACAAAGCGATCAAATATGTGCCGAAGGAGGCAGAAATCGTGGAAGGAGATCTTTGTGATCTGGAATCTTTAAAGCGGTTATTTACGGTACCCGAGGAAACAGAAACCATCGTGCTCCACATTGCAAGTATTGTTACTGTGAACCCGGAATACAGCAAAAAGGTCATGGACGTCAATGTGGGAGGAACAGAGAATATCATCAATCTGTGCCTCACGCATCCCGAGTGCAGGAAGCTGGTGTATTGCAGCAGTACCGGTGCCATTCCGGAGAGCCCCAAGGGAACCAAGATTGCGGAAGTGGATCATTTTGACGGGAATCTGGTGGAGGGCTGCTACAGTATGTCCAAAGCACTGGCAACCCAGGCGGTCCTGGATGCGGTGAAGAACCGCGGGCTGAATGCCTGCGTGGTACATCCCAGCGGAATCATGGGACCGGAGGATTTTGCAGTGGGCGAGACCACTGGTACTCTGATCAAGATCATCAACGGTGAAATGCCTGCCGGAATTGACGGAACCTTCAATCTCTGCGATGTGAGAGATCTGGCGGCGGGAACCATTGCGGCAGCGGACAAGGGCAAGAGCGGCGAGTGCTATATTTTGGGAAATGACGAGGTTTTGTTTAAAGATTTTGCGAAGCTGATCTGTGAGGAGAGCGGCTGTAAGAAGATCGGTTTCTTCCTGCCCATCGGCATGGCTAATATGATGGCAAAGATGATGGAAAAACAGGCAAAGAAAAAGGGGACAAAGCCCATGATGACCACGTTTTCTGTCTATAATCTGGCCAGAAACAATGATTTTGACTCCAGCAAGGCGAAGAAGGAGCTGGGCTACACCACCAGATCCTATCGTGAGACCATTCATGATGAAGTGCAGTGGCTGAAAGCAACGGGCAAGATTGCGTAGTGCAAGATAGGCTTTCGCTAACCGCCAAGAAATGATATACTGAACGATAAGAGAAAAAATTGCGCAGCCAATACAGGCAGCTGAAAAGGAGAAAATCATGGTTCATATTCTGGTGGTGGAAGACGATGAAAAATTGAACAGATTGGTATGTACCTATCTGAACGACAGCGGGTTCAGTCCAAAAGGATGCTTTAATGCAAATGATGCCTACAATGAGATGTACAACAATCTCTATGAGATGATCATTTCCGATATCATGATGCCTGGGGAGGACGGTTTCGCATTTGCACAGAATATACGGCAGGTGAATAAAACGATACCGATCCTGTTTATGACAGCGAAGGACGATCTGCCATCGAAACAGAAGGGCTTCCAGATTGGAATCGATGACTATATGGTGAAGCCCATTGATCTGGAAGAATTGGTGCTGCGGGTACGGGCGCTTTTACGGCGCGCCAATATCGAGACAGAGCGGAAGATCTCTGTGGGAAACCTGCTGCTGGATGCAGACGGAATGAGTGCGGAGATTGCCGGGGAGACGGTGGAACTGACCACCAGAGAGTTTAACATTATATACAAATTGCTTTCTTATCCGAATAAAACATTTTCCAGAGCACAACTCATGGATGAATTCTGGGGGATCGACAGTGATACCAGCCTGCGGGCTGTTGATGTGTATGTGACAAAACTGCGGGATAAACTCTCTGCCTGTGACGGATTTGAGATCAAGACGGTCAGAGGATTGGGGTATAAGGCGGTGCTGAAGGCATGAGATCAGAGTATAAAGAGAAAATGAAAATAAAAACGTCCAGATTTCCCATGTCAACCTTCTGGATCACATTGGGAATTCTGCTCCTGACGGCCGGATTGCAGACAGGACTGCTGCTTTTGCTGGAACGGATGGGCGTATCGGAGATCCTGGAAGTGCATATCATTCTTTTTTATTGGGCGTTGGCTGCATTTTTGGTCATTAAGGGCGTGCAGTGGCGAACAAAAAAAGCCTATGAAGAACCGCTTTATCGCATTATGGAGGCGACCAAAAAGGTGGCGGCAGGGGATTTTTCCGTCTATATTCCGCCCACTCATACAGCGGACCGACTGGATTATCTGGATGCCACGATCCTCAATATCAATGCCATGGTGGAGGAACTGGGGAGCATCGAGACATTAAAGACAGATTTTATTTCCAATGTATCCCATGAGATGAAAACGCCGATTGCCATCATCAAAAATTCTGCGCAGCTGATCGAGAAGGGTAATTTGAGTGAGGAGGAAAGAGATGCCTGCATTCGGGATATTGATGCGGCGGCTGGCAGAATGTCCGATCTGATCACGAATATCCTCAAATTAAACAAGCTGGAGAATCAAAAGATCGTGCCAGTGAAAGAGACATATGATGTGTGCAGACAGCTCTGTGACTGTATTTTATTATACGACAATATTTTAGATGAAAAAGAGCTGGACCTGGATACGGATATGGAGGATCGGGCCTATGTACAGGCGGATGAACAGCTCATGGAATTAGTCTGGAATAATCTGATGTCCAATGCGGTAAAGTTTACGCCGAAGGGCGGCAGGATTACGGTGACGCAGACCACGACGGCGCAGACCGGAGGAAGCGTTGTGCGGGTGACGATCGCAGATACCGGATGCGGCATGAGTGAGGAGAATAAAAAACATATTTTTGACCGTTTTTATCAGGGAGATACTTCCCATGCAACCCAGGGCAACGGGCTGGGATTGGCGTTGGCGAAGCGGGTACTGGAGCTTTTGGACGGAGAGATCACTGTGGAGAGTACAGAGGGAAAAGGAAGTGCGTTTACGGTGACGCTGCCGGCCGCGCAGCCGGACAGGCCATAAGGAACAGACCATAGGAAACAGATTGCAAAAGAATGAGGGACAGAGAGATGGACAGAGTGACAGGCAGTGATTTTACTACATATGACTATATGGAAATTTGTGCGGAAGAAAGCAAACTTTCTTTTCTGGTGGACTGCTGTAAATGCTTTGGCTGGCGGCTGGATGAAAATCTGGGATCGGAACAGAGCTATAGAGGAAGGGCCCGTATGAAACGTGACCGGAAGATCATAAATAAGGCGGAGCTTACCAGACTGCAGCGAAATTTTGAGAGCTGTGCGGAAGAGATTGATAAAATGGAAAAGGCGATGCTGAGCCGGGCACAGATGGCGGCAATCGCGCTGGGCGTGATCGGAACCGTGTTTATGGCACTTTCCGTGTTTGCTGTGACGGCAGATCCACCGCATATCGTGTTGACGGTGCTTTATGCGATACCTGGGTTTGCGGGCTGGATCGCACCCTACTTTGTCTTCCGAAAAGTAGCGGCATCCCAGAGGGAAAAACTGTTACCGCTGATCGAGCAAAAGCGGGAGGAAATTGATGTACTCTGCGAGAAAGGGAACAGATTGACACAGTCATAAATGTTTGCTTGGCTGACATTTTCGTGGTATACTGACAGAAGAATTTTGTAAAAGGAGAAGAAAAGGATGAAGGTATTGGTGCTGAACGGGAGTCCCAGGGTGGGCGGGAATACGTCTATTGCGCTGGAGGAGATGCGGAGCGTTTTTGAGGAGGAAGGAGTCGAGGCTGAGATTGTACAGATCGGCAACAGGGACATCAGAGGCTGTATTGCCTGCGGAACCTGCGCACAGAAGGGAAAATGTGTGTTTGATGATGTGGTAAATGAGCTCGCGCCGAAATTCGAGGCGGCGGACGGGCTTGTGGTTGCGACGCCGGTGTATTATGCGTCTGCGAATGCCACTTTGATCGCCTGTCTGGACAGATTGTTCTACAGCACGAGTTTTGACAAGACCATGAAGGTGGGAGCCAGCGTGGTGTGCGCCAGAAGAGGCGGCTGTTCCGCGACATTCGATGAGCTGAACAAGTATTTTACCATCTGTAATATGCCCATTGCGTCCAGTCAGTACTGGAACAGCATTCACGGCAGAGAGAAGGGGCAGGCCGAACTGGATGAAGAGGGAAAGCAGACTATGCGGGTTTTGGCGAGAAATATGACCTTCCTCATGAAGAGCATTGCATTGGGCAAAGAAAAGTACGGACTGCCCGAGAAAGAGCCTTGGACACCGACGCATTTTATCCGTTAGACGGCAGGAGAGTTTGTACAGACTGTGGGATTAGAAAGGACGCAAAGAAAGAAATGAATGCACAGGAAATATTGGAAAAAGTAGATCACACCCAGTTGAAGGCGTTTGCCACATGGGAAGATATCGTGAAGCTCTGCGATGAGGCGGTGCAGTATCATACGGCCAGTGTCTGTGTGCCGCCCGCCTACATTAAGAGGATTCACGATACCTACGGTGACAAGATCAACATCTGTACCGTAGTTGGCTTTCCGCTGGGCTACAGCGTAACGGAGGCGAAGGCTTGTGAGGTGGAGCAGGCGCTTGCGGACGGCTGCAATGAGATTGACATGGTGGTCAATATTTCGGATGTGAAGAACGGACTTTTCGACAAGGTGGAGGAGGAGATCCGAACCCTAAAAAAGATATGTGGAGATCACATCCTGAAGGTGATCATTGAGACCTGCTATCTGACGGAAGAGGAGAAGATTGTTATGTGCAAGGCGGTCACCAACGCCGGCGCAGATTTCATCAAGACTTCCACAGGTTTTGGCACAGGCGGCGCTACGAAAGAGGATGTGGAGCTTTTTAAGAAGTATATCGGTCCGAATGTGAAGATCAAGGCCGCCGGGGGAATATCGGATCTGAAGGATCTGGAGATGTTTGTGGAATTGGGCTGCGACAGGATCGGCACCTCCAGAGCGGTAGGGTTATTGAAAGGCGAACTGACGGAAGGATATTGAAAAATTGGATCATAATTGGTATGTTTTTTTGAAAAATAACAGGGTTGTGATCGCTTTCTATTCGGTGATCACTTCTCTTGCTATTGTCATAGGCGGCGCGGTTTATGCGGACAATTCGGTGAATCAACTGTTTGCTTCACCGGTCTCAGTTCTCTTCACAGTGGGAAAGCTGGTGGCAGTCGGTGTGATTTCCGGCTTGTTTTATGCCGGAAGCGCGGTTGTGCTTTGGCGATACAGGGACAAGCAGGATGGAGCCCGCAAACAAGGGATCGCAGACATTTCGTTTCGTCAGTATGTGCTTCTGCGGTGGGCATTCGGGATATTGATCTTTGCATTGGATCTGGTGGTGCTGCTTGCATATTTTCCGGGGATCTTCTCGTATGATATGATCGTTCAGACGGATGAAGCACTTGGATTTTTGCCTATGGACAGATTTCAGCCGCCTTTTCATACATTTTTGTGGAAATTGTGCTTGGGCTGGGGAGGTCTTTTTGGAAGCAGTCTTGAGCAAACGATTGAAAAAGGGATTACTATTTACGGTGTTTTGCAGGGAATGCTCTATGCTTATGTTTTGTCGGGGCTCTGCATGATGGTGATCCAGATGCATCTGAAAAAGTGGATCAAGATCATACTGCTTCTTTTTCTGATCTGCAATCCTGTGGTATTGATTTTTGCAATCATTCCTGCAAAAGATGCCATGTTTGCGTGCTTCTTTGCACAGATGACAAAGCATTTACTCATGCTCGGACACAATGAAGCAGGAGAACAGAAGTTGCACGTGATGATTTGGCTTGCAGCGGAAATCGTATTGTGCTGTTTGCTGCGCAATAATGCTGTTTATGTGATGATACTTTTGATCCTTTTTACGGTTGTTAGATACGGTTTCAAAAAGAAAGAACGATTGGTGGCGTTCGCAGTTGCAGTACTTTTGTTTTTGTGTATCAACGGACCGGTCTATACAGCAATGGGAATAGGAAAGGGAGATCTGCGGGAGGCATTATCTCTGCCGTTGCAGCAGATAACGCATGTATACGTTTCGGAGAATCAGAACATTCCGGAAGATCTTGTCAAAGGTATCAATCGATTTCTGCCCGTAGACAGGCTGAATTCCGTCTTTAACCCCAGGTTTGCGGATTATGTAAAGGAACTGGCGGATGAGGATGCGATAAAGAATCATTTTGGAGATTTTTTGAAATTGTATGGATCCCTGTTGGTGCGTTATCCGGACAATTATCTGAATGAAATGCTGGCGCTTCATGTTTCGGGGTGGTATCCTTTTGCCCATGGCATTGATGCGTTTAGCAACAGGCAGTATATAGAAACATTTATTTCTGATTATCCGAAGGCACAACCGGTCAGAGCGAGCAAGATTCCCGGTGTGTACGCTATGTTGGAAAAGGTAAGCGATTACAGTGCATTTGAACATGTGCCTGTCGTTCGGGTTTTGTTTTCTACACAGATTCCCATATGGGGAATTTTGCTTGGCGTTTTTTTCTTAAGAGTAACGGGTAGAAGTGAAAAGATAGTTGCATTTGTGCCGGCGATTCTTTTGTGGATGACATATCTTGCGGGACCTGTCACGTGTATGCGATATGTTTTTCCGTTGGCCATGATCCAACCGTTGGTATGGGCGGTGGTTTTGGAAACAGACAGGAGATAAGAGGATATGGGGTATAAAAAGAAATTTTTGATCCAGGGAATGATTTTGATCGGAGGCGCAGTAGGAGGACTGGTACTGCTCATACTGGTCCATCTGCTCCCTTTGGCTCCGATGAAAGAGCATGTTTATTGGTCCATGGACATGATCGAGAGGGAGTTTGAGCAGGAAGAAGTGATATTAGGACATCCTGCCACGCTTACGGGAAACTTTACAGATTGTCTGATGTTAGAGCATGCTGTGTATTCCTATGAAGAACATGGTGTGTTAGCGCAGGTGCTTCACATGTTTCGGGGCGAGAGCTACTATGAGGAAGGAAATGAAGAGGGGTGGCAGCCGGGTGAGTCTTTGCGGGATTATCTGGGAGGTGCGCCACAGCCCAGAGAAGTGGAATATGGGAGATATTGGCATGGGTACCTGGTGATCTTAAAGCCGCTGCTGTTATTGACTTCGGTGAATACTTTGCGGTTGATCAACTCGGCATTCCAGCTTTTTTGCGTTGGTGGAATATTGATCTTACTTACCAAAAAGAATGCTGAAAAGCTGGCTGTGGCATTTCTGTTTTCGCTGCCTTTTTTGTACTATGTCAGCAGCTTTGCTTCTCTGTCTTTGAGTATCTGTCTATGCCTGATGCTTTGTGAGATCCTGTTTCAGGTGTGTATGGATGAAAAATTGTACCGAAGAGGCAGATATGCAGAATTCTTTTTGATCATGGGTATGTTGACGTCCTATTTTGACTTCCTGACTTATCCGTTGATCACACTTGGTTATCCGTTGTGCGTATATTGCTATTTTCATATGGATGATAAGGTGGAAAAGCAAATAAAGAAAGTTTTGTTCTACAGTGTGGAATGGGGAATCGGATATGCAGGAATGTGGGCGGAGAAGTGGGTGTTGTCGGATCTGCTCTCAGACAGTCACGTGATACAGGATGCATGGGAAAACGTACGAACAAGGACCGGAAGTGCGGCGGAGTATTCACGGCTGGAAGGGTTCTTTCATGTTGTCGGAAGAAATGTCAAAATGTATGGAAACTGGTGTTATGTGCTGGTCGCGATATGTGTTATTGTTTTTGTGGCCATCTGTGTGAGGAAGGGGAAAATGATCCGAAGGAGGATCGCGGCTCAGATCGGATCGTATGCATTGATTGCCTTATACCCGTTTTTCTGGTATTTTCTTATAGAAAATCATTCGGAGCAGCATTGGCTTTTCACATGTAGGATACTTGCAATTTCGGTATTTGCATTGGGAGCAGGAGCTGCCGGATTCAGTAGGAGTAGTCATGGAACAAAAAATGAAGAGAATTGACCGTGTCTATCTGCTTTTGGCATTGGGGATCAGCTTTTGCATGATATTCATGAATGTCAATTATGACATGGAATATCAGTTATCAATGGCATATCGCAGATTCCTGGGAGATCAGCCGATCACGCAGATGTGGGAACCACATCAGACATCCGTTTTTTTGAATGTTTTTTTGATCCGTATTTTTATGAAGCTTACAGGGGCTACCACAGGGATTGTGGTTTATATGCAGGCAGTAGGATGGCTGATCCGCGTTTTACTGGCTGTCGGGCTGTTTGTCTGTTTTCGACCGGTTGCAGGGAAGAGGACGGCTGCGTTTATTATGCTTTTCTATCTGTTGATGTCACCCAAGGAAGTAATGGGACCGGAATTTGCCAATATGCAGCTATGGTTTGGGACAATGCTTTTTTTATGTCTGATGAAATATTTTCAATCCGCTCATAAAAGATGGGTGATCCTGGCAGCGCTCAGTCTTTGTTTGGAGATATTGTCCTATCCATCCTGTATTGTTGTGTATTTTGCAGCGGTCATCCTGTTGTGGAGGTATTCTCGTCCCGAAAAACGGAAGATGGCGATCGGGCTCTTTACCGGTGTGTGTATTGTAATAGGGACCATTGTTGCATGGCATTATTTCGGTGGGATCGCACCGGAGGTTATACTGAAATGTCTGAAATCTGCACTGGCAGTAGAACCCACGCATACGGTAAGCGCGTTGGAAAAATCAACAGCGTATCTCAAAAATTTATTAAAAATTGCAGCGGTTCTGATAGGAACTGCCTGTGGCGGGACGGCTGTATATGGACTTGTCAGGAAAATCAGTAAAAAGGCACAACAGGATAAAACGCCATTTTGTATCAGAGAAGGACTGATCTATGGATGGTATGGCCTGTTGGTCTATCTGGTTGGTAATATCATACGGGCGGATCATAGAGGGGGCTATGTATATCTTTTGCTGTATCTGGTTGTGATGGGGTGGCAATGTATCAGGTTCCTGACGGATGAGGCGGAAAAGTGCATGTTTTATACGGCTTTGCTGATTGGAGGCTGTGAGGTTCTTGCGACACTGATTCTTTCTGACAATCCTTTTCTGCAATCGGTGCCTTATGGTTTGTTAGCTATTTGCGGTTTGCTGTTGCCTATTATGCAATATATTGAGCACAGAGGGCAAAGCGGAAGAGGGCAGAAGGCATTCTACACAGGTATCTATTTGTTTTTGGCATTGATCATGTTTCGGTGTGTATATATTCATATTCCTATTTACGGATATTCGCAGATCTGTTCCCTCTCTTCGGATCTGGCATTGATTCGCAGGGGACCTGCTATGGGGATCATTACGGATGAAGAGGGAGCAGCCAGACAGAGAGACAGTTTGATTGAGTGGGAAGAGTACATTGAAGAGGGAAGTAAGATCTGGATTGTCGGAGGAGCTGTGGTGGATACGCTGGGATATCTGTATAAGCCGACGGTTGTGGCAGCGCCGTCGACTATGGCAGATCCTACCTATGGAGACGAATTGTATTATTATTGGGAATTGAATCCGGATAAATATCCGGATGTGGTGGTTGTATCAGCGGGATTTGGCGAGCTTTCTTATGAGGTGCTGAATGACCCATGGCTGATGAATTGGCTCGAGAATGAATTCCGGGCAAGCAGGACCGAAGACGGCAATTATTGGAGATATTATTTCAGATAGGTCATTTGGGATAAGGAGGAGCCGAATAATCCGGCTGAAAGGGAAGAGATGGGAAATCAGATCATACGGGACAGGCTTGTAAAATTAAGAAAAATGATGGGAGAATATCATATTGACTATTATATGATCCCCACATCGGATTTTCATAATTCGGAGTATGTCAGTGATTATTTTAAAACCCGGGAGTACTTCAGTAACTTTACCGGTTCCAACGGCACGCTCCTGGTGTGGCAGGAGGGAGCCGGACTCTGGACGGATGGAAGATACTTCATTCAGGCAGAGAAGGAATTGGAGGGCACCGGGGTGAGCTTGTACCGGATGCAGGAGGAAGGGGTTCCCACCATAGAGGAATTTTTGAAAGAACATATGCCGGAGGAAAGCTGTCTTGGGTTTGACGGCAGAACGATCTCGGCGAAATTGGGAAAAAAGTATGAGAAGGCATTGCAGGAGAAGAAAATCCGATTTGTTTATAAAATGGATCTGGCAGAGACAATCTGGACGAAAAGACCGGCTTTTCCTGCGGGACGTGCTTATGTGATTCCGGATGAGATTGCGGGAAAAAGTGTTTCAGAGAAACTATGCGATGTGCGTGAAAAGGTTGTCGGGGCGGAAGGCTTTCTGCTGACAAAACTTGACGATATCATGTGGCTTCTGAATCTTAGAGGTTGTGATGTGGAATGTAATCCGGTGGCAATGTCCTATTTCTATATGGATGCGAATAGGGAGGTTTTGTTTATTCATAAGGAAGCCGTGGAAGGTACGGAAACAGTACCCGGTGCAGAGCGATTACAGTTGGAATTGAATTATGACTGCGTTGGTCATTTGAAAAAGTGCGGTGTTGAAATACGGGAATATGATGAGATCACGGCATTCCTGAGCGAATTACCGCTAAAGCAGAAAGTGCTTTTGGATGAACGATATTGCAGTTATACATTGTATAAAACTTTGCAGACACGCCTTGGAGAGACAGGAGTTATCTCAGCACATAATCCAACAGAATGTCTGAAGGCGATCAAAAATCCAGTGGAACTTGCCAATATGGAACAGATTTTTCTGAAGGATAGTGTGGCACTTACAAAATTTATATACTGGCTGAAGACAAATATTGGGAAAATTGGTATTACGGAAGTTTCGGCAGCGGACAAACTGGAGGAATTTCGCAGGGAAATTCCAGAATATATTGATCTGTCATTTCCGACAATTTCAGGTTATGAGGCAAATGCGGCAATGATGCATTATGAAGCCACGCCGGAGAGGCATGCTGTGTTGCGCTCAAAGGGGATGCTTTTGGTTGACTCGGGTGGACAATATATGGGCGGGACTACGGATGTGACCCGGACGATCGTCTTGGGACCGATCTCGGATGAACAGAAACGGCATTACACATTGGTACTGCAGGGGATGCTACAGCTGACGAACGCCAGATGGCTTCACGGCTGTTCGGGCAGAAATCTGGATATTTTGGCAAGAAAACCGCTTTGGGAAATCGGATTGGATTATAAATGCGGTACCGGTCATGGGGTAGGATATATTCTGAATGTGCATGAAGGACCGCAGAGTATGCGCTGGCGTTTTTCGGCGGATGCCGCAGAAGCAGTGCTGGAAGACGGTATGGATATCACCAATGAACCCGGGGTATACATAGAGGGAAGTCATGGTATCCGGATCGAGAATGTTATGGTGGCAAGAAATGATGTGAAAAACGAGTATGGACAGTTTATGCATTTCGACACACTGACATGGGTGCCTGTGGATATGGAGGCGGTCGATCTGAACATTCTCCCCAGGGAGAGTGTGGAACAGCTGGCAGCATATCAGAAAAAAGTGTATGACAAAATTTCTCCATGGTTAAATGAAGAGGAACGGGGCTGGCTGAAGCATGAGACAGAAGTCTAATCAGCTTCAAACATTCCCATTCCATTCGTGATATATAGATCCAGCCATTCCATTCTTTTTTGCTGGAATTCAGTCAGATCCTGAAGATCTTCTGTCACCTGCTGATCCGGCCATCGGTTTTGCTCGCGAAGGAGCGCGCCGGAGGCACGGAGGAAACGTTGGTTGTCTTCAAATAAAGAGGTCAGTTTTTCGGATGTAAGAAAAGACGCCCGGCACGATTGCCAGCGGAGTAAAATGGCTTCTGTTGCCTGCTTGGGACTGAAATGCAGTAACTGATTGAAGGTTGGAGACAGATAGATGTGGGTATGATCCCGGTCAAAAACAGTAAAGCGGTTGGCGTTGTAATCATATCTGTTTCCGAATGTATAATCGAGATCCCATGGGATTTCTCTTGCCCTGTAGGAAAAATCCACAGAGGTGGGGTCATCTTCTACATCGACTGCATAATAAGTATTTTTGAATGAATTGTCGCTGGCGCTGGTGACAAGATTAAAAATGGTCCTGTCACAAAGATTTGAAAGATAAATATAGGATTCAGCCCGTTCAAAACTATAGGTTTCCGGATCATAATACCGGAAAACGGAGTAATGATTTAACAGAGGATACCATGCAGAAGAGTAATCCTCAATAAAATCAGGATACATGATACGGATTGATTGGGCAACACGCCAATCATTTTCGGCAGATTCTATGACCGCATCATAGTCCGGCAATAATTCGTCCACGCTTTTATAAAGATAGTCATTTTCATCCAACTCCAATTTTTTGGCGTCTATAGGTTCTACGAGACAGTAGAGTCCTCTATAATCATGGTCGATTATCAATTCTGCATATCGCATGGCAGAACCGGATTCGTTTACTTCTGTATTGGAAGAGGCAAACTCCTCCCAGAGCTGGGCCGCGGTCATTTCACGAAGGTATGTCGGGTCGGTTACGAGAGAATTTAATTTCCAGTCATCATCTTTTCTCATTCCGAGAAGAGGAAGTTTTTGACTTTCTCCGTTATCATCTTTTAGATGAATGGAGTAGGATTTTTTCTCAAAGACAGAGGTTGTGGCACCCTTGGTATGATATTTCACATAAGCAGATGCAATATTATAATCGTTCGCTGAAGTGACGGGATCCCATATATCAATGGAACCATAGTAATTTGTCTGAGATTCAAAAACAAACCGGTCTGGATCGGTAAAGTAATCGATTTCTTCCGGTTCTTCCTCCGAGGTGGTCACAATGTTGATGACCGGCGCGCCTGTCATGATCAGATTCAGAGGGATAAAGTCTTTCTTTCCTACAAGGTATACAGAAAAAATATGGTTTTCCCGAATGGCCTGTGATTTATCAGCGAGAGCGTCATCCTCTAACAGACGGAGAGAATATCCGCGAGGCGCATGAAGCTGTCCCTCCCATCCGTCCACTGCGGCATTCTGGGGGAAATATAGAGTATTGTCGGAACTGCTGTAGGGAAGGGCAGTTTCCTGGAGTTTTATGCTGAGCCTGTCATCATAAGCGATCCTATTGCGCCCTTCGGTCATCTGGCTGATGTGGTCGGCATCGATCAGGGTCATTCCCATGACCTGAGAATGGCGCATATCAATACCGACAGCGAGAAACCAGCAGATCAATATCACGTTGAGAATAAACAGGATATATTTTGCCTTTGTGAACATAGTTGCGCGATCCTTTTACTTTGATAAGGTAATTTTAGAAAAATGTCTCGCCAAAGTGGGAGAGCAGGGAAACTGTTTTAAGGCCGTCTATTTCATCCAGATCCTGAAGCAGTACCGTTTCCTCTCCTTTATGTCGGAAAGAGACTTCTATAATTTCGTTCAGACTTCCGCCTGTAAGGCTTCTGGAACGGATCTTGTGATAGCGTGTATAAGCTTCTACGGTATCCAGAAGATATTCCTCGGCAGTAGGATCGGAAAGAGTGACCACCAACAGCAGAGGATTTTTTATATTCGGCAGAAGCTGTAAAAACAAAATAATGACTGTGAGGATAGCAGACAAGGTGACTGCGATTCCCCAAAATCCTGCACCGCATATGATGCCGACGGAGATGGACCAGAACAGGAAGACCAGATCCAGGGGTTCTTTGACGGCGGTCCGGAAGCGGACAATCGAAAGAGCGCCTACCATTCCCAGGGAAACTACAATGCTGTTTTGAATTGTCAAAATAACAGCAGCAGTGATCACTGCAATGGCGACAAGGGAAATATTAAAGCTTTTGGAATAGAAAGACTTTTCCGCCACAAAATGATAGATCACAAAAATATACATGCCAATGAGAGCTGTGATCAATAATGCAACCACGATGTCCTGCATGTCCAAAGTACCGGTATAACCTTCCAGAAAAGATTTTTTAAAGATATCCTGAAAACTCATATGAAATCACTCCTATCCGCAGAATTGTCTGCTGTAATAATATTTTGAGAACGCTGTACGGATACAGCCTGTTTGCGCCATAGCATGATATAGATGATCCGGCAGGATGTCATCATATTTCACCTCAAGAATATGGATCCCGGGAGGCATCACGGGGGAGAGGGGAGGAGTTTCGGCTAGAAACTCTGTGACAGACCCGGAAGCAGAGATCGAGCGATCCAGCGTGATCCGCACATTACCGATATCGTGCAGATAAGCGGTCCTGTCATAATCCACTATAATTTTGGGCCGAAAGAGATTTAGCTGATAATCGGCGTAGAAATCCATGAGAAGATGAAATCCTTCGGAGGCAGGGGGACAAAATTCTTCAGGGATCGTCTCCGGGTCAAATTCGCCTTGCAACAGTTTTCGGCAAAAAAGTTCGCTTATCTGACAGACTCGTTTATGATTCATGCCGTGTCTTTTACACTTTTGTTCCAACACAATAAAATCCGTATTGCCATTATACATTCGGATCCGATATTTAAATCTTGGATCTATACCGCTTTCGTTATCAGCGAGGCAGGAATCTTTGGGGTCGTCAAAATACAGGCTTCGAATTGTGTAATGACCGTCCGGTCCGCCGTGCATATCCGGAATGCAGAATGGAGATATACGTGCCTCTACAATGCGGAGCATACCCTCGCTGCCGAGATATTTAATTTCATTTCTAAACTTCATTTTATTTCCTGTCCTAATATAATAGTCTTTTATAAAATATTTTGGCGCATTCTTCTTTTTTTTGCAATCCCTTTTTTCTGTAAAATAATTATAAATTTTTCTCGCTAAACTGTTTTGTTATTGATTTTATAGGTTTGGTCATGTATAATAATAAAAGTTTTGGGTGGTCCACAAAAGATACGACCCAAAAAAATTTTTAAGGAAAGAGGTTAAAAAATATGGCAATTGATTTGACCAAGTATGGCATCACCGGAACCACAGAGATCGTTTACAATCCTTCTTATGATCAACTGTTCAAAGATGAGACTGATCCCAGCCTGGAAGGCTACGACAAGGGACAGGTTACAGAGCTTGGCGCTGTGAACGTTATGACAGGTATTTACACCGGACGTTCCCCCAAGGATAAGTTCATTGTGGATGATGAGAAGGCTCATGACACCGTTTGGTGGACTTCTGAGGAGTATCCCAATGATAACCACAGAGCAACCAAGGAAGCTTGGGATGCTTGTAAGAAGCTGGCAGTAGAAGAGCTGTCCAATAAGAAGCTGTATGTTGTAGACGGTTTCTGCGGTGCGAACAAGGATACCCGTCTTGCAGTTCGTTTTATCGTTGAGGTTG
>DFDT01000125.1:3016-6920 GCA_002368865.1 Lachnospiraceae bacterium UBA3821 | reverse complement strand
TTTTTTGGCAATATTTTTCAAGGCAAAGGTATATTTGTCTGCATTGACTCTAAGGCTCTCCACCCGCGCACTCAGAAGATGCTTTGGCTCTTCACTTGAAGATATCATTGGTTCTATATATCATAATCCCAGAGCTTGCCAGAGCAATAGAAAGCTATAAAATATTGTAGAACACATCCAAGTGGGTTATAATTTATCTCAGATCAATCATTAAACATCGATAATTTGACGGAAATACATAGTCATCACCATATTCTGAATAGGAGGGACAACAGTATGAAGTCATTATTAAAACGAAACGCAGTGAAACACTTGATATGCATAGTGTTGACCGTCGTGATCACTGCCGGATTTATTCCTTTGCGGGCTGAGGCAGACACAACTAAATATGTTTATAAGTTTATTTCCCTGAAACAGAACAAATATGTAACTTCAAGAGACTATACTGAGAGATACATTGAAAAAACTGATACATATATAGAAACCTACTATTTGCATAAGATCAGTGTCCCTGCAAACGGTTACATCAGAATCAATGCAAACAATACTGGTGACATATACATATATAAAACAATCAATAAAAAGAAAGCATTATACGAATCAGACTCTATCAGATCTCTTTATGGGAAGAAAGTGTATTATGAAGTATTGCCAAAAGGAACTTATTATATAAAGGCAGATAGCGGCGTAAAATTCAAATGGTCTTTTGTAAAAGTACAGGGCGGATCTAATTATTGCAGGGCAAGAGCCCGAAGACTCGCTGCATGGAAAAAAATAGTAGAGATTTTTAATTACGGCGAGGAATATAACCGATGGTATATGATTTCTCTGCCTCGAAAGAAAACCATTACTGTCACATACAGTTTTGAACCATATGATCCTGTTTTTGATGTTTATAATTCCCATGGTATCAAGCTGAACTGTCCGTCTCTGACAAATAGGAGCTGGAGAACAGCTCTCCTGCCTAAAGGTACTTATTATATCAGAATTTCCCGCGACCGCTATGAAGACGAAGATAGCTTCTACAGGGATCGCTTCGTACAGTTCTGGTGGAATTAAAAAAGATGATGCATTAACTTTTATGCCTCGGTAACGAAACCATAAGAGGCAGTACTGAATTGCATCTTCAAATCCTGAATTAATATACTCAAGACAATCATACTACTGATATGGAGCATGCAAAGTATATCATTTCCAAATAGCACTCACCTCGTAAAATAGGTAAAGAACCTAAAATCACCAATCATCATCACCTGAACAGGAGGGACGCAGCATGAAACCCTTATTAAAAAACATAGCTTTAAAAAAACTCATATGCACGGCTTTGACAGTTCTGATTATGATTGGATTTTTTCCTTTTCAAGCATATGCAGCTTCAACAAAATATGTCTATAAAATTACAACCTTGAAGCAGAATAAGTATGTTACTTCAAAAGAATATACCTACAAATACAATCAAAAAACAAACACTGAAACATATACTTACGATCTTTACAAGATTAATCTTCCCGGAAACGGATATGTAAGAATAGAAACAAAAAGCATCAAAGACTTATATATTTATAAAGCAATCAATACAAAAAAAGATCTGTACTCATCTGAAAGCATTCTTAATTTGTATGGAAAGAGAGTATACCGCGAGGTCCTTCCCAAAGGTACTTATTACATAAGAGCAGATAAATGGGTAAAATTCAAATGGAATTATTGTTATGCAAAATGGGGAACAAATTATTGCCGGTCAAGGGCCGTGCCGCTTTCCTCGGGCAAGAAAAGAATAGAAATGTTCCACTATGGGCGAGAATACGACAGATGGTTTAAGGTTTATCTTCCCCAAAAGAGAACGATCACCGTCACATACAGTGCCAAAAATTATTATACTGATTTTTATATTTATAATTCACGCGGGTATTCTGTTAGATGTCCAGAACTAACAGAAACGAGCTGGAGAACGCCTCTCCTGCCTAAAGGCACTTATTATATCCGGGTCTATCGAGATGATGACGAAGATGAATATACTTTTTACCACGGTCGTTATTTAGAATTCTGGTGGCGATAAAAAAGCAGAAACTGATAAAAACTAAGCAACTGTTTAATATCCGGCAAAATAGAATCTCCCAGGACATCCCAGGACGTCCATCATCAGAGAGAACCTCTACAAAAGTCAGGCGAGCCTATTGCATCAACTGAGAAGATCAAATAATACTACAACCTATAAATCATGCATTTTAGAATGCGGGATGTCAGCGGTCGCTGCCATCCCGCTGTTTTTTACCTTCTGAATGCACTTTGTCAGACTTCTTATGTTATGACTGCCAGATTTCCTGCCCGTCTGCACTCCGGATATACAAAAATGATATATTCAGGGCTCGCTTGCGGGTCTTGCCTGTGTATCCCACAATCTAAAGTCATGGGTGTTATTAGGTGAAGAATAAATCCGAGATATCGTTCGCTTCGTCTTTCTTAAATATTCATTTTTTTCATTCCAAAATCCAATATGGATTGTTCTGAATTAAAAAATTCGAAAATTCTGATTTTTTTCCGATTATTCTCTCAACACAAAGGGGTTTCATATGTTATTATATGGTAACACCAAAAAACGTTTTCCGAATCGCTATAACCCGCAGAAAACCGGTTGAGTCCGGCCCTGCTTTGCTGCGGGCATCTTAATGAAAGGGGGATCCACTATGCAAACCATGCCTATGTCGACTGAAGCCAACCGGGAAGTATGTTCCATCATTTCCACCAATCTCAGGACGTTGATCAGAGAGAACGGACTGACTCAGAGAAAGCTGGCGGACCAGCTGGGGATCGCCCCCGCGACGATGAATGACTACTGCTCCGGCAGGCGGGCTCCGCAGGCCACCTTCCTCGTGGAGCTCAGGAAGCTGTACGGAATCAACATCGATGATTTCCTCACTACCACCACCCACACAACGGTATCCTCACAGAGGAGTCAGGCCGCGCAGGATTCCGCCAGCCAGTCCCTGCGTGAAGTCTACGGAAAGTACTGCGGACCTTATTACACCTACTACATGGACACATCCAAGTTCAAGGGGCGGGACACACTGTCCCCCGCCATGGCCCTCATGTACGGTATCCTGTATATTTACGAGGATCCCGCTTCCGTGGGAGGCATCCGCTACAGCTGCGCGGCTGTCCTGGGAATCCAGGCCCGGGAAGAGGCGGACAGGATGATGAGGGTCTTCCGCTCCTCCACATCTCCGGAGGAAGTCCTCAATGAGATTGAAAACACACATTCCAGCCGGGCCTACTACGGCAGCTTCGAGTTATCTCAGGAACACGCTTTCCTGAACCTGAGGCACGCGGGTACTGACCGCGCCCTCGCCATTCTGCACAGGGTGGACAGCAACAAGGACCAGTACGTGGGCGGAATTGCGACCATCAATTCTGTCTCCAAGGGCCGGGAGAGGATGCCTGTCATCCAGTTTTTCGGCACCAGCCGCCACCGCATCACCATGTCCGCCGAGGATATCCAGCACGCGCTCCTGCTCAATTACCCCTCTGTGATCGTAGACGCAGAGATCGATGAGATCCTTCGGGTCATCCGTACTCTCTATATTGAGAATGACGACGCGCGCAATGCCTTCTCCCAGGACCAGAAGCGCGCGGTCGTCCGCTCGGTCCTTGAGAGGGCTGTCCGCAGAAATCTGTCGAGAAATGCCTTCCGCTATGCTAAAATTTCCGAAGAAGATGACGATACCTGGTACCACGCAATCAAAGCCTCCGCGGAAACAGAGGATTGATTGTCCGGATTTCACAAGCATCCGTGATAAGACGAACGCTGATTGTCCGGATCGTTTCCAGGCAGCCGTGATCATCGGATAAAGATTCAAGACCCGCTCGCGGAGTCCTGTGCCCCGCATGCGGGTTTCCCTTTTTGCGC
>DFDT01000125.1:0-2932 GCA_002368865.1 Lachnospiraceae bacterium UBA3821 | reverse complement strand
ATTGCGCGATGAAGAATAAACAATGAAAGAAGCTGTGAGGTGTCATGATGGCCTACAACAGAGATTACAGATACAACCGGAAAGTCAGCTATCGATGGGATGTCAGCTATAATGAAGTCATGAACATCTATACCTCCGTCCATCCTGACGGGGACCGGGAAGGAATCCGGCGCGCATATCAGTATGCCGCCCGGAAACATGAAGGCATGAAGAGGGGATCCGGGGAGCCTTATATCCACCATCCCCTTCGTGCCGCCCGCTTTCTGGCCCAGCACGGCTTTGACAGTGAGCTCCTGATCGCAGTCCTGCTCCACGATATCGTCGAGGACTGCGATGTACCTCTTTCCGAAATCCGGGAGGTGTTCGGAGACGATATAGCAAAGATCGTGGATGCGGTGACCTCCCTCAGCGACCGCGACTTTACCGGCGAAAAGCCAAGCAAAAAGAAGATCGACACCCTTTCGGATGCCAGGCTTCAGGATAAGATGAATATCCGTGCCCTGTATGTCAAGATTGCCGACCGGGTCGATAACCTGATGACGATCTCAGGGGTAAAGGAAGAGAAGAGAATCCCCAAGGCGGAACACACGCGTGAGATTCTGATCCCCATGGCAATACAGGCAAATGCCTTTTATTTTGTGGATGTCCTGGAGGAACTCTGTTTCCGGATCGAACACCCCGTCCATCTCGCCCAGATGGAGAAAGCCATTGAGAAGATTTCCATTGAAAACCGGATGTCGACCGGAAAATCCCTCAATGTGTTTGAGAAAGTCTTTGATCCCCTTCGCAATAACTGCGCGAAAGAACTCGATCCTTATCACCGCCATATCATAAGGTTCTGGCATCAGGACCGGACAATGATCAGTCTCTACCGCCAGGCGACGTCCGGGACGCAGAATCTGAAAGACATGCGCGACCTCCTGAAAAAGCAGGACTTCGCTTTCCACGACCTCTTCCTGATCGTATCCAACGACCTCGAGGAAGAGGGCACACCTGTCCGCCCCCACGATCTTTTTTTCAAATATTATGATCTTGCGCTCTCCGGACAGGGACTCAGCATCGTGGATTACAGGCGCACGACTCACAAAGATGCCGCATACTTTCTGCTTGCCGACGAGATGGACAACATGTACCGTCTCTTCGTCCGCACCAAAGACGAATTTGACCGCTACGTATATGGCAACATCCTGGACAACCGTGTGTTTTTCCCCGGTGTTGTCAATGAGATCGATCCCCGCGATACATACAGGCCCAGGATCAAGGTCTTCTGTGCCGACGGCGCCGCCATGCTCATTGACCAGGGCGCGACCGTGCTCGATTTTGCCTTCCATGTCCACACGGACCTGGGGCTTCATTTCAAATACGCCCAGCTGAACGGCAATTCGACGCAGCTCCCGGCTTACACAAGACTCAATGACGGGGATACGGTTGTGATCACGGAAGACAGAGATGCTGTCCCCAGCTTTACATGGTTCAAATATATCCGGACGAGCCGCGCCACAGACCGGCTCGTGCGCTACTTCCACCGGATCTATGCAGACAACGCGTCCACACAAGGCTGAGCCCTGCTCCGCACGGGCACAGATAAACGTGTTTGCAGAACCCCGGCGAAAAACCCGGGAACCATGCTCCTCATGCGCCCGGGAAATGAAATGCGGGCGGGTCCTGAATCAGCCCGCATTTCCTGCGCAGTTTACCCGCCTCAAGCAGGCCCATATCGGATATGGATAATGGATATGGATAATACTGTAGAAGCCCCCTTCTACCGCCTGCAGGCAGCGGGTTTCCCCTGCGATCAATGGGAGGTTAGAATTTGTGAAAATCGAAAAGACTGTCTGTCCCTATTGCGGGGCTAATCTGAAGATTCGCGCCGGCCAGACTGCTGCGGAATGTGAGTACTGCGGGAATTCCGTCCTGATCTCCGGAACCGGAACGATGCTGCCTGATTCCGCAGAGATCCCCGCCGCAGACCCTGCCGGAGAAAACCTCTCCGCAGAAAGCCACCTCGCAGAAAGTCTCCCGGCAGAAAACCACCCTGACGAGGCTCCCGGATATTCCGGAGCAGATTTCCGTCAGGGGGTTCCAAAACGCCGCATAAAGCACGGCATTTTTCCGCCTCCCGGATTCCGCAGTAAAAACATCCTTCATATGATCACAGCTGTATGCGGATATCTTTTCATCCTGTATGCTGCCGCGAATCTTGGAGGAATCACCGACTCTATCTTCTTTACCATCGCGTCTCTGTCCGTTGTCGATCTCTGTACAGAATGGACAGGGCTGTATTCCGGACTGAAGGGACTGCGGAGCAGCAATCAGATCTTAAGGATCGTGATGAAAGTCATCTGGAGCGTCGTGGTCTTTACGGCATGGGTTGTTTTGCTGGCGCTTGTCCAGCTGATATTCGGTATGTAATCATCGGCCCAAACCGCCTGCCCTGTCTCAAAGCTCATCCAGGGACCTGATCACCCGCACGCCGTCAATAGATACGGGCTCTTTGCGGGAAATGTAAATCGGGGTGATGCCCAGGCGTTTGGCCGGCTCAATATCTGACGTGATGGAATCCCCGATGTGTATCACTTCATGGGGCGCTGCCCCCGCTGTTTCCAGCGCTTTCTCGAATATGATCCTGTCCGGCTTGCAGGCGCGGACCATCTCTGCCGAAATGATACCGGCAGGATGCAGTTCTTTGATCCGCATGGATTCTTCCAGATAGCATAAGTCATCGTTGGACAGCACATAGATGGGCAGTTTCGACCTCTCAAAAAAGGGCTTTACATCGTCAAATAGGGGAGCATATACCCACACCTTGTGCCAGACCTCATGGATATAGGAGAAATCGCCCTCCAGGCCATGCTTCTCGGCACAATAGGCGAGTATCCTGTCCACCTTTTCATCATTTCTCAAAAAGGAATCCCCGCTGCTTCCGGCCTCT
>DFDT01000197.1 GCA_002368865.1 Lachnospiraceae bacterium UBA3821 | reverse complement strand
CCGGATAGAAAGAGGGGCAAAATGCAGGAAGAACAACGAAAAACAGAGATTTGGGATAAGTTTGCACCGGTGTATGCGCCGGCTATGAAGTTCGGAAATGACAGGGCGTACCGATTCCTGTATTACCGCATCCGGAAGGTCGTGAAAGACAAGCGGGTGCTGGAAATCGCTACAGGTCCGGGGCTCATCGCAAAGCATGTGGCGGATGTGACGGAATCCATGATGGCGACAGATTTCTCGGTGAAAATGCTGGAGCAGGCGCGCAAAGGGAAAAATCCGGAGCAGTTGACATACGAGTATGCGAATGCGGTCAGACTGCGCTATGCGGATGAGAGTTTTGATGTGGTGATCATTGCCAATGCGCTGCATGTCATGCCGGAACCGGAAGCGGCTTTGGCTCAGATCAGACGGGTATTAAAGCCGAGGGGAATCCTGATCGCGCCCAACTTTATCCATGATAATGACAGCAGGAAAAGCGGTTTCTTCAGCGGAACGCTGAAAAATATGGGTGTTTCCTTTGAGAGAGCATGGAGTGAGGAGGGCTATCGGACGTTTCTGGAGGAGAACGGGTTTCGGGTGGTGAATGCGAAAGTGTTGGATGCATGGATTCCGATGATGTATACAGAGTCGGTCAAGAAAGGAATGTGAGTATGGATATCAGAGAGGCCATTAAGGCAAGACATAGCGTAAGACAGTATAAGGATCTGCCAATCGCCGAGGATCTAAAGGCGGAGCTGGAACAGGAGATTGCAGAGTGCAACCGGGAGAGTGGGCTGCATATCCAGATCATTTATGACGATCCGGAGTGCTTTGACACCTTTTTGTCTCATTACGGAAAGTTCAGCAATGTGAAGAATTATATTGCGATCGTTGGGAAAAAGTCCGATCAGTTGGAGGAACTGGGCGGATATTACGGACAGCGGATCGTGCTGAGGGCACAGATGCTGGGCTTAAACACCTGTTGGGTGGGCGGTACCTACGGAAAGGGAAAATGCAGGGCAGACAGCGCGGCGGGCGAGAAGATCGTGTGTGTCATCGCAATCGGATATGGCGAGAATGAGGGGACGAAACATAAGTCCAAACCGGTGGAGAAACTTTGTGAAGTGCCGGAGGACAAGATGCCGGTGTGGTTTAAAAACGGCATTGTGGGCGCAATGATGGCGCCTACGGCGCTGAATCAGCAGAAGTTCCGTGTGACTTTGGAGGGAGATGAGGCATTCATCACAGCCAAAGCAGGAGCCTTCTCCAAGGTGGATCTGGGAATCGTGAAATATAATTTTGAAGCGGCATCGGGACATCGGTGCGGCTGAACCATATAAGGATACGGAGCATTGTAAGGGAGGTAAAGGTATGAGTACGATCGCAAAAAGCAGTCTGAGATTTTTCTTGAAGGACGGAATATTTTCGGTGGACAGGCAGCCGGTAGAAGATTGTGTGCTGGAGGGGGAGGAACTCAAAGTTTTGGAGTTGAAGAACTGCACCTGCAGGAATATGACTTTCCGGAATGCCGTGACGGAATCTGTGATAATAGAAAATTGTGCCTTTATCAATTGTCGTTTTGAAAATACGGTCAAGGGTTCGGAGGGAGTGCTGCTGCGTGTGACGCACACTTCTTTCACGGAATGTGAGTTTGGAAAACTTACCCTGATCGCAGACGGGGAAGAGTCCGGCGTGGAAAAGGTTCATTTTTCACATTGCAAATTTGAGGAATCGGAGATGACTGTGAAGGGGGATGCACAGGCATTGAAGTTTTACAGATGTGAGGCAAGAGATTTTTCTTATAAAGGGGAGGCTCTGTCGGATTCCAAAATTGAGGAAATGGATCTGATGGATGTCAAGCTGGAGATCAGAGCGCAGGGAAACCAATTTGAGAAGACTGCATTCCAGAACGTGGAACTGATTGGTACGACCGAGAAAAATTTCTTCAAGGAATGCGATATGAAGGGGTATCATTTTACGGAGAAGAAATGAGTCGAAAGATTGTTTGGGCTGCTGTGATCGTGATCGGACTGGCGATCGTACTAATGGGCAGCAAGGGAAAGCAGCGTGCAGTTGCGGGGATCAAAGACCCGCTCCAGACGGAAGCCGCGGGACAGGCCAAAATGTCGGTTGACGGTTATGATATAACGGTCAACTATTTGTATGCGTATGACATCAGTGCGTTGGTGGTCAGTATCCATAATTACAGTGGCTCCGGCATCGGTGATAAGCTGGCGCCCAGAGATCTGGCTCTGGCCTGGGGAGATGTGGCAGCGTATAACACATTGGTGGATTTTCACTGGCAGCAGTCCGGAAGATGGTACAGCTGGCGTGTGAATTCGGATGCGGAGATCGCTAAAGTCGGGGGAATACAGGGCGTGACGGAGCATTCCTCCAACAATCATTTGATCCCGGCGGATGATACAGTGAAGAAGCAGATCAAACGGATCAAGGTGGGGGATCATGTGCGGCTGAAGGGATATCTGGTGAATCTGGATGGCGGTAAGGCGGACGGGTCGACCTTTTACTGGCATTCCAGCACTACCAGGAGTGACAGCGGAGCCCATTCCTGTGAAGTGATCTATGTGACGGGAGTGGAGTGGATGGATTGAGGGAGGTAAGGATATGGGAAAGCAGGGCGGGATTGCCGGAAAGATCATTTTGGTCGCCGTGATCGTGGCGGTGATCTATGGCGTGATGCATATGGGAGATTTTCTGGGGCTGCCGAAGACGAGGGGGATTGCGGGGATTCCCGCGCCGGTTTTGAAGGCAGAGACGGGGCAGCTTTCTGTCGGTGAAATTGACGGGTATAAAGTGACGGTAGATTATACATACTCCTGTGATCTTCGGGGGCTGGTGGTCAATGAGCGGCACTATACGGAGAGCTCGATTTTAGACAAAGTTACACCTGTGTCTGCTGTGCTTGCATGGGGGACTGTCGCGGAATATAATGACAAAATTGATTTTGGATGGCAACAGCCGATTCGGAGGACGCTGGCATGGAATAGTGGAGAGGAGATATATGCAGAGATCGGAGGTTCTAAGGCTATCTATCAAAACTGCACTGCGGCCTGTCTGATCCCTGCGAGTGAAACAGTAAAGGAAGCGTTCAGAAAGATAAAGCAGGGTGATTACCTGCATTTGACCGGCTATATCGGGGATGTTTATTGCAGGAAACCGGACGGAGAATATATAGGGCTTGGGTCAGGGGATCTCGGAAAGAACCTGAAAGGAGAAGCCCAGGACATTTATTCCGTGATCTATGTGACCAAGATTGAGTGGGTAAAGTAGGGGATGATAGGAATGATGGGGCAGGAAAACAAGGAAAATTTAGCTTGAACCGTATGACGTGGATCAAGCCGTCTTTTCTGTGGATGATGTACCGCTGTGGTTGGGCGGGAAAGGAAGGGCAGGAGCGAGTGCTGGCAATCGACCTCACCAGAGAGGGATTTGACAGCGCAGTGAAGCAGGCAGTTTTGTCCTCTTACAAGGAAGAGTGTGGTCTTTCTAGGGAGGAGTGGAAGAAGTTGGTGGAAAAAAGCGATGTGCGCGTACAGTGGGATCCGGAAAAGGATGTGCATGGCAATAATCTCCCCTATCGATCGATCCAGATCGGGCTGCGGGGGCAGGCCGTGCGGGATTATGTGGAAAAATGGATCGTGCGGATGGAGGACATCACAGAGGAAGTGAAGCGGCTGGATGCGCTGCGGCATCAGGGAGTGGATATTTTGGGTCTGTTGCCAAAAGAGGAGATTTATGTGGGACCGTGAAAAATTATATTGTCCGGGATTTTTCAATTGTACAAAAAGGGTAGAAAAGAGCTGCGGTAAGAATAGGGTGGACTTTAGCCCAAATTTGGAGTAAAATGCAGTAAGAAGTGATTTAGGATATGATTTGATGGCAGTTTGACAGGAGCAGGTTATGGAGACGAGCGTAAATCCGCGTTCCCTCAGCGTCGGCGTGCTCGCCGGCGGTAAGAGCTCGCGGATGGGGCAGAATAAGGCCCTTTTGCAAATGGAATCGAGACGGTTTATTGACCGCATCTGTGAAGAACTTTCAGGTTTTTCGGAGGTGCTTATTTCTGATGCAAAAAAAGGGACTTATGAAGATCTGGGGTTGAAGGTCGTATATGACGAGCATGCGGAAATCGGTCCGTTGGAGGGGATTTATCAGATCCTTTCCAATGCGAAAGAGGACTATGTGTTTATCTGCGCGGCGGATATGCCTTTCATCAAAAAAGAGCTCGTGGAGTATATGGCTGAGTTTATCTCCTCGGACTATGACT
>DFDT01000160.1 GCA_002368865.1 Lachnospiraceae bacterium UBA3821 | reverse complement strand
CATTCTCCTTTACAACACCGAGAAACGGATACATACTCTCTGTCGCGTCAATACAGAAAACAACATCTACTCCATAAGAAATACTACGCTGGTTTGATCCCATGATATCTCCCTTCATCATTTTTGATAATTATTTTGATTGCCTGTTATGAATGTTCAAGTACAGCGCTTACAAATCTAATCTCTTTTATTATAGTTAATAGTCCTCGTTGCCATACTCCGAGCCATCATCCCCATTGTAGTCATTATAGACCTCTTGAGAAGGATCTTCCTGTTGTCGGTAACTCGCTTGCGCATTCGGATCATTCTGTGGGGTTTCGGCCTGGTTTTCTGTTGATTGTCCGGGTCCTGCAGCAGTATCCGGGTTGGGTCTGCCGATCAGATAAGGAAACTCATATGAATAAAATGCTGGAATTACCGTATCGGACAGGAACGGATCATGTGCTGTAACAGTGACCTCTTGTCCATCTGTTCTATAGAAAGTATCTTTTCTGGTAGACTCATCCTTATATTCACATTTAAAATAGGAAAATCCATTGGGGCCTGTTGCGGGTTCTCCGGCAAGATAATATGCCATTTGAGAAAGTCGATAGGTATTTTGTCCTTCCGGAACTGAATATGTATAGCGAATCTCATCGTATCTGTATTTATTATTCGGGCCAACCATTGTAATGGGTTTACCCTCCGCAGACTCATACTTCTCGAAGTTATAGAATTCCGCCGGATTCTCTACATTATTCATTTGGCAATTCATTTGGCAGTCATACTGAATACTTAATAATGGCGTTTCCAACTGCCTGTCAACAAAATATTCGATTTTTTCCAGAACGAGATCTTTGCCATCACCTCTGCTATCATAAGTTTTTTTCACAGATTGATATTTCTGTTTATGGCCTTCCGGATCTATTATTATTTGCTTTTTTTCATATTTTTCAATTACTACATGTGACTCTTGCGGATCCCTGGTATATTCAACATCTCCATTATTACGACTCTGTTTCAGTTTGAGAAAACCGTTCTCATACTTATAAACCGCTCTAACTTCGGATGCAGCCTTTTCGTAAACCTCCTCATATCCGATTGCTGGTATATTAGAAATCAGTTCTTTTGTTTCACCAGATTGCCTTTCCACAGAAATGCTTCCATCATCACTAATTATTTTCGACTCTACGTTATACCCCGAATCGTCTATGATAATCGTACGGGTTACACTGCCATACCCTTTCTTTTTGTTCATAGCTGCATTCTGATCAGTCAACTTTTTTGTTGTGCTTACAGATGCATCTTCTGAGCTCATGCCCGTTGAGGATGCGGAATCTGTGCTTGATTCAACACTGCTCTGTTCAGTTGTGACCGTGGATGATTCAGCAGAAGAATCCTCTTTCTCAAATTTGCTGCCAGACGGAAGTTCTTCATCCGGAGCACCTTGAGAATTTCCCGACACATCGGAAGGAGTGACAGCAGCATCACTGTTGTTATCCGGAACGTCGGAAATTTCAGTGGACTCCGTCATTTCATCCTGCGGCTGATCCGATTTGCCGCATCTGGTGACCAGGGAGATGATGAGGGCGATGCCAAGCAGAATTGCGATCGCTCTGGTGATCCAGAGCTCCGTATCCTTGCGCGCGCCGGAACGGCGTATTATGGTCTCCGGTGCTTTCTGCTCATAGGGAGCAGAGTCGTACATCACAGGGCCTGATGACTGACGTGAATTCTGTGAAGAATAGTCATTTGCGGACATGCGAAGATTTGCATCGGGAATAGCAGACGAGGACCTGTTCTGCATGCGGGGATTCATCTGCACAGGTTTCCCGTTCTCATCCAGCATTACGGTCATATTGACTGTTTCTGCCTCCGCCGCCTCTTTTTCTTCACTGGCAGCGATCAGTCCCCAGAAGCCTCCGCACATTTCCGCATTGTCCAGCGGCTGTCTGCACTTACTGCATACAACAGAGCCGTCCTTCTGTTCCATCAGTTTTTTCAATGTCTTCTGGTCTATTTCACGTCCGCAGTTTTTACAGAACATCTTTCACTCCTTGGGTCTAATGGCTAACTATTCACTGAGGATACTGTTTTTCTGCCCGGGTCTCTGCGCAAGTGCAGAGCACCTGCACAATCATGCGCCGATCTTGGTCCCGCAGATCATGCAGAGCGGATCTTCATTGTCATTTTCCCCCTCGCAGTAGGGACAGATCCAGCCGGATTTATTGAGCTGCAGGGTGTAGAGGAATTCGCTTCTGCCGCCGTCAGCATCCCAATCGAAATTCCGGATGGTCTCATCGACCTTGCGCCGGACCTCCTCGTTTCTGCGGTCACCCAGCATTTCCGGCGGGATATACAGAGCTCCCGACATCTTGACGGGAGGAGCCGGCTGCCCGGGGTCCGAGGGGGGCACAGCAGGGGGCTCCGGCGGCGTTCTGGCGTCCTTGGGGATCACCGGTTTTGTATCTTTTGCAGCAGTTTCTTTTTTGGATTTTTTGAGATAGAAAATCAGAATGATGATCAGAACGATGATTGCGATCAGAATCAGAATGGTGGGATCCATGATATATGTTTGTCCTCCGTAAAAATTCGGAAAAAGAGCCTTGGCTGTGTCAGCAGATTCTGCGCAGAAACGTCC
>DFDT01000170.1 GCA_002368865.1 Lachnospiraceae bacterium UBA3821 | reverse complement strand
ACATCCGCATAAGGGATCGGTGAGGGATGAAGCCCTGCTGCCACCAGACCTGCGATGTGCGCCATATCTACCATGAGCACTGCGCCCACTTCGTCTGCGACCTCACGAAACTTCTTGAAATCAATGGTACGCGCGTAAGCGGATGCACCGGCAATGATCATCTTCGGCTTTGCCTCCAGCGCGATCTTGCGGAGTTCATCGTAATCAATAAATCCTTCATCGTTTACTCCGTAAGGGACAATATTGAAATATTTACCGGACATATTCACGGGTGAACCATGGGTCAGATGTCCGCCATGTGCCAGATTCATACCCATGATGGTATCGCCGGGCTGACATACTGCAAACTGCACTGCCATATTTGCCTGTGCGCCGGAATGGGGCTGCACATTGGCATAGTCACAGCCAAACAGCTTCTTTGCTCTCTCAATCGCCAGATTCTCCACTACATCCACGCATTCGCAGCCGCCGTAATATCTTTTTCCGGGATATCCTTCCGCATACTTATTGGTAAGGGGGCTTCCCATGGCAGCCATCACAGCTTTGCTCACCCAGTTTTCAGAAGCGATCAGCTCAATATGGCTGTTCTGTCTTGCCTGCTCGTCTGTGATCGCCTGCGCGATCTCGGGATCGACGAGTTTTACTTCATCCAATGAATACATATTTTGTCCTCCTGTTGATCAACGGTACTGTACCGCTCATATTATCACATTTTATTATATCACGACAGACTCGGAAAGAAAAGGACTTTATTTTCTTATGTTTGATTGAATTTACACCGAAATTGTACTACAATCGAACAGACAGGATCCATCTTACACGAACAAAACCATAAGAAAAGAGGACTTGGGACATGAAACAAAAAAGATGTGTGATCATCGGCGGCGCGGAAATCAAAAATTATGCCCGGGTCAACAGTTATCTGAAAAGTGACGATTTCTGCGTCTTCTGTGACAGCGGTCTGAAGCACATGGAACCCCTGCAGCTCACCCCCGATCTCATCATCGGTGATTTTGACTCCTGGACCAATCCCGGGCTGAATGCGGAAACCATCATACTTCCCCGGGAAAAAGATGACACAGACACCGTCTATGCTATCAAAGAAGCGATTCGGCGTGGCTTTGAAACCTTCCTGTTGATCGGTGCCGCAGGAGAAAGGCTCGACCACACCCTTGTGAACGTGTATGCCCTGCTGATGCTGGACTCCGCAGGCAGACAAGCCAAACTGATCGATGACTACTCCGAGATGGAGATTATTTCAGACGCTCCTGCCTATATTCCCGATACCTTTGCCTATTTCTCCCTGCTGAATATCTCCGGCACCGCGAAGGGGATTACCATAGAACACGCTAAATTTCCTCTGGAAAACGGCGAGATCACCTGCGAATATCAGTATGGCACAAGCAACGAGGTGCTGCCCGGTCAAACCGCCAAAGTATCTGTACAAGAAGGAAAACTGCTGCTGATCAAATGTTTTTCCGACTGAAATAAATTATTTGCAATAACTTCTCCCCTATTATATAATAGAGTAAATTTGTTTCCAAACGATTTATCTGTATGATCATGCTAAAATATCAGAAAAGAGGTAATGTCATGACAACCAATGAAAAAGCGTTAATGCTACATGAACAGTGGAACGGCAAATTGGAGACCGTTTCCAAGACCCCTGTAAAGTCCCGTGAGGATCTGGCTCTCGCCTACACCCCCGGTGTAGCCGAACCCTGCAAGGTGATTGCCGAGGACAAGGAGGCCGCTTACAAATATACGATGAAGGCCAACACCATTGCCGTGGTTTCCGACGGAAGCGCCGTTTTGGGGCTTGGCAATATCGGACCGCATGCAGCTATGCCTGTTATGGAAGGAAAGGCTGTACTGTTCAAGGAATTCGGCGGTGTAAACGCTGTTCCCATCTGTCTGGATACCCAGGACACTGAAGAGATCATCAAAGCCGTAACCTGGCTCGCACCGGGCTTTGGCGGCATCAACTTAGAGGACATCAGCGCTCCCCGTTGTTTTGAGATTGAGAGACGTCTGAAGGAGACGTTGGACATCCCTGTTTTCCACGATGACCAGCACGGTACCGCTATCGTGGTATTGGCCGGTACCATCAACGCTTTGAAGATCATCGGCAAGAAAAAAGAGGATTGCCGCGTGGTAGTAAACGGCGCAGGCGCTGCAGGTATCGCGATCACCAAGCTGCTTTTAACCTACGGTTTCAAGCATATCATCCTGTGCGACCGCACCGGTATTGTATCCAAGGACAGATCCGATCTGAACTGGATCAAGAAAGAAATGACTGAAGTGACCAATCTGGACAATCTGACCGGCTCTCTGGCCGATGCCATGAAGGGTTCCGATATCTTTGTCGGCGTATCCGCTCCCGGCAGCGTGACCAAAGAAATGGTGGCTTCCATGAATAAAGATGCGATCATCTTCGCCATGGCAAATCCTGTTCCCGAGATCATGCCGGACGAGGCGAAGGCAGCCGGTGCAAGGATCATCGGTACCGGCCGCAGCGATTTTCCCAACCAGATCAACAATGTGGTGGCTTTCCCCGGCATCTTCAAAGGTGCGCTGGAAGGGCGTGCTCCCCAGATCACAGAGGAAATGAAGCTGGCTGCAGCGGAAGCGATCGCGGCTTTGGTTCCCGAAAGCGAGTTAAACGAGGACAACATCATGCCCGAACCGTTCAACCCTATGGTTGCGGAGAAGGTTGCGGAGGCTGTAAAGTCCCATATCGTGAGATAAAATGATTGACAGATCAAACAGACCGGAGTGGCACGGTAAGCCCTACTACTCCCTGGATGCCTGGTGCAAAAACACGCTGGGCCGAAAATGTTATAAGATTGCCCTGAACGCTCATATGACCTGTCCCAACCGGGACGGGTCATTAGACACTCGGGGGTGCATTTTCTGCAGTGCCGGCGGCAGCGGCGATTTCGCCGTAGACATTGCAGGAAAAAGTGTGGAAGAACAGCTGGAAGAAGGACTGGCGCTTTTTCGTGCCAAATCACCTGCAATGCCTATGCCGGACTCCCCCTGCCTGATCGCTTACTTTCAGGCATACACCAACAC
>DFDT01000107.1 GCA_002368865.1 Lachnospiraceae bacterium UBA3821 | reverse complement strand
GGCATCCCCCTGATCGGCGGCCATACTCATGTATTCCGCAGCCTTTTCGTAAGACTGCTCCGTTCCCATCCCATAGTAATAGCTGATGGCCGTCATATACTGGCCTTCCGCGCTTCCGGCTTTCGCGGCCTGCTCATAATAACGGAAGGAAGTATCATAATCTTCCTGCTCGTGAGCATCCCGCGCAAGCGCCAGCCAGGTCTCTACATCATTCTTTTCTTCCGCCGCTGCGGACACGGTGAAAACGATCAGCAGCAAAGCAAGGATCCAACAGAATCGCTGTTTCAGAAGTTTCCTCATTGTGTTTGCCATTTTCATCTTAGCCTCCTTCTCCATGATGAAGAAAATGTAAAGTGACTGTATCAGGCAAATCCCGGTTTTCCGCGATCCGTACAGGCCGGAATTTATCTTTGATGCAAATCAATAGCATCAACAATTTCGTAGCCATTATCTGCGGCTTGTGAAAACTCGATTCTTTTCACATGAGCGAAAAAAGGAATGAACTCCTTTCGCATCGCTTCAGCAATTACCTGTAAATCAATTTGCGGATTGTATATCAAAGTGGTATGCGGCTGCCAATGGTCATTGCCTGTCCAATGATCTAAAGATTCCCCCCATTGTGCCGCAATATCGTTATGAATGTCAAGGAGTGCATTTTCCTTTCGTGGAGTTGCTGCAATAATAGAGGTTGCACCAAGCACCTCTACTTTTTCATAATAAACAGAGAATGGTGCATAGGCGGAAAGGATTTCTTTACATGATGCAATAAAAGCGCTGTCATCTTCACCAACATATGCCGCAAGTGTAATATGTCCATATAACTTTTTTACCGTCATGCCAAAACGCTCTGTTACTTGCTGCAGAGCCAAAAGGTTCTCCCTCGACTGCGTATCAATCTTGGCAATCGCACATAACATCACTGTATTTACCTCTCTGGTACCAATCCCGATTTGCCGATCGTTCATTCCATTCAATGCTGACTTGGCTTCGGCAAGACCCGATTTTCCGCGGTCCATACAAACTGGATTTGGCAGCGAATTCTTGCACCATGAATTCTGCCCGTTCAATATTGTTGTTTTACTTTGGCTATCAGAAAGACTTTTATGACCAGAAATGCAAAACAAATGATACCGGCATATGGCTGCCTCGTTGCAATAAATACTGTGACCGAGAGTATTGACAGCACGACCCCTGTAACAAGCCTGTGCCTGTTCCAGACCGATTTGTTGAAATGAGCGATGATCGCTCCACAGATCCCATTCAGGATCGTGATGCTTATGATCACGACAAACACAGTCTTCAGCCACGGAGCAATCCGGCTCAGCCCAAACAGGGATACCGTTTCGGGAGAGGCTGGGCCATTTCCAAACGCAGGTATGAACAGCAGTATGGCCAGAAGGATGTCCAGCGCATTACATATGAGCGAAATGTATTTGCTGGCGAACTCCTTCTTGTCGTTTTCTGCCACGGTGATCATCTCGTCCGAACAGATCAGATCGTCAATCGTTACGGAGAAGAACCGGGATATCTCTTTGAGCGAGTCGATACTCGGATACCCCCTGCCGGATTCCCACTTCGAAACAGCCGTTCTCGAAACAAACAGGGACTCAGCAAGCTCCTCCTGCGTCATCGACCTGCTTTTTCGTAATTCCTGCAGCTTTTCACTGAACTCCATTTGATGCCCCCGCCTTCAGATGTGTTTTCCTTTGACTGGTGTATCTGCCATGAACCGATAAATCATAAACAGACCGGAACTTAAGAAAACGGAGCCTATGATATCAGTTATCCAATGAACACCTGCGATCAATCTTCCGATCACCATGAACGCGGTGAATACAATTACAAATACTGCTACCGCTTTCCGTGCCACTGGATTTGCAATTCTTCGATCTGACTGATACTTCAATGTCGGCATCACCGTCAGGACCAGAAGCGTCGTTGAAGACGGATAGGACGCTTCCAGATTTCCATCTATCAGGATCGGCCTGTAATTGATCGGAACCATCTCGAACAGCAGGTAGCCCAGAATGACCACCACGTAATAGGCGCCCAGCAGCAGGATATCGAAATCGACTTTCAACAGGCTTCTACGTTTTACCAACTGGGCAAGTCCCAGCGTTCCAAAGCACATGCATATGATGATCGGGACAAGACCAAGCCAATCTGTAATCGTATAGACCAACAAATGTACACCGATCAGTCGGTGAAACCATACATTGACCGTCGCAAATCCGATTTCCGTTCCATTTGGGCCTGCATTCTGTATGTCGATATGCCGGATCAATACAGTCCATAGTGCAAAGGCCGCCAGCAGCACGATTCCTGCCAACAGTTCTTTTTTTCTGATCTCTTTCATTTTCAATCCATCCTTTCTGTGACGCTTGGTCAGACAGAGTGTAATGGACGGTCATGAAAAATGAAAGAATTGCTCCGTCACATCTGCGATACGAATCGTGTCATTGTTTTACCAGGGCTTTTTCCCGGCAGCAAGGGCTGTCCAGCCCTGCCTGTCATATCATGATATTCTATCTCTTCGACCTATTCCGGTTTTCCGGCTCATCGTTTTCGGATCGGGAAAAACATATAATCCTTCCCGGTTTTGGGGCAGGAATAATCGTACACGGCGCCTGCAAGCGGAATGCCGTTCTCTTTCATGTACTGCCACATGTCAGAAAACGTATTGTTTCCCTCGCATTCGACGACCAGATAGTCGTATGCAGGAAGCACCCATTTGACCCATCCTTCCGGAGCTTCCGCGTCATCCCTGCACTCCGCACCCGCCAGATAAAGCCCGCGGCTGAAATCATCCCACGGCTGAAAGGAACGGGAAAAGTCTGTCATGGCTCCCCATATGCCGACGAGATTCCCGGATTCGTCTCTTTTGGCCAGATCAGCGATTTCATCAAAATGGGAATTGGCATCCTGCCAGAGCCGCTGGATGAAGCCGTCCCCATCCCGGGTCGATCCCTCTTTTCCGATCACCACAAACGAATCTTTGGACGCTTTTTCAATCTTCATTGCTTTCCTGCCTCCCTTCTGTGAAACATTATTGTATCAACGTCTGTGATCCTCATTATGCCATAAAATCATCGGCCGGTCAATGGACTTTTCCGGCGGCGGAGCCCCGGGAAAAGGCATGTACTT
>DFDT01000165.1:2844-15007 GCA_002368865.1 Lachnospiraceae bacterium UBA3821 | reverse complement strand
CTCGGGAATGCCGTGGTTGATCTCCGGATCCACATGGTAGGGCCTTCCCGCCAGCACGATACCTCGCTTGCCGGTTTCTTTCAGATATTGCAGGGTTTCTTCCCCTTTTTTGCGCATATCCTCGCGGACTGCGGCCAGTTCCTCCCACGCCTTGTGAACCGCTGCCGAAATTTCGTCCCGGGAGATTTCCGTGAATTCTTTGCACAGTGCATCGGTAACGGTGGCCTCGTCGCGGAAGGATAGGAAAGGATTGCGGAAATAGATCTCGCCGGAGGAAATCTCTTCCACATTGTTTTTAATATTTTCGGAATAGGAAGTCACGATCGGGCAGTTATAATGGTTGTTGGCATCTTCAAACTCATTGCGCTCGTAAAAAAGAGCGGGGTAGAAGATAAACTGCACGCCCTGGCGGATCAGCCAGGTCACGTGACCGTGGGCCAGCTTGGCCGGATAACATTCGGACTCGCTGGGAATGGACTCGATCCCGAGCTCATAAATCTTTCTGTTCGAGCTGGGGGAGAGTACCACGCGATATCCCAGCTCGGTGAAAAACACATGCCAGAAAGGATAATTCTCATACATGTTCAGAACCCTGGGGATACCGACCACGCCTCTGGGAGCCTTGTCGGCATCCAAGGAAGCGTAGTTGAACAGTCTGTGCAATTTATACTCAAATAAATTCGGCACATTGTTCGCGTTCTTTTTGCCGCCGATTCCGCGCTCACAGCGGTTGCCGGAGATATACTGGCGCCCGCCGGAAAACTTGTTGATCGTCAACCGGCAGTTGTTGGTACAGCCCTTGCACTTGGCCATGCTGGTCTCAAATTGCAGGGAACAGATCTTTTCGTAAGAGAGCATGGAGGTTTCGTAGCCTTCCTCGTATCTGTCTCTGGCAATGAGGGCTGCGCCGAACGCACCCATGATGCCGGCAATGTCGGGACGGATCGCCTCACAGTTCGCAATCTTTTCAAAGCTGCGCAGAACCGCATCGTTGTAAAAGGTACCGCCCTGAACCACGATGTTTTTGCCCAGTTCCGAAGCATCGGAAACCTTGATCACCTTAAACAGCGCGTTTTTGATCACGGAGTAGGCAAGTCCGGCGGAGATATCCGATACGGAAGCGCCTTCCTTTTGCGCCTGTTTTACCTTGGAGTTCATAAACACTGTACAGCGGGTGCCCAGGTCAATGGGATGCGCCGCAAAAAGAGCGGCCTGCGCAAAATCCTGTACGCTGTAATCCAGAGATTTTGCAAAGGTTTCAATAAAGGAACCGCAGCCGGAAGAGCAGGCCTCATTCAACTGCACGCTGTCCACGGTCTGATTCTTGATCTTAATACACTTCATGTCCTGTCCGCCGATGTCCAGGATGCAGTCCACATCCGGATCAAAGAATGCGGCGGCGTTATAATGGGCTACGGTCTCCACCTCTCCGTCATCCAATAGAAAAGCGGCTTTCATCAGCGCCTCGCCATAGCCGGTAGAACAGGAGCGCATAATTTTGACACCCTCGGGGAGGGTGGTATAAATCTCTTTTAAAGAACGGATCGCCGTATTCAAAGGGCTTCCGTCATTGTTGGAATAAAAGGAATACAAAAGCTGCCCGTCCTCGCCCACCAGTGCAACCTTGGTGGTGGTGGAACCGGCGTCAATCCCTAAGAAAGCATTGCCCCGATAGGAAGCCAGGTCGCCGGTGGCAACATGGTGCCGGCTGTGACGCGCCTTGAAGGCCTCATAGGCATCCGCGTCGGCAAACAGGGGCTCCATACGCTCCACTTCAAATTCCATTTTGATCTCAGAGGAAAGCTTTTTCACCATTTCCTCCATGGTAAAGGACACCTCCTGCTTGGCATTTAATGCGGAACCGATAGCCGCAAACAGGTGGGAATTGTCCGTGTCGATAATATGCTCGTCATCCAGCTTCAAAGTGCGGATGAACGCTGCTTTCAGCTGATCCAGAAAGTGCAAGGGCCCACCTAAGAAGGCCACATGTCCGCGGATAGGCTTGCCGCAGGCCAGTCCCGAGATGGTCTGGTTTACCACAGCCTGAAAGATGGAGGCGGCCAGATCTTCCTTGGTAGCCCCATCATTGATCAGGGGCTGGATATCCGTTTTGGCAAACACGCCGCAGCGCGCAGCAATCGTGTACAGAGAATGATAGCCTCTGGCGTATTCGTTTAAGCCGGCGGCATCTGTCTGGATCAGAGATGCCATCTGGTCGATAAAGGAGCCTGTACCGCCGGCACAGATCCCGTTCATACGCTGCTCCACGTTGCCGCCTTCAAAATAGATGATCTTGGCATCCTCACCGCCCAGCTCGATGGCCACATCGGTCTTGGGAGCGAGCTCCTGCAGGGAAGTGGCAACTGCGATCACTTCCTGGTTGAACGGTACCCCCAGATGGTTTGCCAACGTCAATCCGCCGGAACCGGTGATCATGGGATGCAGCGTCAGATTGCCCAGTTCTTCATAAGCTTTTTGTAATAATGAGTGCAGTGTTTCCCGGATATTGGCGTAATGCCGCTCATAGTCGGAAAACAAAATATGATGTTGTTCATCCAAGATTGCAATCTTTACGGTAGTGGAACCGATATCAATACCGCAGGCAGCATGCATATTGGAATTACTCATAGAATCAATCCTTCCTGAAAAATCGCCACAAAATGACATACTTAGTAAGTATACATCATTCATTTTTAAAATGCAACGAACAAAATATGAAAGAAAAATATGGCAAAGATTAAATCTTTGTAAAAAATGGGAAAAAATAAAAAATGGTCGGTTTACTTATGATTCCCGGCATGTTAAAATAAAACAGAATTTGCGCAATTTACGCAAAAGTACAGAGATAGTAAGAGGTTAGTATGGGTAAGAAAAAAAAGTTTGATTTCGAGCGGAAATTCGGAAAATATGCGATTCCGAATCTTTCCCTGATCCTGGTGATGTGCTATGTGGCGGGATATGTGATCCAGTATTTTAATCCCGCGTTCATGCAGTATCTCACGTTGGACCCGTATCAGATCTTACACGGACAGGTGTGGCGGGTGTTTACATGGCTGATCAGTCCGCCGGCTTCCTTCGACGTGTTTACGATTATTATGTTGTTTTTCTATTACAGCATCGGTACGAATCTGGAGCGGACCTGGGGAACCTATCGCTATAATGCGTATATCTGGGGCGGTGTGCTGATCACGCTGATTGCAAGCTTTGTATGTATGGGGGCTTGCTATCTGATCTTCGGAAGCGACACGCTGGAACTGTATGGAGAGTTTTATAAGTCTTATTACAGTATGTCCTATGGTTCTGCGTTTCGGACTATGACCAGCACGGAAGCTTTTTTTGCAGCGGGTTCCGCGTTATTCAGCACCTATTATATCAATATGTCAATTTTTCTGGCGTATGCGGCAACTTACCCGGACAATGTGGTATTGCTGATGTTTGTGGTTCCTGTGAAGGTGAAATGGCTGGGTTATATTTATGCGGCGCTGCTGGTATTCCAGATGGTGCAGTTTTATGTGGCGGCACCGTTAGGGTGGTTCGGCATGGTGGCGATCGGGGCGTCGCTTTTGAATTTCCTGATCTTCTGGCTGCGGAGCAGGAATCTGTCCTATCTGAATCCGAAGCAGGTGAAGCGGAAGGTGGTGTTCAAACAGCAGGTGAGATCCGGAGAGAAACAATCCGGTCACAGATGCTGTATCTGCGGCAGAACGGATGCGGACGATCCGAATCTGGAGTTTCGGTATTGCTCCAAATGTGCCGGAAGCTATGAGTATTGTCAGGATCATCTGTTTACCCATGAACATAAGATTGGATGAGAGGAAACGATATGAATCAGGAAGTATTGTTTGCGCAGAAGCTGCAGGAGGTGCGGACACTGGCAAAGGAGCAGGGAAACTGCGTCAGCGAAGAGCAGGTGCAGGAGGCGTTCGCAGAGCTGGAATTGTCCGGCGAACAGATGCAGCTGGTATATGATTACCTGTTAAAGCATAAAATAGGGCTGGGACAGCCCCTGGATCCGGATGATTATCTGACGGATGAGGAGAAAGACTATCTGCAGGGATATCTGGAGGAGATCACGGCGCTACCGCAGTACAGCGAAGGTGAGGTTCTGGCGCATACGATCGCTGCGATGGCGGGAGATACCGGTGCCCAACAGCTGTTAACCCAGATCTACTTAAAAGATGTGGCGGAGATCGCCAAGCTGTATGCGGGGCAGGGCGTTTACCTGGAGGATCTGATCGGAGAGGGAAATCTGGCGCTTTCCTTTGGCGTCGGAATGTTAGGCAGTCTGGAGAAGCCGCAGGAAGCCCAGGGAATGCTCGGTAAAATGATCATGGACGCCATGGAGGAGCATATCGCTGAAACGGTGCAGAACCGGAAAGCGGATAAAAAGGCGGAGGATCATGTAAACAAGGTGGCGGATGCGGCGAAGGCACTGTCGGAGGAACTCAGACGGAAAGTAACGGTGGCAGAGCTGGCGAAGGAGAGCGGCATGAGCGAGAACAGGATCAGAGAGGCCATGCGGATCAGCGGGTTTCAGATTGAGGATTTAGAGGATCTGGCGGATGAATAAGACGGTTTATGAGGATTATAAATACTGCATGCAGGATGTTTCCACCGTTTATGTGGGATGCAAGTATACCATGGATGAGATCCTGGCGGATGAGTCGATCCCGTTTAAATTTCAGCTTGTGGTGGAACGCTATATTTTACCGAAGTCCGATCCGGAGGATACGTTGGAAACCCATCTGTATTATCTGGAGGAGAAAAGCTTTCTGGTGAAGATATACAGACAGCTCAAAGCAAAGGTGAAGGTGAATTATATCCAGGAGAAGAAACATATGGGCGGCAGGGTGACAAAGGAATATGCCACCAAGACCATGTCGGTGGAGCAGCTGGCACATCTGAGCGTAGCGCAAAAGGAGCAGATGGGGCTGATGGTGCAGGAGCTGGCGGTGAGCAAATTGTCGCTGATGGGATTCTGATCATAAGGGATTTTAATAGGAGAGGAGAATAGGGCATGACTATGGGAAAATATGCAGGTGCAGAGGAAGTAAAAAACCTTTCGGCATATGAGATTATAGAGCAGAGGGAGATTGCGGATATTAACAGTATGAGCGTTTTGTTGCGGCATAAGAAGACCGGTGCGAAGGTGGCGCTACTTTCCAATGACGATGAGAACAAGGTGTTTTACATCGGATTTCGCACACCGCCCACGGATTCCACGGGCGTGCCGCATATTCTGGAACATTCGGTGCTGTGCGGTTCCAGGGAGTTCCCGGTGAAGGATCCGTTTGTGGAGTTGGTGAAAGGGTCGCTCAACACTTTTCTGAATGCCATGACTTATCCGGACAAGACCTTGTATCCGGTGGCGAGCTGTAACGAGAAGGACTTCCAGAATCTGATGCATGTATATCTGGATGCGGTATTTTATCCGAATATTTATCAAAAGGAAGCCATCTTCCGGCAGGAAGGCTGGCATTATGAGTTGGAGAGCGAGGATGCGCCGCTGACGGTCAACGGCGTGGTCTATAACGAGATGAAGGGGGCTTATTCTTCGGCGGATGATGTGTTGGAGACGGCGATCATGAATTCTCTGTATCCGCACACGACTTATGGCGTGGAGTCCGGCGGCGATCCGGAGGTGATCCCGGAGCTTCGATATGAGGACTTTCTGGATTTTCACAGGAAATATTATCATCCGTCCAACAGTTATATTTATCTGTACGGCGATATGGATATGGCGGAGAAGCTGGACTTTATCGATCAGCATTATCTGGCGGATTTTGATGCGCTCAAGGTGGATTCCGAGATCGGAACAGAAACCCCGGACATGACGGCAGGGACAATCGTAAAGGAATATCCTTTAAATGAGGGTGAGAGTGCGGAGGAGAATACTTATCTGTCGCTGAATTATTCGGTGGGCGAGAGCACGGACAATGAGCTATGCATGGCGTTTGAAATCCTGGATTATGCGCTCTGTTCTGCTCCGGGGGCACCGTTAAAGCAGGCCCTGGTGGACCGCGGGATCGGCAAAGATGTGTACAGTATCTGGGACGGCGGCATCAGACAGCCGTATTTCAGTGTGATTGCAAAGGGAACTTCTCTGGACAAGCAGCAGGCATTTCTGGATACGATCCGGGAAGTGCTTCAAAAGATCGCGGCGGAAGGCTTTGATGAGAAGGCGCTTCGGGCTGCGCTGAACTATTATGAATTTAAATATCGCGAGGCGGATTTCGGTTCCTATCCCAAGGGATTGATGTATGGACTGCAGATGCTGGACAGCTGGCTGTATGATGAAAACAAGCCTTTTGTGCATATTGAGCTTTTGGATGTATTTGACAGTCTGAAGAAAAAGGTGAAGACCGGCTATTTTGAGGAACTGATTCGAACGTACCTGCTGGAAAACAGACATCACAGCGTGGTCATTTTAAAGCCGGTGGAAGGATTGCTGGCAAAGAAGGAGCAGGAGCTGGCAGAGCGTCTTGCGGCGAAAAAGGCTGCCATGTCTGCGGAGGAGATCCGCCAGATCATGGAGACGGAAAAGAAGCTGCGGGAATTCCAGGAGACGGAGGACGATCCGGAGGATCTGAAAAAGATACCGCTGCTGGAGCGCGGCGATCTGAAGAAAGAGGCAGCGGCGCCCGTTGTGGAGGAGCGGATGCTCGGGGATACAAAGCTGCTCTACCATAATCTGTTCACCAACGGGATTGGGTATCTGCGGCTGATCTTCAATCTGGACCATATTCCCGGGGAATATGTCCGGTATATCGGCTTGTTTAAGGGGTGTCTGGGACTTCTGAACACGGCAAATTACAGTTATGGGGATCTTTTCAACGAGACGAATCTGGTCACCGGCGGTATGGCGGCGGTGAATAATGCATACAGTCAGGTGTATGATCCCGATATCTGTACGCTGACATTGGAATTGAAGACAAAGGTGCTTTATGAAAATATAGATCAGGCGATCGCGCTGATGCAGGAGATTATGCTGACCAGCGATTTCACGGACGAGAAGCGTCTGAAGGAGATCCTGGCGGAGGCCAAATCCCGTATGCAGGCGCAGATGATGACGGCAGGGCATTCGGTGGCAGCGGGCAGGGCCATGTCCTATGGCAGCGTGTCAGGCATGCTCAGCGAAGAATTGTCCGGTGTGCCGTTTTACCGTCTGGTGGCGGACCATGAAGGGCATTTTGAGGAGCGCAAAGCAGAATTGATCGAAAAAATGAAGATGCTTGCCAAGATGATCTTCCGTCCGGAGAATCTGACGGTGGATTTTGTGGGAGATGAGGCGCAGCTGGGTCGTCTGGAGGCGCCGGTGGCGGCATTAAAGCAGGCGCTTTATACGGAACCGGTTGAAAAAGCGGTTTATAAACCTGTGCCCGAGCGGTTGAATGAAGGCTTTATGACGGCAGGACAGATCCAGTATGTCTGTCGGGCGGGTAATTTTGCCAAGAAGGGATTGGCTTACACCGGGGCTTTGCGGGTACTGCGGGTGATGATGGGCTACGAATATCTCTGGGTCAATGTCCGGGTGAAGGGCGGGGCTTATGGCTGTATGTGCCGTTTCGGACGGACAGGTGAGAGTTATTTTGTATCTTACAGGGACCCCAATCTGCAGAAAACTCTGGATGTTTACGAGAAAGCAGCGGAGACCATCGCAACCTATGAGGCGGACGAGCGTACGATGACGCAGTATATCATTGGGGCGATCAGCGATCTGGATATGCCCATGAATCCGGCGGCAAAGGGACTTTACGGACTGAGTGCCTATATGACCGGACTGACCAAAGAGATGCTGCAGAAGGAGCGGGATGAGATCCTGTCAGCCACGGCGGAGGATATCAGAGGACTTTCCGCCTATATCAAGGCATTCATGGAGGATGACTATCTCTGTGTGGTGGGAAATGCAGGCAAATTAAAACAGGAAGAAAAACTTTTTAAGAAATTGGAGAACCTTTTTGCCTGAACCTCGTCTTAGTAGGTAGATGCAAATACGCAGCAGAGCTGTGAGGCAAAGGGAGGATAAGATTATGAAAAAGTGGAAGAAATTTTTGAGTGCAGGACTTTGTGCGATGCTTTTATTGGGAGCAGCGGCGTGCGGTTCCAACAGCAGCAGTCCCAGCAGCAGTTCCGATAGGGCTCTGCAGGGATATACCAACGGAGCGACGTCGGCTAGTAAGAGTGCCACAAGAGCGGCGGACTACGGCTATGCCACGGACAGTTTCAGCTCCTATGAGATGGCGGAATCTGCGGCGGAGTATGCGCCTGCAATGGAGAGTCAACTGGCAGATAACAGCGGTATTTCATCCGGCACCGGCAGTGCAGGCACCGTGACGGAATCCCAGAGTACCAGTGAGCAGAACACAGCGCGCAAGCTGATCCGGAATGCCAATCTCTCTGTGGAGACCAAAGAATTTGATGCGTTCCTGGAAGCTGTGGAGAATCAGGTGAATGCACTGGGCGGTTACATAGAGAGCATGGATACTTATAACGGAAGCCGGTATGGTTATAATCAGTACAGCACCAATGTGAAACGCTCCGATCTGACGGTGCGCATTCCCCAGAAGAATCTGAATTCTTTTCTGGATGCCGTATCCGAGGCGGGAAATGTGATCAGCCGCGGGGAGAGCGTGGAGGATGTGACTTTAACCTATGTGGATATGGAAAGCCGTAAAAAATCTCTGCAGACGGAGATGGACAGATTACAGGAGTTCCTGGAGAAGGCAGAGACGCTGGAGGATATCATCACACTGGAAGACCGTATGGCAACGGTGCGGTATCAGCTGGAGAGCATGGAGTCCCAGCTGCGCACTTATGACAATATGGTAGATTATTCCACCGTGCACATGAATATTCAGGAAGTGAAAGAGTTGACTCCGGTGATCGAAGAGGAGGAGACTGCATGGGAGCGTTTTGTCAACGGATTTCAGGAAAGTCTGAAAGACATTAAGACCGGATTCACGGAGTTTATGATCTGGTTTGGAATCAATATTCCTTATTTTGGGATCGTGATCATTGTTTTGGCTGTGTTTGTACTGATCATAAAGGGAATATCACGCCGCAACAAGAAGAAAAAAGCAGCCGCATCGGCTGTCAATGCAGAAGCAAAAGAAGAAAGCAGTGAGAGAAAGTGAGAAGACGGGTATGAGTGAGGGCACTGTTTCCGCCAATTTTAAATCCGGGTTTGTGACGCTGATCGGACGTCCCAATGTGGGAAAATCCACGTTGATGAATCATCTGATCGGACAGAAGATCGCCATCACCTCAAACAAACCCCAGACTACAAGAAACCGCATCCAGACGGTGCTGACGCTGGAGGATGCTCAGATTGTCTTTCTGGATACGCCAGGCATCCATAAGTCCAAAAATAAGCTGGGCGATTATATGGTGAATGTGGCGGAACGGACCTTGAATGAGGTGGATGTGGTGCTTTGGCTGGTGGAGCCCACCAATTTTATCGGCGCAGGAGAACGGCACATCATCGAGCAGCTGAAGAAGACCAAAACGCCGGTGATCCTGGTCATCAATAAGACGGATACGGTAAAGCGGGATGAGGTCTTCGCGTTTATCGATACCTACAGGAAAGAGATGGACTTCCAGGAAATCGTGCCGGTTTCGGCGCTGAAGGGTGACAATACGGACGAGCTTGTGCGGTGTATTGTGAAGTATCTGCCCTATGGGCAGCCCTTTTACGATGAGGATACGGTGACGGATCAGCCCATGCGCCAGATCGTGGCGGAATTGATCCGGGAGAAAGCGCTGCGGCTCCTAGAGGACGAGATCCCGCATGGGATTGCGGTCAGTATCGAAAGCATGAAAGAGCATGGAAGGATCTGTCATATTGAGGCAACAATCATCTGTGAGCGGGATTCCCACAAGGGTATCATCATCGGGAAGGGTGGACAGATGCTGAAAAAGATCGGATCTTCGGCGCGACCGGATATTGAAGATCTGCTGGAAATGCAGGTAAATCTGCAGCTCTGGGTGAAGGTGAAAAAAGACTGGCGGGACAGTGATTTCCTGCTGAAAAATTTCGGATATGATCCGAAAGAGGGAAAAAGAACCGAATAACCATAGCGTGTACTCCGTATAAATTTTATCAAAGTGCAAAACCTATCTGTGGATATGACACAGGCAGGAGGAAACACAGATGCGGATGGAAAATTACTGGAAGCAGTTCGAAAATTCGGGGAAGATTGAGGACTATTTGTCCTATAAGAGTATGGATAGAGATATGGATAAGGAAAAGAACAGCCGGCGGTCCGGAGGGGACGCCGGCTGCAAGTCCGATTATCGGGAAAGGTCCGGATATGCAGGGAATCATCGAAGTGACGGGAATGATTTTAAAACAATCACCCATGGGTGAATATGACAGGCGGGTTTGCGTGCTGACGAAAGAGAGGGGGAAGATCTCCGCCTTTGCAAAGGGTGCCAGGAAACCCGGCAGCAGACTTGCGGCTGCCACCAATCTCTTTGCGTTCGGTACCTTTAAACTGTATGCCGGAAGAAGCTCTTATACAATGACGGATGCGGATATCAGCAATTATTTTGAGGCGTTGATGGCGGATTACGAGGGCGCCTATTATGGCATGTATTTCACGGAAATCGCTGATTATTATACCAGGGAGAACAATGATGAGCGGGAGATGCTGAAGCTTTTGTATCAATCCATGCGGGCGCTCGCTGCCGAGAGTCTGCCGAATCCGTTGGTGCGGTGTATATATGAATTAAAAGCGATCGGGATCAACGGGGAATTTCCGGGCGTGCCCACGGACAGGAAGCTGCTGGACTCCACTGTCTATACGATAGAATACATTGCCTCCAGTCCGGTGGAAAAACTTTACAACTTTACGGTGAAGGAGGAGGTTCTTGCCGAACTGCAGCAGATTTCGCGGGAATATATGCATCGTATCGTGGGGCATACATTCAAAAGTCTTGAAATACTGGAAACGTTGTGATAGAATTTGAATAACTGTTCCAAAATGGGAATGAAAAAGGTAAGAAGTTGAAATGAGGTGTCAGAGGATTCGGATGCGGGTGATACATAATCAAAAGTGGATAGCGTTGTTGGCGGCTTTTGTTTTCTTAAGTGGCTGCGATCAAGCCGCGAAAGTGCCGGATACCGTGACGAAGAACAGTCTGATCATAGACAAGGACGGAAGAGTTACCGCCCATGTTGTGGATGTGTTTGACAAGGATTATTATAAACTGGATGATTTGTCGGTGATGGCACAGAAGGAGGTCAGCACTTATAACAGGGAACATCCCACAGAGACCAATCCGGTCAGTCTGCTGAAGATCGGAACGGTGGAGGACGGGGGAAATGCGGTGATCGTGTCGTATGCGTTTCAGAATGCCCGGACTTATTCGGAATATATGGGGAATATCCTGTTTTACGGGACTGTGGAAGAGGCGGTAAACGCCGGATATGCGCCTGCGGCGGATCAGATGCTTACTGCGGCGTCGGGAGACGAAACGCTTGCAGCGGATCAGTTGACCGATCAGACAGGCGGTATGTTGTCGAAGCACATTGTGCTGCTGCAGGAGGCAACCTGCGTGTATTGTCCCTATAAGGTCAGTTATATCAGCGACGGCGCAAAAATGATGGAGGATGGAAGCATTGATACAAGCGGTGTATCTGAGGACGGATACCCGGCTGTGATCGTGCTTGACAGATAGAGGAGGAAAGAAAGATGGAAAAGACGTTAGAGAAAATTGTGGCATTGTCCAAGGCGAGAGGGTTTATCTACCCCGGTTCCGAGATTTACGGAGGTCTGGCAAATACCTGGGACTATGGTAACCTTGGTGTGGAGCTGAAAAATAATGTGAAGAGAGCATGGTGGCAGAAGTTCGTGCAGGAAAATCCCTATAATGTAGGCGTGGACTGTGCAATCCTGATGAATCCCCAGACCTGGGTGGCCAGCGGACATCTGGGCAGCTTTTCCGATCCGCTGATGGATTGTAAAGAGTGTCATGAGCGTTTCCGCGCGGACAAGGTGATCGAAGATTTCTGCGCAGAGAAAGGAATTGCGTTAGAGGGCAGTGTGGACGGCTGGGAGCAGGAGAAGATGCAGGATTTTATCAAAGAGCATCAGATTCCCTGTCCTTCCTGCGGCAAGCATAACTTTACGGATATCAGACAGTTCAACCTGATGTTCAAGAC
>DFDT01000165.1:2596-2797 GCA_002368865.1 Lachnospiraceae bacterium UBA3821 | reverse complement strand
TGTTCAAGACCTTCCAGGGTGTAACGGAGGGAGCAAAGAGCACGATCTACTTAAGACCCGAGACGGCACAGGGTATTTTCGTGAACTTCAAAAATGTGCAGAGAACCTCCAGAAAGAAGCTGCCGTTCGGTATTGCGCAGATCGGTAAGTCTTTCCGAAATGAGATCACGCCCGGTAACTTTACCTTCCGTACCAGAGAGT
>DFDT01000165.1:0-2533 GCA_002368865.1 Lachnospiraceae bacterium UBA3821 | reverse complement strand
TGGAGCTGGAGTTTTTCTGCAAGCCGGGAACGGATATGGAGTGGTTCCAGTATTGGAGAGGGTTCTGCCGTGACTGGCTGCTTTCCCTGGGAATCAAGGAGGACGAGATGAGGCTGCGTGATCATGATCAGGCGGAGCTCAGCTTTTACAGTAAGGGTACGACGGATATTGAATTTTTGTTCCCGTTTGGCTGGGGCGAATTGTGGGGCATTGCGGACAGAACCGATTATGACCTGACGCAGCATGCAAATACCTCCGGCGAGGATCTGACTTATTTTGATGATGAGACCAATGAGAAATATATTCCCTACGTGGTGGAGCCTTCGTTGGGTGCGGATCGCGTGGTGCTGGCTTTCCTGTGTGCGGCTTACGACGAGGAGGAGCTGGAGGGCGGCGATGTGAGAACGGTGCTGCGTTTCCATCCGGCACTGGCTCCGGTGAAGATCGGTGTGCTCCCGCTGTCGAAGAAGCTTAATGAGGGGGCTGAGAAGATTTATACGCAGCTCTGCAAGAAGTACAACTGTGAGTTTGACGACAGAGGAAACATCGGTAAGAGATACCGCCGTCAGGATGAGATCGGTACGCCGTTCTGCGTGACTTACGATTTCGACTCTGAGACCGACAATTGTGTGACAGTCAGATTCCGGGATTCCATGGAGCAGGAGAGAGTTGCCATCGACCAGTTGGATGCTTATTTTGCTGATAAGTTCACATTCTAAAAGAAAAAGGGTGGGGAGCAGAAATGTTTTCTGCTCTCCTTTCACTTTCATTCGTTTTATTTAAAGATGAGGATGGTTTATGGACATAAAACAGTGCTTTTTGATCCTTGGGGTGGAGCCCACGAAGGACGAAAAAGTTATCAAAAGAGCATATCGAGAGAAGTTGACCGTGACCAATCCGGAAGATGATTCGGAAGGGTTTAAGCGTCTGCGCGAAGCGTATGAGAGAGCCTGCAGTTATATCGACGAAGAGGAGTCGGATGAGGAACAGGAGGTGCTGCGGGATACTACGCCTTCCGGACTGTGGGTGGAAAAGGCGGCAGAATTATATGGCAGTCTGCGGACCCGAAAGGATGTTTCCAGGTGGGAGGCGCTGTTCGACGACGATATTTTTCAGGCGCTGGAAGAGGAAGAGAATTGCAGAAATAAGCTGCTTCGTTTTTTGATGGATCATTTTAGACTTCCGGGGGACGTGTGGAAGGTATTTGATAAGAAGATGGGACTCGCCCAGAATGCGGCGGAACTCAGGGAATTGTTCCCTGCGGATTTCATCAATTTTGTGGTGAGCCGCTGCGAGCGGGGCGAAGATATCGAGTTTGATCAGTTTGAGGGAGCGGACGATGCGGATTATGATCTGTTCCTGAATTATTACGATGACTGCTGGCAGGCACTTCAGGAAGAGAATGGGGCGGAGGCGGAGCGGCTTCTGGAGGAAGCAGCAGGTCTCGCAATCTATCACCCCTGTATGGAGATTTGCCGGGCATACCTTTGGATGCTTCAGGAGAAAAAGCAGGAAGCGGCCGACCTGATGGAAGCGCTGTACGCCAAGTATCCCGCGGATGACATGGTGGGATATCATGCGGCGGAGATCCTGTGGAAGCAGGAGAAACGCGACCGGGCAGCGGAACTGTATCTGAAGTTAAAAGAGCGCAATGAGAAGCATTATATGGCCAATGTCCGCCTGACCGGATGGTATTATGATACCGGGAAATACCAGGAGGCGAAAAAGTGTGCAGAAGCGGTTCTGTCGCTGGGCGCGGATGATGCGTTTATGGACCTTCTGACCAAGGTCAACGCCATGCTGGAGCAGGATCTGTGGAACAATTGGCGCAGGAATAATAATTGGGAATCTGCGCTGGAACTCTGCTGGTGCTATCTGCAGGACGGCGCCACCAGCAGGGGACTTCGTCTGGCCAAGGAGATCGAGAAGTATATCACGGAGGAGAAACAGGCGGAATATGCGGGACTTTTGGCAAAGCTTCTTGTGGAGCAGGCAGAATATGAGGACGCTATTGCCATGTCCGATGTCTGGGAGGAAAAGCTGAAAGCTAAGCTGCAAAGAGACGAGACGGAGGAAGAGCGGAAAAAGGATGAGGACCGCATCCGGCAGTCCTATATGATCAGGATGCAGTCCTACCGGTATCTGGGATATAAGGACAAGGCGCAGTTTGCCAAAGCCATCGAGCAGATTGAGGCCGTGGAGACCCACACGTCCAAGGATATCGGGATTTTGATCGACAAAGCGCAGATCCTGATGGAGATGGAGGAATATGAGCGCAGTCTGGAGATTTCCACAGGGCTGATCCAGGATTACCAGATTTATGCCGCGGCGGCAAGTGCCATGGAGGTTTACCGCAGACAGTGGGATGCGTCGGGGGTGGTTCAGAATGCGCAGATCTGTATCCAGAAATTTCCTTCCTATATCCGTGCCTATGAGCATCTGGCAAAGGTGTATCTGGATCTGAAGGAATATGATCAGTTAAAGCAATTGTTGGCTGAGGCTGAAAAGAATCAGATTGAGAGTCCCTATCTGG
>DFDT01000166.1 GCA_002368865.1 Lachnospiraceae bacterium UBA3821 | reverse complement strand
ACCTTGCCGCAGATATAAATGCCATATGCAGGCGGAGTATTGTACAAAGAATCATTATCTGCATGAATCTTATATCTCAGCATAGTAGGTGTACCCGGAAGCACATCCTCCGTGATCAGATCCTCGCGGATGATCACGATCACCACGCCGGCAGGTCCGATATTCTTCTGCACGCCGCCGTAGATCACGCCGTACTTGGTCACATCTACCGGCTCGGACAAAAAGCAGCTAGATACATCTGCAACCAAAGTCTTTCCCTTGGTGTTCGGCAGGGTCTTAAACTTGGTACCGTAAATGGTGTTGTTCTCGCAGATGTACACATAATCTGCATCCTCGCTGATCGGCAGATCAGAGCAATCCGGAATATAAGAAAATGTCTTATCCTCAGAGCTTGCAATCTTGTTCGCTTTGCCGTAAAGCTGAGCCTCCTGATATGCCTTCTTTGCCCACTGACCAGTCACAATGTAATCGGCAACTTTATTTTTCATCAAGTTCATGGGGATCATGGCAAACTGCTGGCTTGCGCCGCCCTGCAGAAACAGTACCTTGTAATTGTCAGGAATGTTCATCAGCTCACGTAGATCAGCTTCAGCCTCCTTGATGATGTTGTCATAGGTCTTGGAACGATGGCTCATCTCCATAACAGACATGCCTGACCCCTTGTAATCAAGCATCTCGTCGGCAGCCTCCTGCAGAACCTCTTCAGGCAATACTGCAGGACCCGCAGAAAAATTGTAAACTCTTGACATTTTTATTTCCTCCTCGGTTTCATGATTCACCTTTTTATATGTTACAAAAATCTTTTTAAGAATATACTTTCTTTCAGCATTTGTCAACTGTTTGTCAATTGTTATCCTCGCCGTAAAACATAATGACAGGCGTTCCCACCTCCACCATATCATATAATGCTTCCGCCTTATCTAGTGGAATATTCACACAGCCATGGGACCCATTGGTCAAATAAATATCACCGCCGAACTCATCTCGCCATTCGGCATCATGAATTCCCACAGCACCCTTTACAGGCATCCAGAATTTCACAGGCTGCGTGTATCCCTGTCCGCGCAAAAGCCGGTTCTTCTGCTTGTTGTAAACATAATTTACGCCTTCAGGAGTACTGTATTTGCGCCGCATATTTCCCGTGACCGTATCTGACTCCAGCTTTATTTCACCATCCACATAATAATACAGTTTTTGGAGCCCCATATCCACCTCAATATAGGTATTCCCCAAGGAGGTTCCGCTGTGGGTAAATGCATCTCTGGTATATTCCGCCGTATGAAGCCTGTCGGGCGCATGTTCGGTTGTGATCGGCGTTCCGTCCATATTCTGCAATGCAGCCAGTGCCTTAAAATACTGCTTCAGCCAGACAAGTTCCTGCTTTTGGTTCATTGTGGTTCCGTAGGTAACACCCTTCACGGTCACGGATTTTCCGTTGGTCGTCTCAAAGGTCCACTCTTTCTGATAAGTATCATACCGGTCCGCCAGATCCTTCAGCCACCCGGCTAGGAGCTTCTCATCAACCACAAAATCTCCGTCTGCATCCTGAAGCGGCATCTGTGTCGCTTCGTCTTTCTGCAAAAACAGAGCCATCTCTCCGGCATCCGGCTCCAGCTTTTCATCCGTAAAATCATATACGGGACCGTTGCTCTGAAACAGCCGCAACCGCTCCCAAAGCTGCTCCTGTGCTTTCTGCTCGTCCGTAAGCGGTTCGTCATAATAGCAGTCCGAAGTGATCAGATCAACCGAAGTCTCTCCGGAAGACAGGATTGCCTCCCGCACCATCTCAAAGGCCTTTTCCTCATCCAGACGATGGCTGACACTATCATAAATGTCGTACCCGTCCTCCTCGGAATAAATGATCCGATAGTCCGCCTCCACCTGCATATCCGGCATGTTTTGCTGCCACCACTGTTTCAACAGCTCCTCATCGATCCGTCTGTCTGGAGTCAGCTGATAAGTACGCGGCGTGCTCAAACCTTTTAACCATGAAATATTTCGTTGTTCGGAATAACAATTCTGTAATGCTGTCTCATAGTCAACCGTGAAGCCGATTTCCGGCAGCGGCAATGTAAACGTCTGCGGCTCGGCATCTTGACCGACCCGGTCATATGCCACAATAGCAATGCTCTGCGGGATTTCAGTGCGTTCCATCAGCATGGTTTTGATCTCCTGCACTGTTTTTCCGGTGGAATAAATTCCGTTGACCCAGGTGTTCACCCCGAATCCGTTTTGATAATATCTCGTGAGCGCCGCACAGGCCACCGCCGCCGTCACTGCTACTGCGGCTGCAACTATGAGCAGCTTTTTCCAAAGTGTTTTCATTTTCTCTACATCCGATTGTTTTTATCTCATTTAGGATTCCTGCTTTGCCAGGTCATCTCCGTCAAAGGCATCTGCAATAGGCGCCCCCGCCGGAACCATAGGGAATACCTTATCGTCTTCCGGGATCACGCATTCGATCAAAACAGGTGCCTTCAGCGCGATTGCCTTCTCGATCGCAGGTGCGACCTCCTCCTTTGTGGTCACACGGATCGCCTCACAGCCCAATCCTTCCGCAACCTTGCAGAAATCCACCTTATCGTTCAATACCGTCTGGGAATACCGTTTGCCGTAAAACAGCGTCTGCCACTGACGCACCATGCCCAGCACGTGATTGTTGATCACAATCTGAATGATCGGAATATTATAACGGCTTGCCGTAGCCAACTCATTCATGTTCATGCGGAAACAGCCGTCCCCCGCAATGTTCACGCAGATCTTATCCGGTTGACCGACCTGGGCACCAATACATGCACCGAGTCCATAACCCATCGTGCCAAGTCCGCCGGAGGAAAGGAAGGTCCGTGGCTTGGTATATTTATAATACTGGGCAGCCCACATCTGATGCTGTCCCACATCTGTGGAAATAATCGCCTGCCCCTTTGTGATCCGATCCAGTTCCTCGATGATATAAGGACAGGAAAGCTGTTCGTTGTCATATTTCAGGGGATATTTTTCTTTCAGCTCCGCAACCGTCTGCATCCAAGCCGCATTGTCTTTCTTCCCCTGCTTTCTGATCGCTGCATTCAGCTTGGTCAGTACCGCCTTCAGATCTCCCGTCAAAGAAGCATCCACACGGATATTCTTGTTGATCTCAGCCGGATCGATATCGATATGCACAATCTTCGCATTTTCCGCAAAACGTTTGGGATTGCCGATCACACGGTCAGAGAAACGCGCTCCCAGGGCGATCAGCAGATCACACTGGCTTACACCCAGATTGGAGGCCTTTGTCCCATGCATACCGATCATACCGGTATAACGGGGACTGGTTCCGTCAAAAGCACCTTTGCCCATCAGCGTATCACAAACCGGCGCATCGATCAGCTCCGCCAACTCTGCGACCTCCGGAGAAGCCTCGGAAATAACTGCCCCACCGCCCAGATAGATAAACGGTTTTTCCGCCTGCCTGATATATTCCAGTACCTGCTGCAGCTCAGACTCCTGATACGAAACCCTGCGTTCTTTCGCTTTTTGAGGCATCGGGGTGAACTCACAGCTTGCTCCCGTCACATCTTTGGTGATATCCACAAGCACCGGACCGGGACGTCCGCTCTGTGCGATGTCAAATGCCTTGCGCAGCGTATCCGCAAGCTTTTCCACATTCTTTACGATATAGCCGTGCTTGGTGATCGGCATGGTCACACCGGCAATATCCACCTCCTGAAAGCTGTCCTTGCCGAGCAGCGGCAACGTCACATTCGCCGTGATCGCCACCATGGGAACAGAATCCATATAGGCTGTCGCGATACCGGTCACCAGATTCGTTGCGCCGGGACCGCTGGTTGCCATGCAGACGCCTACCTTGCCCGTCGCACGGGCATAACCGTCAGCCGCATGCGCCGCGCCCTGCTCATGGGAAGTGAGTACATGACGGATCTCATCACTGTGCTTATATAATGCATCATAAATATTTAAAATAGCACCGCCGGGATATCCAAAAACCGTATCTACCCCCTGCTCTTTCAAACATTCTACTACAATTTCAGAACCGTTGAGAACCATGGAAAAACCTCCTAAGTGTTATTATTTTTTCGGCACCTCTAAGACAGCGCCCCTATTGCCGCGAGCGGCAACTCATTTTCCGGGCACCTCCAAAACAGCTCCTCTGTTGCCGCTTGTGACAAGCTCTCTGTATCTGGACAGATACCCTGTCGTCACCTTGGGCTCTCTGGGCTGCC
>DFDT01000053.1 GCA_002368865.1 Lachnospiraceae bacterium UBA3821 | reverse complement strand
GGATGAAACTGGCAGGCAAACAGATTACCCTGTTCTACTGCCGCATGGATCAATGTGCCATAATCAGTGGTTGCCGCCACGATACTTTCCTCTGACGCCTGCAGGTAATAGGAATGCACAAAGTAAACATATGCCCCTTCTGAGATACCCGCGAACAATCTGCTCTGTTTCGGAAAATGCAGATTGTTCCAACCGATATGAGGCACCTTCCATCCTCCGTCAGAAGGGATCCGGCGGATCACACCATCCAACAGGTGCAGTCCCTCCACACCGGGGCTTTCCTCGCTGCTCTCGAACATCAATTGCAGTCCAAGGCAGATTCCCATAAACGGAAGGTCTCTCTGCGCGCACTCCCGGATCACCGGCACAAGTCCGTACTCCCGGAGTTTTCCCATTGCATCCCCAAAGGCTCCGACCCCCGGCAGGATCACACCGTCCGCAGAGAGTATGGTCGCCGGCTCTCTGGTGACAACCGTTTCCGCCCCCAGATACTGCAGCGCCTTTTCCACACTTTTCATATTTCCCGCATCATAATCAATAATCGCTATCATGTCACTGCACTCCGCTGTTTTCCGGGAATCGCCTCTCCTCCGGAAGCATATCGGGTAATTCGATCCCCGTCTGCCCCTGGCTGGATCCTTCCTGAATCTCCGGACCATTCCCATTAATGACTGCCAATACTTTTCTGGTGTACTCTATATCGCTCGGTTCCGCCGCGATCGCAAGCGCCTGTTCTTCCGTAAGGTGATACTTGTTGTTCAAAATCTGCAGCATCTCGCTGTAGATCGTGCTAATATCACCCGCTGCATTCCACTGCTGCGCATATTCGTAGAGCGCGGAATAATCATTCACAGCCTGGATCAGCACATCCAGCGCCTCCAATTCTGCACCTTCCTCCGCGAACATCTCATATTCCCGCATCCACAGCCGGATCCGCAGGATACTCTCAGACTTTCCGAGCATCACCTTTTCGGAATCATTTAACTTCTTACCATACAACTCCTGATAAACGGTCTCATAATCCTCTTGATAATAAGCTCTCCTCGCTTCCTGTTTCACCACAAAATCACCGCCCAGATGGATCAACAGCATCAATGCGATCAGTACGGAAGCACTTGCCAAAATGATCGGGAGCAGTTTTTTGAAGGAAATGCGGTCTCCGGGAGCTGCCGGTTCTTTTTCTTTTACAACCTTAGGTTTCTTTTCTTTCTTAGGCTTCTTCTCTTTTTTTGCATTTCCGGAATCGCCCTCGTCCTCATCCTCTCCGCCGGCCGCAGCCTCTTTTCCTTTTTTGCCTTTTTTCGCTTTTTTATCCTTCTTGCCTTTCTTGTTCTTTCCTTCCTGATCCATTTCTTCCAGAATGGCTTTGTTTTCATCGGATAGAGGAACATCCTCCGTTCCGCTCTCCTCCTCTTCCTCATCTTCTTCGGTCAGAAACTCAAGGAATCTGGCAAAAATACTCTTCTTCGCTTTCTTTTCCGGCTTTTCTCCAATGTTCTCTATCTGGTCCGCATCCTGGGCAGAGAGGTCAGAAAGCGCCTCATCCGGCGTCTGTACCTCCTCTTTTTCAGAGCCCTTATCACCGTTCAGAAGCATCGCCTCTATTTCGTCCTGGGAAAGCTCCTGTTCTCCGTCCAGAGGAAACGCAGGGAAGTCGTTCCGGGACAATGCCTGCTCCTCGTCTGGTCCGTCTGCACTTATCGTCTGCTCGCCCCTTAAAATAGCATCCAACGCATCCTCAAAAGGCTCCCCGGAAGAAGTCTCCTCCGCTTTGTCGGTTTCTTCGGTTTTCTTTCCGCGCTTTTTCGCCAGCTTTTCTGCTTTTTTCGCCTCTTTTGCCGCCTTTTTCTGTGCAGCACGCTCTTCCCGCTGCTTTTTCTTGAGCAATGCCTTTTTCTGCCGCTCGCTCAATCCGGCAAACTCATCTTCATTTTCCTCTGTCGCTGCATCTGCCAAACCGCTCATCAGTCCCGCCAGATCATCCGGCGGCTGCAAAATGCTACTATCCAGTGCCTCATTATTATCCGCTTTTTGTAACATATCATGGATATCATCCAGATCGCCATCTTCACCGGATACCGCATTCAACAGATTCAGCAGATCTTCATCCTCCTGAAACAGTGAAGTATTCTCCGACGCCTCTCCCGTCACGCGGCTTTGATTGATCATCTTCTCGATCTCTTCCTCAGACATCGTATCGGACGCATCCTCATCCTCGGTCTCAATCTCCTCCCTGGCCATTTGGGCAAACTGCAATAGTTCTGCCATATCATCCATTTCATCCGGACCGCTTTCTTCCGTCGCAGTCGGTGCTATGGAAATTTCCTCATGCTCCACCGGAACAACCGGCTCATCAATAACCGGCTCCACGATATCCGGTTCAATAACATCAGACGCAACGGATTCAGGTTCCACGATATCGGGCTCCACAACATCAGGCACCACTGCAACCGCCTCCACAACATCAGGCGCCACTGCAACCGGCTCCTCATAATCAGCCTTCATCTTATCAGGCGCTGCCACGTCAGCTACAACCATGTCAGGTTCCACAACGTCAGGCACAATCATGTCGGGCTCCACAGTGGCGGACGCAGCGACCGGCTCCGGCACCTCTGCTTCCGGCACGTACACAGCTTCCGGTACATACACAGCCTCCGGCTTAGAATCGAGCATTTCCTCTACACTTTGCTCCGGTTTGACGACGGATTCTTCATCCTTAGGACCGCTTTCCATTTCTTTTAATAATTTATCTAAGTAATCTTCCTGTGAAGGCATTTTACATCCTCATCTTTCCACAAGCATAAAAACCCTTTATATAGTTTAACACAGGTTTCTCAAGCAATCAACAAGCAAATAAGGCGGAAAATCCTAAGATCTTCCACCTTTGCAATCCGTTTTACGTGTATCCGATTCTAACGCCTACTCCAGATTATACTGCTTGATCAATCCGTCAACCACTCTCACCAGATTTCCGATCTCAGGCTTTGAGAGCTGTGCATCTGCGCCCAATGCGGCACCCTTCCGCTTCATCTCCTCATTTACCAATGATGAGAAGATAACAACCGGAATATTTGCAGTATCCGGATCTTCCTTCACGAGCTTTGTCAGATGATGTCCATCCATCTCCGGCATCTCGATATCTGTGATCAAAAGCTTCACATGCTCATCCAGGGTTCCGTCATCCTTGCACTGACAAATGACATCATACGCCTTCTGACCGTTCTCTGTATGGATCAGATTGTGATATCCTGCCCCACGCAGCGAATCTACGATCAGCTTGTTCAGAAGCGGGGAATCCTCCGCAATCAAAATAGGCACATCGCATCTTCTGCGCTCACCGAGCTCAGTGATCTCCGAAACCTTCAGACCTGTCTCAGGATTGATGTCCGTCACGATTTTCTCGAAGTCCAGAATAATGATCAGCTTTCCATTCTGCTTGATGATACCGGTGGCAACACTTTCCTCCGTCGTGGAGATCGTTGCATCCGGCTTAATGATATCTCTCCAGGAAACCCGATGAATTCCGAGAACCGCTTCCACATGGAATGCAATATCCAGTTTATTAAAGTTGGTAATGATAAACAGTCCGCCGGGCTGGGATTCTCCGCGGCCGAGACAATTTCTCAGGTCGATTGCCGTGATCATCGTATCACGCGGCATAAACAATCCTTCTATACTGGGATGTGCATTTGGAACCGGCGTCAATGATTGATATGTAATAATCTCTTTGATCTTCGCAACATTGATTCCGTAAGAATTCCCATCCAGAGTGAACTCCAGAACTTCCAATTCGTTTGTTCCGTTTTCCAATAATATCTTCGTATCCATACCCCGCACCTCGCCCTATTTATTCCGAAATAAGTAACTTCTAAGATATTATAACATATTTCACAGAAAATGAAACCATAAATTCATAAAAATTGTGAAAATTTTAGCCAGATCGATTCTGTTACCCTCTCTTTAAACCACGCTCAGGAAATCATTCTGTATACCGTTCTAAATCAGATAAACTGTAGACCTTTATATCCGCCTCCTCATAGGTGACGCGGTCTGCCAGCAAAACTTTCATCGGTTCCGGACGATATTTCTCTGTGATCAGATCTGGATATTCCTCCAGCGACAGATCACAAAAAATCGGTCCAAAAGCATAAAACTGCAGGTCATATGCATCAAAATAAACGTGAAAACCGTTTTCATCCAATGTCCACACCAATGCATTCTCAGCCACCATTTCCTCAATCCTCGGGAGCATCTCCGCATTTTCCTCATCCGTAAACCGATATTCCTCCTGGGCGGCCGGTACCAAATTTTCCAAAATGATCTGTGGCAATTTCTTCATCTGTTCTGCATCACTGATCACATCCGACAAAGGCAGCCTCTCCCCGCTCTGTGTGTCATACGCCACACTCTCAAACCACATATCCGGATGGGCTCCGTTATAATAACCTTCATAAACAATACGATACCCAAACATCTTATCGTCTGCGCGAAAGATTTCCGCCGAGGCCGTGCGCTGATTTGACGTAGCAAGCCAATACTCTGCCCCCTCCATAGCAAGGGCAGTCGCATTTGCTAATTCCTCAACGGCCTCTTCACTGATGGCTTCATTGTCCTCCTGCAATCGACCTGCCAACTGCAGGAATTGCGCCTCAGCTTCCTTTGTAAGCGAAAACTCCGGATATACTATATAGGCATAGGGATAATTTTCCGTTTCTGTTTGCAGCCTCAGTTCCGATTCGATCCGATTGTTCGTCACCGTCAGGCCATACTCCGTTATCGGTTCAACAGATTCACGCTCAGGAAATGATGCCTTGACACTGCCCGGCTCTTTGTCCATCAGTAAAGCTTCTTCCGAAACAAACCCTTCCGTACCGTTGGCACACCCACATAGACAAATGCACCCTGCGATCAATATAAAAAACCGACACTTCCAATATCTCATGGTTTCCTCCTAAACAACTATATTGATTTATATACAACATTTTACCACTGTAAATTGCATAGTACAATTTTCTGTAATATTTCCGCATATGAGTGGCATAAAAAAACACCGAGCTAACCCGATGTTTCACATAACAAATAAATATTATATCACATTGAATCTATGATTCATATTGAATCTCTGAACCATATTGTACCCTCAAAACCGAACACGAATCTCTCTTTCACATCTCTCTTCTATCACGACTTATTGGATAAGCTCTGGACCGATTAGTAAATGTCAGCTCCATGCATTACTGCACTTCCACCTCATTCCTATCTACCTCATACTCTCTAAGGGGTCTTAAAAGTTTCCCTTGCGGGAACTTTGGATATCTCATCTTGAGGGGGGCTTCACGCTTAGATGCCTTCAGCGTTTATCCTTGCCGGACTTGGCTACCCTGCCTTTTGCGCCTGGCGGCGCAGCAGATACACCAGCGGTCCGTCCACCCCGGTCCTCTCGTACTAAGGGCAGCTCCTCTCAAACATCGAACGCCCGCGCCGGATAGGGACCGAACTGTCCCACGACGTTCTGAACCCAGCTCGCG